>CAYZFR010000016.1:0-31905 GCA_964477875.1 uncultured Myxococcales bacterium
AGCTCGACTCGGCCTTCGTTTTTCAAGTTTCTACTGACTCAGGACACTAGGCCCGAGGGGCACCAGCCGGTCGGTCGCCTCCCCTTTACCCTGGGGCCCTGGACCGGCAGCGTGGCCGGGTGGTGAGGCTGGACGATCCTTTGACCCAAAGCGCTGTGCTGGTGGCGAAGCGCGGCGGGCAGGCGGCCCTGGCCGGCTTTCGCCGGCGGCACGAGGTCGAGGACAAAACAAAAGGCGCCGGTTTCGATCCGGTGACGCGCTGGGACCGCGCGGCGGAGCGCGCGATGCGGAGCGCCATCGCCGAGGCTCACCCCGGCCACGGCATCCTGGGGGAGGAAGAGGGAAACGAGCCCGGATCCGGCCCCTACCGCTGGATCCTGGATCCGATCGACGGCACCCGGGGCTTCATCTGCGGGACGACGGCGTGGACCACCCTGGTCGGGGTGGAAGAGAACGAGCAGGCCATCGTCGGCGTCATTCATCAGCCCTTCACCGGCGAGAGCTGGGTGGGGGCGGCGGACGGCGCGCGGTACCTGGGGCCGAGAACCGAGCGGCTCCAGTGCTCGGGCCGCATCCAGCTGTCGGAGGTCCGGCTCAGTACGACCGATCCGCGGCCCCACCCGACGGGTTACTTTTCGGAGGAAGAGGCGGCGGCCTTCGCATCCCTTTCTCGTCGGGTGCAGGTTGCGCGCTTCGGAATGGACGCCTACGCGTACGCGCTCCTGGCCGGCGGCCACCTCGACCTGGTGGTGGAGACGGGTCTGCAGCGCTACGACGTGGCGGCCCTGATCCCGGTGGTGCGCGGGGCGGGGGGCGTGATCAGCGATTGGACCGGCGGCCCGGCCGACGGCGCAGGGCGCATCGTGGCCGCCGCTTCGGGCGAGCTGCACGAGGCCGCCCTCGCCGCCTTGAACGGGAACTGATCCCGTACGTCTCACGCCGGGTGACGGCTCTCGCGGATCACCCCAGCCAAGAGTTCGGCGACCTGGTCTCGGGGGTCTTCCTCGAAGACCTCCCGCGCCACTGCGAGCAGTCGCCGCTCGAGCTGACGCCAGCGCTCCGGTCCGTACACGCCGAGCTCGTCGGCCACTTCCCTGAAGGGGCGCAGCCGCTCTTCACCCCCGTAGCCCCGCGCCGACAGCAGGGCCCGCTCATGAGGCGTCATCCGCTCTTCCCAAAAGGTCCGAATCTTTTCGAACAGCTCGCGCTCCTCGATCCGATGTTGGACCGAGACCGCGTCGCTGCCGACCTCATCCGTGTCTTCGATGTACTGCTCGCGCCCTTCCAGCGCCAAACCCCGGGCCCACAGGCCGACGATCTGGGTGAGGGTCAACGGCGCTCCCGCTGCCTCCATGATCGCGACGACGGCCTCCTTGGGACGAAGCCGATCGACGTCGACGCTCAGCCCCTCGAGCGACTGAGCTCTGCGCGAGCGCTGGGCCCCTGTCCAGTGCGCAGGCACCCAGGCCGGCTCTCCGCGATGCGAACGGGCCGGCTCGAAGCCTCCGTTCCGGAGCTGGTTCCTTGCGTTTCGCCGCAGGCGCTCGACCGGGGCGAGCTGCTCCCGAGACTGCCCCCTGAGCCACTGCATGCAGGCCGAGCGAGGCCAGTAGTACAGCCAAGACAACTCGTGCCCCTCGTGGTCCAAGCAGGCGACCACGAAGGAGGGAAGATCCCGCCGAACCGGCTCATGGACCAGGTGGGCGTACGCACCGTTGGACAAAGAACGAATCGACGCCAGGGACTTCTCCATTCCGGGAAACCAGGCCCGGGGAAGCCGCTCCACCCGAAGTCGAAAGTGCAACATGTGGAGTTCGATGAGTGACCGTTCACCCTCTCTCGAAAGCCGTCCCTCCACATGACGTCGAAGCAGCGTGCAAAATCGATCCTCCACCTCGTGAACCCTCCTGTCTCCCCAACGACACTTGGTTCGACATCTTTCGCGATGACACAGCGTGACTGTCACGAAGACGCTTCGACGCACCCGAAGATTTTGAATCGCGTCGTCGATGCCTCCTCTTCATGAGTGAACGCTCGGCGAGTGCCGAGTAGAGAGAGAGAGGAGCAACGAAGATGATGATGAAGATGATCACAATCGCAGGCGCGTGCATGACCATGATGCTGGCCACGAGCGCCAGCGCCGAAACCAGGCAAGTCCTGGATATTGAACGACTCGCATTGGAGCCCGACGGGCTTCAAAAAAAGGGAACGGTGGAGTTCGAGCGAATGTACGTACCACACATCGTGGTGGCACCGCGCGTCGAGGACGCCGCCCAGGCCCGCTTCGACGTGGCGATCCGGAATTGGCCGATGCGCTCGGTCCTGCTGCTGACGGTCGAGTCGGTGGGCGAAGACTCCCGCTACGAGCGCTGGCGCTGCGTCGCGGTCTCTTCGATCGAAGAATGCCTGAGCGACAAGCAGTCGTTCCAATTTCTTCCCACCGACGACCGCATCGTCCTGACTGCGGTGGCCCTTCCCAGCGAGGACTCCGAAGCGCTGGCTTTTCTGCAGCCCTGAGCGCCTTCGAGGTGGCGGTCGGCCTTCGAGGTCGACCGCCGCCCGCGAAGACGTTATGCCGGCGCCGATGAAGCGCATCGGAGAGGCCCTCCACGCCATGCTGCCCGCCTTCGAGGCCATGGGCTCGGAGCGGCTCTTGTTGCCCGACGCTCTCCACCGGCACCTGGCGGCGGACGTGCTCGCCCGCAACGACGCCCCTTCCTTCGACAACAGCGCCATGGATGGCTACGCACTGAACTCCGAAAAGGCGTCCCCGGATCGAGAATACGAAGTGATCGCAGAGAGCCGGGCGGGGGGCGTGCCGCCTCCGCCTCTTGCCCACGATGCGGCGATGCGGATCTTCACGGGCGCGCCCATGCCTGAAGGCGCCGACGCCGTCGTCATGCAAGAGAACGTCGCGTCGGAGGGGAACCGGATTCGGTTGAAGGTTCCGGTGGCGGCGAGGGAGAACGTGCGGGCCCAGGGCAGCGACTCCAAAGCCGGGGAGCCCCTCTTGTCGAAGGGCCTTCGCGTCGGACCGGGTGAGCTCGGGCTCCTCGCATCCCAGGGCATCGCGAGCGTCGACGTGCATCGACGGCCCAGCGTCGCCATCCTCACCAACGGCGACGAGCTTCGGGAGCTGGGAGAGCCTCTGGAGCCGGGGACGATCTTCAACAGCAACGCCTACGCCCTCGCCGCCCAGGTGCGGGAGGCGGGGGGCCTGCCCACTGTGTTCCCCATCGTCTCCGACACGAAGGACGCCCTGGAGGAGGCCCTGGGTCGGGCGATGAAGCACGACCTGGTGCTCACTTCAGGCGGCGTCTCGGTCGGGGAGCACGACCACGTAAAGGCCGCCTTCGAAGGCGTTGGAATCGAGGCCGAATTCTGGAAGGTGGCGGTCAAGCCCGGCAAGCCGCTGACCTTCGGCGTGGGTCCGGGACGGGTCCCCGTGGTCGGGCTCCCAGGAAATCCGATCAGCAGCATGGTCACCTTCGAGGTCTTCGTGCGGCCGGGCCTCAAGAAGATGCTGGGCGACCCGCGACCTTTCCGTCCGCCCCACGCCGTCCGCTTGAACCATCCCCACCGGCATAGCCCCGGCCGCCCCGAGCTGGCCCGCGGAAAGCTCACCCAGACAGCGGAAGGGTGGGCGTTGCACCTCCATCGTCTCCAAGGCTCGGGCTCTCTGCCCTCCATGGTGGACGTGGACGCCTTGGTCCTGCTGCCGGCCGGCGAGGCCGAATTCGAACCTGGCCGGGTCCTCCCCGCCATTCTCCTCCGGGACGACACGGGCCATCCGCACCCTCCTTTCGACGACTGAGCGCTTTTAACCGAGGCGCGGGGGCTCCCTCCGGGCCTCACGGAAGCGGCGAGGTCGAGATCCGGGTATGCTCCGGCCCGCCGCCCAATGCGACGCCTCCTTCTGATCACCACCATCCCCTGTCTCCTGCTCGGGCTCGTCCTCTGGTGGGGGACCCAAAGCCACGAGGACCAAGCCGAGCGTGGCGCCAAATCGCCGGCCGAAGCGTCAACCTCCGACGGCCAAGCCTCGCCGAGGGAGCGGGCGCCGGCGGATGGCGGATCCAGCGCGGCGCGCGATGGGCCGGCCGACCCGACCGCGAGGCGGACGGACTCGACCGCAGGCGGCGATTCCGGAGCGTCCGCCGGCGTCGACGCCGCCGCCCCCGGCGCCGCCGGTCGGTCGGGGTCGGGCACCGACGAGGCACCGCCGGCCTCGTCTGCTTCGGCGCCGCCCCCGGCCCTCGACGATCTGTCCCCCGCCGTGCGGGCCCAGGTGCTGCGATTGAAGCAGCAGGGCGCCGACCCTCGCCTCCGCACCGCCTCCGACGGCTCGACCTTCGTCGAGCTGGGCGGGCCCGCTCTCTTCGTCCCCGTCGCCACCGTCAGCGAGGATGGAGACATCGAAATCACGGAGTACTGAGCCATGAAGCGCCTCGTCTTCGCCGCCCTTTGCGCCTTGTTCACCTCGCCTGCCGCCGCCCAGACGACCCTCACCATCACCGGCAAGGGCTCGACCTTCGTCCTGAAGTTTCCGGCCAATGGCGGCTACACCCAAGACCGGGGGGACACCCTCGAAGACGCGGCCGAGTTCTGGGCCGACCGGCTCGAGAGCTCGGTCGACATCGAGGTCGCGGTCAGCTTCACCTCCCTCGGCTGCACCAACAACAGCGCCGTCCTGGGCGCGGCCGGCGCCCGCAGCGTCCATCAAAACTTCACCAACGCCCCCGAGATCGACACGCTCTATTCGGCCGCCCTCGCCAACTCCCTCGCCGGCAGCGACCTGAACACCTCGGCCCAGAGCGCCTTCCCCGAGGACATCGTGGCCACCTTCAACTCGGATCTCGACGATCCGAACCTCCCCAACTGCCTCGGCGGCGCCGACTGGCACTACGGGACGACCGCGCCCTCCGGCTCCGACATCCCCTTTTACGACGTCGCGCTCCACGAGCTCGCCCACGGCCTCGGCTTTCAGACCTTCGCCGACTTCTCGACCGGTGAACTGGCGGGCTTCACGAACAACCCGAGCCTGTTCGGGACCGACGATCAGTACGTCATATTTCTGCGCGACGCAGCGAACAATCGAGACCTGGACGCGGCTTCGGCCACCAACGCCCAGCGGCAGACCGCGGGCACGAACGGCGACCTGGTGTGGACGGGGAGCGGGGTCAACGACGCCGCTACCGGCCTGACGAGCGGGCTCAATCAGTCTCGGGTCGAGATGTACGCGCCCAGCACCTTCGCCAGCGGCTCCTCGATCTCGCACTTCGACACCGGCCTCAGCCCCGACCAACTGATGGAGCCGAGTCGCACCTCGACTTTCGACACCGACCTGACCGAGGAGCTGCTCTACGAGCTCGGTTGGGTCGAGGCGAACGAGTCCCCGGTCATCACCGGCCAGGATCCGCTGTCGGTCGACGAGGACACCAGCCTGAGCATCGCGCTCGGCGACCTCAGCGTCACCGATCCCGACAACGTCTTTCCGGACGACTTCAGCCTGTCGCTGGAGACGGGTCCAAACTACACGGTGTCGGGCAGCACCGTGACCCCCGACGCCGACTTCGACGGGACCCTCACCGTGCCGGCGACCGTCAACGACGGGATCCAGGACAGCGCTCCCTTCGATCTGACCATCACCATCAATCCGATCAACGACCCTCCCGTCCTGACCGGCCAGAAGCCCCTTCAAACCGACGAAGACGTGGCCCTCGAGCTCACCTCCGCCGACTTGCTGATCGACGATCCCGACGACACGAGCTTCTCCCTCAGCCTTCAGCCGGGAATGAACTACACCGTGGCCGGCACCACGGTCACACCGGACCTGAACTTCAACGGTACGCTGACCGTCCCGCTGACCGTCGACGACGGCGATCTGAGCAGCGCCCCTCTCGACGTGATGATCGACGTAACGCCGGTCAACGACGCGCCGGTGATCACCAACCAGCGGACTCTCACCGTCCCCGAAGACACGAGCTTCACCTACGCCATCGGCGACGTGGTCTTCACCGACGCCGACGACATGACTGGCTTCACGATCCGCGTCCTTCCCGGCAACGGCTACGCGCTGGCCGGGAACACGCTCACCCCCGACGCCAACTTCTTCGGGAACCTCACCGTTCCCGTCGTGGTGAGTGACGGCACCGACGACAGCGAGCCCTTCGACACCTTGCTCACCGTCACTCCGGTCAACGACCCCCCCATCATCACGCAGCAAGCTGATCTGCGAACGAATGAAGACACTCCGATCACGGTCCGGCCCACGGACTTCACCATCGTCGATCCCGATGACACCAGCTTCACCCTCGGCCTCACCATGGTGACGAACGGAACCCAAGTAGTCGGCGTCGTGACGCCAAACCCCGACTTCGCCGGGACGATGACGGCCATCGCCACCGTGTTCGATGGCGAGCTCACCAGCCCGCCATTCGCGGTCAGCATCACCGTCGATCCGGTCAACGACCGGCCCGTGATCACGGCCGCCCCTGGCCTTTCGACCGACGAGGACGTGCCGCTCACGATCCAGACGTCCGATCTGACGATCGACGACCCCGACGATTCCAGCTTCACGGTGCAGGTCCTGCCTGGCGCCAACTACGGCGCCAGCGGCGACGTCCTGACCCCGGATCCCGATTTTTCGGGGACTCTGCAGGTCGGTCTCCGAGTAAACGACGGGGAGGCGGACAGCGCCGACTTCCTTGCCACCGTGGTCGTCGACCCGATCAACGACCCGCCGGTCGTGACCGGGCAGTCACCGGTCAGCGTGGACGAAGACGGTCAGCGGGTCATCTCCATCGCCGATCTCGAGGTCGAAGACGTCGACGACGAGCTGAGCGCGCTCTCGGTGGTGCTGCTCGAAGGTAACAACTACGGCTTCGCAGGCGCCCAGCTCTTTCCTACCCCCGACTTCACGGGCTCTCTGCAAGTTGACCTGCAGGTGAGCGACGGCAGTGACACCAGCGACACCTTCACCCTGGAGGTGCAAGTACAGGCGGTGGACGACGCCCCGATCATCACCGGTCAGTCGGTGCTGACCGCGACCGAAGACGAGCCCTTCTCCTTGTCGCTGGACGACGTAGACTTCGACGACGCCGATGGCGAGGGCGACTTCAGTCTGGTCGTGGATCCGGGGCCGGACTACACGGCGGACGGCACGACGGTCACTCCGGCACCCGACCTGTTCGGAGCCCTCGAGATTCAGGTGCGGGTGGACGACGGGACGCTGCAAAGCGACCCCTTCGCGCTTCGGGTCGAGGTCGAGCCGGTCAACGATCCGCCGGTCATCGTGGGCCAGTCCACGATCAGCACCTTCATCGACACCCCGGTCGTCGTCGAGATCGCCGACCTCCAGGTGGAAGACGTCGACGACCGCGTCCCCGGAGACCTCGTCCTCCAGCTCCAGGCGCCGACGAACGGCACCGTCATGGGCGCGAGCTTCACCCCTGACGCGGGCTTCGCGGGCCTCGCCGAGGTGACGGCGGTGGTCAACGACGGCGACGCCGACAGCGCCCCGTTCCAGCTGACGGTCGGCGTCGCAGAACCGGTCCTCGAGGCCCGGATAGAGCTCGACGCGGTGGGCTTGTTCACGCCTCTGCCCGCCGTCGAGCCCCCCGACGCCCTCGGCTTGGTGCCCGAGGGCCAGGTGGAGCTGTCCGAGGCGCCGGCGCTGCTGAGGCCCGGCCGCAGCGCGATCCTCTTTCGGGAGTTCAACGACGCCGGCGAAGAGGCCTTCTTCGAACAGGAGGTCTGGGTCCACCCCCTCATCGGCTTTGCCGAGGCGGCCTTGGTTCAGGGCGGTGGATCCGGGCGCTTCGACGCCTGGGCCAACGGCTCCCACCCCGAGTCCCGGCGGCTGAACTACGCCATCGAGGACCCCGGCGGCCTCGCGGACCGCCAGGACGGCGCCTTCAGCTTCGACCGAGACGACCTGGTGGCGAGCCTGGAGTTCTCGACCTCCACCCCCCAGGGCGGCGCCCAGCCCCTCGTGCTCAGGACTGTCCTTGGCTCCAGCGAGACCATGGTGCTCAACGGCGCCAACACCCCGCCTCGGATCGAGCTCAGCGTCGAGCAGGACGGCCGGCCGGGCCTGGTGGTCGCTGCCGACGGCGGACCGGTGCGCTTCACCGCCCGGGCCATCGACTTCGAGTCCCCCGACCTGCCGTTGCGGTGGACCTTCCCGCCGAACGTCGCCGTCGCCGAGGACGGCGAGGACCAGCTCGTCGATCCTTCGACGGTGGAGGATGGACTGTTGGTCACCATCCGCGTCACCGACGGAGGGGGTGCGACCACGGTGCGGCGGGTGGCGCTTCGGACCCTGCCTTCGGTGCCGGCGCCCGCCCCAGGCGACCGGGACGGCGACGGCATCGCGGAGGAGGCGGAGGCGCAAGATGAGGATCTCGACGGCCTCAGCGATGCCCTCGACGCCTGGTCGCTGCCCCACGTCCAACCGATGGGGCTCTCGACGCCGGACGGCGCCCTGAGCCCGGACGTCGTTGAAGCCGAGCCCGGCGTACGCCTCCTGCTCGGACCCATCGCCCAGCGCGCGGGTGGCCGGGGCGTCGGCCTGAGCCCGGAGCAGCTGTCGTCGGATTCCGAGGAGGCCGTCGACGCCTACGTCGATCTCGTCATGACCGACCTCGCGCGAAGCGGGCAGGAGGTCGCGCTCGTCGTCCCGCTGCGAGAACCCTTACCCGCCGAGCCGACCGAGCTTCGGGTCTTTCAGAGCTCGGCCTGGTTCGATTTCGCCGGGGATGTCGCCACCGCCGCTGGCGGAGCGGCCTGCCCACCCCCAGCCGACGAGGCCTACCGCGCCGGCCTGAACGCCGGCGATCGTTGCCTGCGCATTCGGGTCCGAGACGGCGGGACCGACGACGGCGACGGCGCCGCCAACCGAGAGATCCTGCTGCTGGCCGGCCTGACCGCGGCAAGCCAGGCGCCCGACGGGGCCGAGCCCGGCGCAGATGAAGCCCCCGGCGCCGCCGCCACGACGGGCGAGTGCAGCTGCCGGGAGACCCGCGTCGCCGTCGGTGGCCCCTGGCTGCTGTTGAGCCTTCTCTTGCTCTCGCTCTTGGCTCGCCGCCGGCTCAGCGTCGTCCGCGTACGACGATCAGCGTCGCCGAGAAGATGATCAGCGCTCCGACCCCCGCCAGCACGTGAGGGGTCTCGGCGAAGAGCAGCAAACCCCAGGCGGAGGCGAAGAGGATCTGGACGTAGCTCATCGCCATCGCCCGGCCGGCCCGCTCCGCGTGCAGCCCCTTGGTCATCTGAACCTGGGCGAGCTGCGTGAACACGCCGACCCCGATCAAATAGAGCCATTGCTCGCCTCGCGGCCACACGGCGACGGGGATCAGGGCCGGCAGACAGACGGGAACGGCGACGAGGGGAAAAAAGAAGACCACCACCAGCGGATCGTCGGTCTTTCGGAGCTGGCGAACGATGACGTAGGCGATGGAGCTGAAGCAGGCACCCGAGAGGGCGACGAAGACGGGGAAGGGCTCGAGGCTCGCGCCTTCGAACAGGAAGCTCGGCCGAGCCACCAGCAGCACGCCCAGCACCGCCATCGCACCCGCTGCGAAGTCACGCCCGTGGACGCCTTCGCCGAGGACCATGGCGGCCAAGATCGAGGTGAGGAGCGGGTTGACCTTGTGAAGCACCGAGACATCGGCGAGGGGCAGATGGGTGACCGAATAGTAAAAACAGCTGAGGCCGCACACGCCGGCCAGCCCACGGGCCACCAGGAGCCGACGATTCACGCCCCACGGTGAGATTCTGGCCTGACGCAGCATCACCGCCGACAGGGCCAGGGTTACGAGCCCCCGAGCCATGACGATCTCCGCCGTTGGGAGGCCGGACTCACCGGCCAACTTCACGCAGACGCTCATCAGCGAGAAGAGAAAGGTCGCCGCGAGCATGTGTCGGAGGCCGAAAGACAAGGCGGAGGTGGGCTAACAGCTCCACGGCCACTCGACCACAAATGGCGGGTCAAAGAGGACGAACGGGGAGGACTTCCGTCAGGACTTCCAACCCGCGACGCCGATGCTCAGGGCTTTCGGCGCCGATCCGACCATCGATCTACGCTGAGGCTCATCGACCCCGGTGCACCCGCCCTCGGATGCGGCCCTTCGAGCTCGACCGAGCGGCCCCGCTCACGCCGGCGCTGGTCCGAAAGCGGGTGCGCCCCCTGTAGCCCTTGGCCTTGCGCACGCCCCGGGTCCCACGGGTGGGCGCGGGCGTCACCGTCCGGCGGCGAGGCGCCGCCCGTCGAACGGTGGGCGTGCTTCGGTGAGAAAGGTCGCGGCGTACCGCCGGCTTCCGTCGGACCGGCGCACGCACCGGTCGCCCTCGAACGGTGCGACCGCGGCCGCGACTCGACGTCACCCGACGCTGACCTCGGTCTGGCGGGTGTCCGGGCCGATATCGCGTGGTCCGATCTCCCCGTGGATGAACGCGGCGCCCGGGCGTCACGTCTCTTCGATGAACTCCGCCGCGGGCGCGAGGTCCGCTCAGCACGTTGCCTCTGCGGTTACGGACCACCCGATGGGGCGGCGGCCGGCCCGGACGAACGTGGCGCCGTCCGGCTCGGTAGGCCCGGGGGCGCACGTAGGGCCCGTGAGCCCGGTGCACATAGCGCACCTGGGGCCGCCGGTAGAGGGGCCGAAAATGGACGACACGGCTCCGGAAGACGGCCCGGGGCGTGTACACCCAGCCGCCCACCGGGACGACGCCGATGAAGGACGTGCCCCGCCAGCATGGCCCAGGCGGAAGCGGCGCCCAGGCCGAGTACTCGTCCGCGTCGCGCCACACCGTCCAGGACGGGGCGTAGTCGAAGCCTGGGATCCACACCCAGCCGAAGTTGGCGTGGCTGTACCAGCGCCCGTAGTGGAAGGGGAGCCAGCCCCACTCGAAGTCCGAGACCCAGAGCCACTCCAGGCCCTCCCGCTCCCAGTGCCCCTCGCTGTAGGGCTGCCAGCTGGTGCGAACGCCGGTCGGACGCCAGGCGGGACCGTACTCCGCCACGTCGACCCAAGTCCCGTGGGGATCCAAGGTCGCGTGGATCTCGGCCCACGTCAGGACTTCTTCTTGCGCCCGGGCGTCGGGTGCAGCGAGGAGGAGGCTCGTGCCGAGGGCGAGGCCGAAGATCGCGAGGCGCATGACACCTGTACTACGTCAGACGGATCCGAGATGTTCAAACGTGTGGGGGGACGCACGTCCCGGAGGGAGGGGATCCTGCCCCGGCGAAGCCCCGCCTCCGCCGGAAGCCCCGATCTCTTGGTTTTCCGGGACGACCCTGCCAGCTTGATCTCGTGCCCTGGTGGGACCGCGTAAAGTCCGGCTTCGACGAGGCTCGCAGCCAGGTCGACAAAGCGTCGAAACTCGCGCAGCAGCGCTGGACCGAAACCCAGGCCCAGGTGGACAAGGCGTCCAAGTCGGCCCAGGCCCGCTGGACCCAGACCCAGGCCCAGGCCAAGACCTCGGCCGAGCAGTGGGGACGCCTGTTCGCCCTCGCCCGGACCGAGGCCGATGGCGGCGTCGTCGCGGAGCGACTGGCAGAAGCGCTGACCGGGCTGAAGGGCCAGCTCGATCGCGAGGCGCCAGCCTTCGCGGTCGCGCTCTTTCGTCAGGCGGGGGCAGGTTTCGCTTCAGTGGATGGGACGAAGCTCAGCTACGTGCGGCGGGACGGTCCGGTGCGAGGGCAACTCCGAGTGAGCGAGCTCTTCGGAACTTCGGCCCACCTCTCCATCGGCGCCGGGGCGGCCGGCTTCGTGGCGAGCATGTACGGCGAGCGCGCTGCCCTCTTGGAGCCCCTTTCCTGGCGCGGCGGCGACGCCGGGTTTTGGGTGGCCTCGGCGGGCCTGTTCCGCAGCCGGGGCGGTCGGGCCAAGCTCAGCGGCTGGATGGTCGGCCTCGGCCTGGGAGTCGGAGTGGGCGTCCCCATCCTCTCCGACCTCGGCGGCTTCGATCTCGAGGAGCGGGTGCTCAACGCGTGGAACCTGAGCACGAGCGAAGCCGCCCCGCTGGAGGCCATCCTCGCCGAAGCCCCCGACGCCAAAATGCGCCGCGGCCTCGCCAAGCGCCTCCACCGCTGAGCAGAACGAGCAGGCGGGGTGCTGTTCGGCCCGTCGAGCCCGGATAACATATAGTTTCTACTCAATGGCGGAACCATCTTCACGGTCGTTCCGTCACGACCTCTCGAGTTCGCGCTCCCCAAGGATGTGACGAATTCATGACGACTGGATGACGTTCTGGGCAATCACGGAACAGCCCCTTGCCCTCGATTCGGGCGAGGGTAGCTTGGGCACATGAAGACGCCCGTGCCGCGTTTCACCAGCACATTCTTGTGGATGTGCGCTGCCACCATCGGGTGTATGGACAGCAGAGAGGCGGGGCTGATCCGGATCGATGGTTCCTCGACGGTCTATCCGATTCAGGAGGCCATCGCCGAAGAGTATCTGCTCAGGGAGGGCGGGCGAGTCGTCATTGGCATCTCCGGGACGGGCGGAGGGATGAAGAAGTTCTGCCAGGGAGAGGTCGCGATCGTGGGCGCATCGAGGGCGATCAAGCCCTCGGAGATCAGGTTATGCGAGGATAGAGGCGTCCAGTTCATCGAGCTTCCAGTCGCGCTCGATGGGATCGTGGTGGCGGTCAATTCCGAAAACGACTGGGTCGACCACCTCACCGTGGAACAACTCAAGCGAATGTGGGAGCCGGAGGCGCAGCAGTCCGTGATGAGGTGGAGTGACGTCGACCCCAGTTGGCCCGATGAGCCTCTGCGTCTGATGGGGCCCGGAGTCGACTCCGGGACGTATGACTATTTCACAGAAGCCATAGTTGGCGAAGAAGGGGCGAGTCGTGGCGACATCATCTCCAGTGAAGATGACAACGTCCTCGTCACCGGCGTGCTCAAGGACCGCAACGCCCTCGCTTTCTTTGGCTACGCGTATTATGAAGAAAATAAGTCTCGGCTCGAGGGGGTGCCGATCGACGATGAAAAACCAACCGGTAAACAGGGACCGGTTGCCCCGTCCCCCGACACGATCGCCTCAGGGATGTACCAGCCGCTGTCCAGGCCCCTCATGATCTACGTACGAGCCGAAGATGCAGAGCGCGAAGCGGTTCAACAATTCGTTTCCTTTTACCTCGACAACGCACGAGAGCTCGTCCCCGACGTCGGCTTCATTCCGATGCTTCAGCCGACGTACGAGCGAGTGCGAGCACGGTTCGAAGCCCGTCGAATTGGCACCCTCTTCGACCGAGGCCCGAAGGTGGGCGCAACCGTCGACGAGCTTCTGGGGCGGGACGACGAATGAGTGAGATTTCGAGGCAACACGGCAAGTCGGCCTCTGCATGGATCGAATGGCTGTTGTTGGCCTGCGGGGTCTTCAGTATCGGCACGACGCTCGGTATCATTTCGGTCCTCGCCTTCGAGACCTACACTTTCTTCCTGGAGGTCTCACCCGCGGAGTTCTTCGGCGATACACAGTGGACTCCGCTCTTCGCCAACAAGCATTTCGGGGTCTGGCCGATCGTCGGGGGGACCTTACTCACGACCTTCATTGCCTTGCTCGTTGCCGGCCCCGTCGGGATCATCGGCGCCGTCTATCTCAGTGAATTCGCGAGCTCGACGGAGCGCCGTTTCCTCAAGCCTTCGATCGAGGTCCTCGCCGGCGTGCCGACCGTCGTTTACGGCTTCTTCGCTCTTACGTTCGTTACCCCACTTCTGCAGTCCATCATCCCCGGTGTCGCGGGTTTCAACGCGCTCAGTCCCGGTATCGTGATCGGGATCATGATCCTTCCGATCGTCACGTCGCTCTCGGACGACGCGCTGCAAGCCGTGGGTCAGAATCTGCGGGAGGCGGCCTGGGGACTCGGCGCTGGCAAAGCAGCCACCGTCTACAGGGTCCTGTTGCCAGTTGCGGCTTCGGGAATCATCGCTGCCATCATCCTGGGGATATCTCGCGCCATTGGCGAGACAATGATCGTGGCGATCGCCGCCGGCAGTCGGCCACAGCTGACTCTGGACCCGCGTCAGCCCATCCAGACGATGACGGCTTACATCGTCAACGTCAGTCTCGGCGACACGCCGGCACAGAGTATCGAATACAAGACGATCTTCGCGGTTGGAGCGACGCTGTTCGTGATGACCTTTGCAATGAATTACCTGAGCCATCAACTCGCGCGTCGGTTTCGCATGGAATCGAGCAACCGATGAACAAGTCTTTGGAAGGACACGCGTCGATCTACGACCATCGATGGAAAGACTCACTTTTGAGCTGGCTCGGCCGTAGTGCACTTTGGGTCCCCCTCGGGATCTTGGTCGTCCTGCTCGGAAAAGTCCTGTGGGAAGGAGCCAGCCGCTTGAGCGTGGAGTTCCTCACGAGCTATCCCTCTCGATTTCCTGAAGCAGCAGGCATCGTTTCGCCCATTGTCGGATCCTTCATGCTCATCATGGGAACGATCGTCGTCGCAGTGCCCCTCGGGATCGGGGCGGCCGTCTATCTTGAAGAGTACGCAGAAGACAATGGCTTTACTCGGCTCCTCGAGGTCAATATCTCTACGCTCGCTGGCGTCCCGTCCGTCGTCTATGGCCTGCTCGGACTCGAACTCTTCGTGCGAATCGTGGGCCTCGGTCGAAGCGTCGCTGCCGGGTCGCTGACGCTCTCACTCCTGGTGCTTCCGATCGTCATCATCGCTTCACGCGAAGCCATCCGGACCGTCCCTGATGACCTCCGAGAAGCGGCGCTCGGGCTCGGAGCCGACAGATGGACGGTCGTGCGACGAATCATCCTCCCGACGGCGCTTCCGGGGATCATGACAGGGACAATCCTCTCGATCTCGCGCGCCATCGGCGAGACGGCCCCCATCATCCTGGTAGGCGCTTTGGCCTATATCGCGTTCATACCTTATGGACCCGGGTCACCCTATACGGCGTTGCCCATGCAGATCTTCAACTGGATCTCTCGTCCCCAACCAGAGTTCGAGCGCGCGGCGGCAGCAGCCATCATCGTCCTGCTCGGGATCGTTCTCACGCTTAATGCGCTCGCAATCTATCTGCGCGACCGAATGCAACAAAGGATGAACCAGTGAGTGAACCGGCGATTCGTGTGGAGAATCTCAACGCGTGGTACGGCGAAAATCACGCCGTTCAGGAAGTGTCTGTGCAGTTCGAGCCAAACACGGTCACCGCTTTGATCGGCCCGAGCGGCTGCGGTAAGTCGACCTTCCTCCGATGTATCAATAGATTGCATGAGACAATCCGAGTCGCACGGGTCCGGGGCGAGGTCTATTTCGAAGACCGAAACATCTACAGCAAGGATGTCGATCCGGTGCTGCTGAGGCGAAGGATCGGGATGGTCTTCCAAAAGCCGAACCCTTTCCCGGCGATGTCCATACGAGAGAATGTCCTGGCCGGGCTCACGCTCACCGGGTTGTCGCCGAAGACGAGCGAAGAAGAGGTACTCGAACGCTCGTTGAGAGCCGCCGCACTGTGGGCCGAGGTGAAAGATGGTCTCGACGAGCCGGGCCGCAGCCTGTCCGGCGGACAGCAGCAGCGCCTTTGCATCGCTCGCGCGATCGCCGTCGAACCCTCCGTGATCTTGATGGACGAACCTTGCTCCGCGCTCGACCCGATCGCTACCAGCCGGGTCGAGGAGACCATTGCGGACCTCAAAGACCAGTACACCTTCATCGTCGTGACTCACAACATGGCAGAGGCAAAGCGAGTCTCGACGAAGACCGCATATTTCCTGAGCGGCAAGCTCATCGAGTTTGGTGAAACCAAGAAAGTTTTCGAGGACCCCGACGACGAGCGCACGACGGACTACATCGAAGGCCGATTCGGCTGAGGACGAGAACGCAGCGGCCGGGACACTGAGGCCGAGCTCGGACTCCATCGGATCATCGGGGTTGTCTTCGTTCGACCCGCCCGGGGTTCACGGCGAGTGCGGGGGGCCTATTCGGTTCGTTGCATCTCGAGCGGCCGACGACCTTCTCAAACGAAGCTCGACTGGTAGCTGGGGTCTTCGACTTCGGCCGCGAAGGGGGTGAAGCGGAGGGTCTTGAAGGTGTCCATCATGACCGCGAGCTCGGAGGTCTCGGTGGTGCCGATGGAGGCCTCGTAGGCCCCGGGGTGGGGGCCGTGGGGCACGCCGGCGGGGTGCAGGGACAGGCTCCCTGGGCCGACGCCCTTGCGGGAGGTGAAGTTGCCCCGGCTGTAGAACAGGACCTCGTCACAGTCGACGGAGGCGTGCGGGTACGGGCAGGGGATGGCTTCGGGGTGGAAGTCCACCTTTCGGGGGACAAAGCTGCAGATCAGGCCCCCGCGGGTGGAGAAGGTGCCGTGCCAGTCCGGGGGCAGGTGCACGAGCCCGGCCCGGGGCTGGAAGTTCAGGATCGGAAAGACGAAGGGGTAATTCGAGCCGTCCCACCCCACCACGTCGAGAAGCGAATGGGGCAGACGGAAGCCGTGGAAGCCCTCGCGCTTCACCACCAGCTCTCGGATCCCTTCGTCCATCGGTCCCTGGAACTCGGGACGCCGAAAGTCCCGATGGCAGTAGGGCGCATCCATCCGGAGCTGGCCGGTTTCGGTCCGCCACTGTTTGAGCAGGCCCACTCCGCCCGGGCACTCGATGCTGAGCCAGTACTGCTTCACGCCCTCGTCGGGGACGAAGCGGTGAGCGATGCCCTTGGGAATGACGACGTAGTCGTCCTTTTCGTAGCGGAGATCGCCGAGCATCGTCCGGACGAGGCCGCTTCCCTCGAACACGTAGAAGAGGTCGTCAGCCTCGCCGTTCACGAAATACATCGGGTCTGGTGCGTCGGGCTGGACGATCCCGAGGACGACGTCCTCGTTGAAGATGAGCGGGATCCGAGCGTCCAGAGCTGGACCGCCCTTGGGGTTCATGTCCTGGCTCTTGAAGTGGCGCTTGCGAAGTCGCGGCGCCGGCGCCGCCTCGGGAAGAGCGTGGCCGTGGGCAAGCTCGACCTGCTCGTGAACCTGAGGGCGATGAAGGTGGTACGCGATCGTATAGGGACCGTCGAAGCCTTGGCGGGTGATGCACTCCTCATGGCGCAGCTCGCCCTCCGGACCGCGCATCGCGATGTGATGCTTGGCCGGGACCTCGCCCACCTGCATGCGCTCCAGCATGAGTTCAGACCCGGCCTTCCTGCTGCTGCTCCCGCTCGATGCTCTCGAACAACGCGCGGAAGTTTCCGGCGCCAAATCCCTCGTCGCCCTTCCGCTGGATGATCTCGTAGAAGAAGGGACCGGCCTCCTTCTCGCCGTACAGACCCGCTGACTCCTTCAAGAAGATCTGCAGCAGATAGCTCTTCTCTTCCTCGCCGTCGACCAGGATGCCGAGGTCTCGAAGTACCTCGACGTCCTCGTCGATGCTACCGATCCCCATGTCCTTGATCCGCTGCGGCAGCGCGTCGTAATAGGTTCCCGGTGTGTGCATGAAGCCCACGCCCTGGGCCCGGAGCGAGCGGACGGTGGAAATGATGTCGTCCACCGTCAGCGCGAGATGCTGCACGCCATCGCCCCGCAGGTCGTCGCAGAAGACGTAGATCTGAGACTGCTTGAAGAAGGGCCGCCAGGGCTCGTTGTTGGCGAACTTTACCTTCGAGTCAGGGTCGTACATGACCACCGAACGCAAGCCCGATCCCTTGTCCGTCCGCTCGGAGACGTCGGTGGTGTGAAACTGCACGTCCCAGAACTGGGTCAGGCCCATAACGTGCTTCATCCACAGCAGCGCAGGGCTCATGGTCATGAAGTTCGAGGTGATGTGGTCGATGCTCTTGAAGCCGTGCTTGTTCTTCCCGCCCTTGGGAGTGGAGAAGGTCTCGACGCCGGGACCCAGGCCTCGATGGCCGTCGGCTCGCTGCGCGAAACGGAACACGGTGGGTCCGAAAGGCGTCGTGATGTCGAACCAGGCGTAGTCGTTGCCCTGGCGCTGGACGGCCTCGATCGGCGTCCCACCTCGCTGCTCGAGAAGCTGGAACGCTTTGTCGACGTCCTTGACCTGGAAGGTGATGCGACCAACGCCGTCGGGGTGTTTGGCTAGATAGGCCTTGGCCTCGCCGTCGCCGGAGGGGGCCGTGCACTGTACGGTGACGTCACCGGCGTTGAAGATCCGGGAGGTGTCGGCGCCCTTGGCCGCCCCGACCTCGGCGAAGTCGAGGTGGTCGACATAGAAGCGCCGGCTTCGGTCGAGGTCGTGAACGAAATATTGAAACGACTCGATGCCGGTCAGTCCGATTGATTCCAACTTGCTCATGCTCTGTTCCTTTTCGGCTCGGCGTCGACCTGACGGTCGGGGTGCGCCGCCTCGAAGGCCGGGTGCGCTTGGCACGTGGCCTCGATGCGGAGCAGCGACGGGTAGTCGCCGAGGTCGATGCCGAATCGCCGCGCCGAGAACAACTGCGGCACGATGCACGCGTCGGCAAGGCCTGGTCGACTCCCGAGCGCGAAGGGGCCGTCACTCACCTTGCTCTCCAGGGCGGCCAAGCCCTTGGTCAGGAAGGGCCGAACCCACTCCTGCTTGGTCGTCCCGAGCCGCTCCACCGCCTGGAGAACGCTCAGGTTCTGAAGAGGCTGCATGCCGCTGTTCACGATCTCGGCGATCTCCAAGGCCCGAAAACGGGCCCACGGCTCGGTGGAGACAAGCGCGGGCTCGGGGTAGCGGGTCTCCAGCCAATCGATGATGGCGAGGCTCTGGGTGAGGTGTCGGGTCCGGCTCTCCTCGTCCTCGACGGCCAGCGTCGGCAGCTGAGCCATCGGGTTCAGCCGGAGGTAGTCCGGCCCGTGCTGCTCCCCCCCGTCCCGGAGGAGGTGGATGGGCAACGACTCGTATTCCAGCCCCTTGAGCCCGAGCGCGATCCGCACCCGCCAGGCGGAGGAGCTTCGCCAGTAACCGTAGAGCCGCAGCTTCATCCGCCGACCACGGTCTGCTCGATGCTTCCGAACATCGAGCGTCCTTCGGCACCGGGCATGTCGATGCGGATCCGGTCGCCTATCTTCATGAAGGAGGTCGAAGCTTCGCCGCTCTCGACGATCTCGATCATGCGTCGCTCGGCCAGGCAGGAGATGCCGCGACTTCGGTCCTCGTTCGACACCGTGCCCGAGCCGAGGATGGTTCCGGCGGTGAAGGCCCGGGTCTTGGTGATGTGGGCGATGAGCTCGGCGAAGCTGAAGTGCATCTCGGGGCCGGCGTGGGTCTTTCCGACCTGCTCTCCGTTGAGGAAGGAGTTCATGACCAGGTGCACTCGGCCGTCGCGCCAGCTATCGCCCAGCTCGTCGGGGGTGACCGCCAAGGGCGCGAAAGCGGTGGCGGGCTTGGAGTTGAAGAAGCCGAAGCTCTTGGCTAGCTCGGTCGGGATCAAGTTCCGGAGCGAGACGTCGTTACAGATGGTCAGAAGGCGCACGTGGTCGAGAGCCTGGTCGGCCTTGATGCCCTGGGGTGTGTCGCCGAGGATGGCGCAGACCTCGGCCTCGAAATCCAAGCCCCAGGCCGGGTCGTCGAGCCGAATGTCGTCTTGAGGCCCGAGCAGGACGCCGGAGCCGCCCTGGTAGATGAGCGGGTCGGTCTCGAGCGTCTTCGGTGGCTCGGCCCCCCGGGCCTTCC
Source organism: uncultured Myxococcales bacterium (assembly GCA_964477875.1). Taxonomy (GTDB): domain Bacteria; phylum Myxococcota; class Kuafuiibacteriia; order Kuafuiibacteriales; family Kuafuiibacteriaceae; genus Kuafuiihalomonas. Next base: position 19,629 of record CAYZFR010000016.1, read on the forward strand.
GGACCAGCCGCACGTGGTTCAAGAAGGCCGAGCCGTCCACCCATTCGTAGGCCCGCGGCAGGGGCGGGCCGAAACGCGAGGGTTCCACGGGGCTGCCGTTGACTTCGCCTTCGTTCAGGCGCTTCGAGAGCGCCCCCAATTCGGGGGCGCAGGCCGCCCAGTCGTCGAGCGCGGCCTGAAGCGTCGGCGCGACCCCAGTGGCTTCGATGAAGCGCTGGCCGTCCACGGATACGACGACGAGGCGGCCGTCTCGGCTTCCGTCACGAAGGGTCCCCAACTTCATGGGAGGAGGGCTAACACCCCTCTTTCGCGGGGGTCGAGCGGCTTATTGTTCAGGGTTTTCATCGGGAAGGCTCGCCAGCCACGCTCGGGCGGCGGGAAGCGTGAGAAGGCCCCGGAGGATAGGCCACGTGGCCTCGGCCCAGGCGTCGAACGGGGGATCGAACTCCCCGAGGCCGTGGGCGTCCAGCGCCTCGCCCACCGTCCGGTCGGCGTGGCGGGCGAACCAGTTTCGCAGGCCCCTCTCCAAAGCTTGTTGGGCGGTCTCGGTCCTGGCCCAGTGGCGCCCCGCCGCGGCCAGCAGCGCCTCGGTCTCGGACGGCTCGGGGAGCAGCGCCGCCGTGTGGGCAACCTGCTGCTGGGCCGCGAAGGCGACGAAGCTGCGGCGCGCCGCCACCGCCTGCTCGGAGTCGACCTGGCCGACCGCGAAGTCGGCCGCCCGCTCCAGCGCCTTCTGGGAGCCGTGGTCGACGAATCGCTTCACCTCGGGCTCGAGCCGCTTTTCGACTTCCTCCGCCACCGACGCGACGACACCGGTGCCCATCTTGGCGAAGCGACCCAAAAACCCCGGCAGGAGGTTCTGGATCACCCGCGGGACGGCGGTCGAGAAGTCCCGAACCGAGCGGTAGAGGGTGTCGGCGATCAGCATGTCCGCCGCCGGCTGGGCAAAGAGATGTCGGATCCAGGCCTCGGGAGGAAGACCGGGCCTCGCCGCGATGGCCTGGGCCGCGGACACGGCTTCGGGCCCGAACAAGACCTCGGGGCTCTCCTCCATCTCGGCCAGCTCCGCCCGCACGTCTTCGAGGACCTGCGCGACCGCCTTCGCCCAGGCGGCGGCGATAGCCTCCTTGCGATGGGCTCGCACGAGTCCGAGGAGGCCGTCCTCGTCGACCCAGCGCGAAACCGGGGTCGACCGAGCCTCTCGCCAAAGCTCGGGGAGCAGACGGCGCCAGTCCGCCTCCGCCCGCTCGTCGGTCAATCTCTTCTGCAGCCACTCCACGCCCGACATCCTCGCAGCTTTGCCTTTCGACGCGCCAGCGGGTTTGCTAGCTCCATGGGGTGCGCGCTGCATGGCTTCTCGTGGTCGCGCTGGTTTGGCCTGACATGAGTCTTTCGCAACCGATTCGTCACAAGGAGCTCCTCGAAGCGGCCACCCGCAGCGACAACTTCAGCCTAGGACGCCCTTTTCACGTTCGTCCCCTCGACGACGGACGCACCGTCCTGTTCCTGCGAAGCGGCCCCCGTTCTCGGAAGTCGGACATCTGGTCCTTCGACGTCGAGACCGGGGAAGAGCGCCTCCTCCTCGCCGCCAGCGAGCTGCTGGCCGGAGAGCGAGAGGCGATCTCGGTCGAGGAGCAGGCACGACTGGAGCGCGCCCGGATCCGGACCTCGGGCTTCACGGGCTTCGCAGTGGCCGGCCGTCGCTTGATCGCGAAGCTGTCCGGCCGGCTCTACCTGTACGACATCGGACGTCGAGCCTGGGCCCGTCTCACCCTGCCTGAAGGCACCATCCTCGATCCGCGGCTTTCGCCCGACGGCGCCCGCCTCGCCTTCGTCCTCGATAACGATCTATACGTCGCCAAGATCAAAAAAATCGGCGTGAGCGGCGACGAGCTGAAGCCACGGGTGAAGCGCCTGACCAAGGGCGGCACAGCTCGGACGCCCAACGGCCTAGCCGAGTTCGTAGCCCAAGAAGAGATGGGGCGGATGAGCGGCTACTGGTGGCGCTCCGACGGGGAGGCGCTCGCCTACCAGTCCAACGACAGCACCGAGGTCGAGACCTTCACCATCGCCGACGCTGCTCGACCCGAGACGGCGCCGATCCAGTTCCCTTACCCCCGTCCCGGCAAGAAGAACGTTCAAGTCCGCCTGTTCACCGTCGACCGCAAGGGTAAAGGCCGCACCGAGGTGCTGTGGGACCGAGTGTCCTTTCCCTATCTGGCCCGGGTGGCCTGGACGCCCAAAGGCGAGCTCAGCCTGCTGGTTCAGTCTCGCGACCAGCGCCGGCAGGCCTTCTTGCTGGCCGGTTCCGACGGGCTGACCCGAATCCTTCACGAAGAGCGAGACGAGGCCTGGCTGAATCTCGAGAGCGGAACCCCCCGCTGGATCGAGGACGGCGCCGCCTACCTGCACGCCACCGAAGAGGGGGGCGCGTGGCGGCTGGAGCGGCACCGCCTGAACGAGGACCGAGACGAGGTGACCGAGAAGTCGGTCGTGGTCCCGCAGGACGCAGGCTACGCCGAGCTCGCACACGTCGACGAGGAGGCGGGGGTTCTCTATTTTTCGGGTGGTCCCCGTCCAACCGAGACCCATGTCTTTCGGGTCCCGCTGGGGGGCGGGCCGATCGAGCCCCTGAGCCACAGTCCCGGCGTGCACGGAGTATCGTTGGCCGGTCAGTTGATGGTGAGTCGTGAGGTCACACTGGGCCAGCTCCCGGTGGTCCGGGTGCGGAAGCTCGGCCCCGCCGGCGAGCTTTCGCCCCCGTCGGCGCTCCAAGAGACGGCCGAAGAGCCTGAGATGCTCCCCCGGGTCGAGATCGTGCCCCCCGAGAAGGCGGGCGGCTTTTACGCCATGCTCGTGCGACCCCGCGACTTCGAGCGAGGCCGGCGCTACCCGGTGATCGTCTACGTCTACGGCGGGCCCCACGTGAACATCGTGCAGTCCGACTGCACGCGCTACTTCCTCCACCAGTTCCTGGCCGACCAGGGCTTCGTGGTCGTCTCCATCGACAACCGGGGCACCCCCCGTCGGGGCCGGGCCTTCGAGCGCGCGATCAAGGGCCACTTCGACGACGTTCCCCTCGACGACCAGGTCGAAGGCCTAGCGGCGCTCGGCGCCGCCTATCCCGAGCTGGATCTGGATCGGGTCGGGATCTACGGATGGTCCTTCGGCGGCACCATGGCTGCGCTCGCCGCGCTGGCTCGGCCGGACGTCTTCAAGGCCGCCGTGTCGGGGGCGCCGGTCACCGACTGGTCATACTACGACACGCACTACACCGAGCGATATCTCGGGCTGCCGACAGAAGACGAAGCGCCCTACGTCAGAGCGAACCTGGTGCGACGAGCGGAGCAGTTGAGCCGCCCGCTGATGCTCATCCACGGCATCGCAGACGACAACGTATACTTCGCCCACACCTTGATGCTGAGCGATGTTCTGTTCCGGAGCGGAAAGGACCATCGCTTCGTCCCCCTGGTCGGCCTCACGCATCAGCTCTCGGATCCCGATGTGCGGCTGACGTTGTTCCGGCGCATCGTCGCCTTCTTCCACGAGCACCTATGAGCCCGTCCGCGGCCGCCGCCCGCGCGGCGCTGGAGCGTTGGGCGCTGCGCCCGCGGGCGTGGGAGTCGCTTCCCCAGGGCAACATCAACGAGAGCCATCTCGTGAAGGCCGAGGACGGAGAACGCTACGTCCTCCAACGAATCTCGAAGTTCTTCGATCCTCGGGTATGCCGGGACATCCAGCGCGTCACGGCCCATCTGACGCAAAAAGGCCTGCGGAGTCCGCGTATCGTCCCCACCGCGGACGGCGAGGCATCGGCCACCGTGAACGGCGAAACCTGGCGGCTGTCCACCTGGGTGCCGGGACGGGTGTTCGCCAGAGTCGAAGCCCCCTGGCAGGCCATGGAGGCGGGCCGGGCGCTGGCCACCTTTCACGGGGCGATGGACGACTTCGACGCGCCCTTCGAGGCCCGCCGCCTCGGGGTGCACGACAGCCCCGCCCACATGGCCGCCCTGGAAGAGGCCATGAAGACCTGCCGGGATGCGCCTCGCCGCTCCGAGACCCTCCCGGTCGCCGGGGCGATCCTGGAGTTTTGGGCCGAAACGCCGGCCCTGGCTGAGACACCGGATCGGATCGTGCACGGCGATCCCAAGCTCGCCAACCTCGTCTTCGCGGCCGAGGAAGACACCTGGCTGGCGTGGATCGACCTCGACACGGTGGGTCGCATGGCCCTCCCGCTGGAGCTGGGAGATGCTTTTCGCTCCTGGTGCCAGCCGGCGGGAGAGGACGCCGAGGGAAACTTCGAGCTCGAGATCTTCGAGGCGGGCTGCCGCGGCTACGCAGAGGCCTGCCTTTCGAGGCTGGCCGAGGAGGCGGGGGCCCAGCTGGTGCGGGCTACCGAGCGGATCGGCATCGAGCTCGCCGCGCGCTTTTGCCGAGACGCCCTCGAGCTTCGCTACTTCGGCTGGGATCCGACCCGCTTCCCCGACGCCGGGGCCCATCACCTGGCGAGGGCCCGGTCCCAGCTCGCCTTCGCCCGGGCCGTTCGCGCCGACCGGGACGAAGCCGAGGCGCGCTGTGCGGCCGTCTTTCGGCCGATCGACGAGCGCCCTTGATGCCGAACGCCGCATGGTGTCAACGGGAGCCATGACGATCTTCCAGAAGATCATCGACCGGGAGGTCCCCGCTGACATCGTGTTCGAGGACGACCAGGTGCTCGCCTTTCGCGACATCAACCCGGCCGCGCCGGTCCACGTACTGGTCATTCCGAAGAAGCCCATCGAGCGGATCGAGGACATGGAGCCCGACGACGAGGCCTTGCTCGGTCACATGACCTGGGTCGCGACCGAGGTCGCGCGACGAGAGGGGCTGGATGGCGGCTATCGACTGGTCATGAACAACGGCGCCGACGCCGGTCAGAGCGTCTTTCACATCCATCTTCATCTTCTCGGGGGACGCACCCTCGCCTGGCCGCCGGGCTGAGTCGTGCGCTTGTTCTTGGGGCTGCTGCTTCTCTTCCTCGGCCTGGTGGCGGCCGTGATCTGGATGGCAGGCGGCGTCCAGAGCCCACGCCGCTTCGAAGCCCCGGTGATTGAGGCGGGTAGCACTCGTCCCGTCATCGCGACCTCGACCCTCACGATAGTGGTTTGGAACATCGCCTGGGCCTACGGGCCCGGCAGCGAAGGGAGCGGAAGCGCCGAAGACCCCGCCCACTTCGAAGAGAATCTGGATCGGATGGGCCGCTTTCTCGCCGAGCAGGAAGCGGACATCGTGTTGCTGCAGGAGGTCGACTTCGGCGCGACCCGAAGCCATCACGTCGACCAAGCGCAGCGCCTAGCCGAAGCGGCGGGGCTGGGCTACGTGGCTCCGGCGGTGAGCTGGGTGGCGAACTGGGTACCCTTCCCGTACTGGCCGCCCCGGGACCACTTCGGTCGCATGCGCTCCGGGGGCGCAGTCCTGAGCCGTTTTCCCATCGAACTGAACGAGGTGACGCTCCTCGAAAAGCCCGAGAGCAATCCTTTCTGGTACAACCTGTTCTACCCGTTTCGGTACGTCCAGGAGACGAAGATTCGAGTGCTGGGTGCGCCCTTTCGGGTCTACAACGCCCACCTGGAGGCCTTCGACGTCGACAATCGGAAGGCCCAGGCCCGAACCTTCTCGCGGATCATCGACGACGGGCCCGACGACCTCGTCATCGTGGGCGGCGACTTCAACAGCGTCCCTCCCGAGTCTCCCCAGCGGGCTGGCTTCGCGGATGAGCCCGAGACGGACTTCGACGGCGACGATACCCTGGCCATTCTCCGGTCGACGGGCCGACTAAGCGACGCCTTTGCCGACGTTTTCGAGGAAGAACCCGGGTCCTACTTCACCTTCCCCGCCGGAGACCCCAACCGCAAGCTCGATCACCTGCTGGTGAGCCCAGAGTTTCGGATCGTCTCGGCCGAGGTCGGACGACGCGTAGGAACGGTCAGCGATCACCTTCCCTTGGTCGTCAGACTGGCCCCCGCCTTGGGCTCGCGTTGAAGGGCCCCTTGCAGAGCTACCCGGTTGACCTTAACTTGCCGTGGTGGCGCCTGCGAAGTTTGCGGATACCGGCCAGATGATTCCCAGCTGGGAGCGCCTGGTACAAGCGGTGCCAGATGCGGTCGTGGTGACGGAGGCCGAGCCGATCGACGAGCCCGGGCCCCGCATCGTCTACGCGAACACCGCCTTCGAGAAAATCACCGGATGGCGGGCAGAAGAGGTCCTCGGCCTCACGCCGAGGATCCTGCAGAGCCCGGAAACCGACCGGCGAGAGTTGGACCGACTTCGCGCCGCTCTCCGCGCGCGGGTACCGGTCGTTGTCGAGCTCCACAACCTGAGAAAAGACGGCTCCCCTTTCTGGGTCGAGCTGAGCATCACGCCGGTGTCGGTGGACGGTGGTCCTTTGTGGACCCATTGGCTCTCGGTGCAGCGCGACGTCACGACCCGCAAAGCGGCCGAGTTCGCGCTGCTGGAGAAGACCCGAGAGCTGGAACAGGCCAGGAGGGATGCCGAACGAGCGAGCCTTGCCAAGAGCGCCTTCCTCGCGAACGTGAGCCATGAGATCCGTACGCCTCTCAACGGAGTCTTGGGCATGGCCGAGATCCTCGCAGAGACACCCCTCGGTGCCGAGCAGCGAACCTATCTCGACACCGTGAAGAGCTCCGGCGAGGCCCTGCTCGGCGTGATCAGCGACGTTCTCGACTACGCGAAGATCGAGGCCGGGCGAGTGGAGCTCGAATCGGTTCCGTTCTCCCCCCGTCGGGTCGTCGAGATCGGTCTATCGGTGGTGGCAGCCCAAGCCTTCGAGAAAGGGTTGGAGCTGGTGGCGATCGTGGACGATGACGTCCCCGAGAGCGTGACCGGAGACCCGAATCGCTTCCAACAGGTGCTTGTCAATTTGTTGGGCAACGCCGCCAAGTTCACCCACGAGGGCTTCATCGAGGTACGACTCCGACGCCAGGATGGGCAGCTGGTGCTCGAGGTGGAGGATAGCGGCATCGGGATCGCAGAGGACCGGCAAGAGCGGTTGTTCGAAATGTTCGAGCAGGCCGACAGCTCCACCACTCGCCGCTATGGAGGAACCGGCTTGGGCTTGGCCATCGTGCAGCGCATCGTGGGGCTGGCTGGCGGCCAGATATCGATCCACAGCATAGAGGGTGAGGGTTCGACGTTTCGGGTCGAGTTTCCGCTCGAGGCCCTCCCTTCGACGGCACCGATGCCGGTCGAACTTCGTGCCTGTGTCGCCATTCGCAGCCAGCGACTGCGGTCCATGACGGAAGCGCAGCTTCGGCACGAGGGCGTGACCTGCGTGAAAACACTGGAAGCCGCCGATCTGGTCTTCTTCCGGCGCGGGACCTCGCTCCCCGAGCTCCCAGGGGCCCGTCGGGTCCAGATCGACCCGCCGGGTAGCACCGCGCCCGGCCTCCCCCATCGTCGCCTCCTCCAACCGGTCACATCGGCCGACCTCCGCCGCGTTCTTTGAGATTTCAGGAGCGACCGACCCCAACTGCAGCCGGCTCCTTCGGCGACGAAGCTCCGCGTCCTGGTCGCCGAAGACAATCCCGTCAACGCCAAGGTCGTGACCCTCGCGCTGGAGCGAATGGGACATGAAGTCGAACTCGCAACCGACGGGATCGAGACACTCGAGAAGCTTTGCCGCAGCTCGTTCCAGCTCGTGCTCATGGACCTTCAGATGCCGGGTCTGAGCGGGCTCCAGGTCACTGAAGAGTACCGGGCCCAAGGGGGCAAGATCCCGATCATCGCCCTGACGGCGAACGCCGACCTTGCAGAACGAGACGCCTGCCTGTCCGCCGGAATGCAGGTCTACTTGACAAAACCGCTGTCGCTCTCTCGCCTCAGGAGTACATTGAGCCGCCTCGCCGAGAACCAGGCCACGAACAAAGATGAGCCGCCGTCGGACGCCTCACGGGCCGAAGCGCTCGGCGAGATAGGTGTAGACGGCCCGTAGACCCATCGCTTCACCGCCGCTGGGCCGGCCGGGCTGGCTGTCGAGGTTGTAGGCCATGACGTCGAAGTGGGCCCAAGGGACCTCGTCGACGAAGTGCTCCAGAAAAAGAGCGGCGGTGATCGCGCCACCGAACTTCGAGCTACCGGTGTTGGAGATGTCGGCGTTGGAGGATTCGAGGAAACGCCGATAGGGCTGGTGCAGCGGGAGGCGCCAGATCGGCTCCTGGGCCCGGCCGGAGGCGCTCAGCAGACCCTCGGCCACATCGTCCCGGTTGCTGAACATGACCGGGACCTCGGTGCCCAGCGCGACCCGAGCGGCGCCGGTCAAGGTGGCGAAGTCGATCATCAGCGCCGGCTTCTCGCTCGCGCCCTCGAACAGTGCGTCGCTAAGGATGAGCCGGCCCTCGGCGTCGGTGTTGCCGACTTCGACCGTCGTACCTTTGCGGGTGGCGAGGATGTCCATCGGGTGAAAGGCGTTCCCCGAGATCGCATTCTCGACTGCAGGAACGAGGAGGCGCAGTCGGACTGGCAGCTTGGCGTGCATGACGGCTCGGGCGAGGGCGAGGGCGATGGCGGCGCCCCCCATGTCCTTCTTCATCATCAGCATGCCGCCCGCCGGCTTGATGTCGAGACCGCCGCTGTCGAAGCAGACGCCCTTGCCGACGATGGTGAGCTTGGGATGGTTGGGGCGCCCCCAGCGCAGATCGACGAGGCGGGGCGCCTGCTCGGCCGCTCGGCCCACCGCGTGCACGCTCGGGAAGTTCTTGCGGAGGAGCTGCGCCCCCTCGATGACCGACACCTTGGCCCCGAAGGCCTTGGCTTCGGCCTGCACCGCAGCCGCGAGCTCTGCGGGCCCCATGTCCTGCGCGGGCGTATTGATGAGGTCCCGAGCGAGGCTGATCGAGTCGACGAGGCGCTCGACCCAAGCGCGGTCGGCGTTTTGAGGCCATACGAGCTCGACCTCGGACGGCTTCGACGTCCTATAGCGGTCGAAGCTGTAGGCGCCGAGCGCAAAGCCGAGGGCGGCGTCCGAGGCCTCGTCCGGCCGCAGCTCGGTCGAGAGCGCATAGCGGCCTTTGGGCAGACCGCTCTGCAGTGACGCGAAGGGCCAGGGTTCGATGGTCTCGCCCAAGCCCAGCAGCACCGAATGAAGGACCCCGTCGGGCGTGGGCAGCAGGCAGATCTCGGAGGCCTTGGCTGCAAAGCGGCTCCGCTCGACCCAGGCTGCATGAGCACCGTCTGCGCTGGCCTTCCACTCGTCGAGCTGTTCGGTGGTCAATGGGATGATGGGGGTCGTCGCCTTGGTGGCGCGAGTGACCAGCTTGGCCCGCATGGAGTGGGGCTAGAAGTCCCCGCCCCCAAGGTCAAGACAACGTTGTTTCACGAGGGCGCCTCGGGTAGCCGTCTGACCATGGCCGAGTTCCCGAAGCGCTTCGACTTCCGCGAAGCGGAACCCCGTATCTACCAGCGATGGATGGACGAAGGGTGCTTTGGAACCGCGGTTTCGGCGGATGGGAGCGTCCGCGACCCGGAGCGGGCCCGAGCGAAGCCCTTCGTGATCTGCATCCCGCCCCCGAACATCACCGGGCGCCTCCACATGGGCCACGCCCTCAACAACACGGTGCAGGACGTCCTCACCCGCTACCACCGCATGGACGGCAAAGACGCTCTGTGGATCCCGGGGACCGACCACGCCGGGATCGCTACCCAGACGGTGGTGAAGAAGCAGCTCGACGCACAGGGCATCGACTATCGCGAGCTTGGCCGGGAGCGGATGGTCGCCAAGATCTGGGAGTGGCGCGCCGAGTTCGGAGACGCCATCCTGGAGCAGCTTCGCAAGATGGGCTGCAGCTGCGACTGGGAGCGGCTCCGCTTCACGATGGATGAGGGCATGAACGCGGCCGTGCGGCGCTGCTTCGTGGACCTGTACCAGCGGGGGCTGATCTACCGGGGCAAGCGCATCGTGAATTGGTGTCCGGTCGATCAGACCGCGCTGTCGGACGACGAGGTGGAAAAGCAGGACGAGAAGGGGAAGATGTACCACCTGCGCTACCCCCTCGCCGCGAACCGGAGCCGGTGGCTGGTGGTGGCCACGACCCGGCCCGAGACGATGTTCGGGGACGTGGCGGTGGCGGTGCATCCCGAGGACGAGCGCTATCGGGACCTGGTGGGACAGCAGGTCATCTTACCCTTGATGGACAAACCGATTCCGATCATCGCCGATGCTCACGCCGACCCCGAGAAAGGAACCGGCGTCGTGAAGATCACCCCCGCCCATGATCCCAACGACTTCGAGGTCGGGGAGCGCAACGACTTGCCGGTGGTGGACGTGATGAACGAGGATGCCTCGCTGAACGAGCTGGTCCCCGAACGCTACCGAGGAATGGACCGCTATGCGGCTCGGAAGAAGATCCTGGAGGAGCTGGAGGAGACGGGGCTGCTCGAGAAGGTGGAGGACCACGTGCTCGCCATTGGCCGGAGCTACCGTAGCAAGGTGCCGATCGAGTTTCGGCTTTCGGACCAATGGTTCGTTCGGATGGCGCCTTTGGCCGAGATGGCCCTGGAGGCGAACGGCTACGTCCGAAGCCCAGAGGGCTGGGAGCGAAAGAACCCGAACGCAGGCGTGGCCTTTCATCCCGACCGCTTCGAGAAGGTCTACCTGCACTGGCTATCCAACATCCGGGACTGGTGCATCAGCCGCCAGATCTGGTGGGGGCACAGGGTCCCGGCCTGGCACCACATGGAGACAGGTGAGATCCTCGTCGCCGAGTCGGAGCCGGAGCGAGTGAAGGCGGAAGGGGATCTTTGGCATCAGGATGAGGACGTCCTGGATACATGGTTTTCGTCCTGGCTATGGCCGATGAGCACGCTGGGCTGGCCGGAACGGACGCCGGACTTCGAGCGCTACTTTCCGACCTCGGTCCTGAGCACGGCGAAGGACATCATCTTTTTCTGGGTGGCGCGGATGAACTTCGCCGGTTTGGTGTTCGAGAACAAGCTTCCCTACCGGGACGTGTACCTTCACTCGACCATCGCCGACGATCGGGGCGTGACGATGTCAAAGTCGAAGGGAAACGGCATCGATCCCCTCACCCTGATCGAGGGAGCGACCCTAGAGCAGCTGAAGCGGCCAGTGCAGGAAGCCTTGCCGTCCAACGCCAAGGAGATCCTTCGGCGGTTGGAGAAGAACTTTCCGGACGGTTTCGAGGCGGTGGGCGCCGACGCGATGCGGTGGACGTTGATTTACAGCATCACCGAGGGCGAGAACGTGAAGCTGGCACTTCAGCGCTTCTTGGAAGGTCGGAGCTTCGTGACCAAGCTCTGGAATGGGGCCGGGCGGATCATCACGGCGCTGGAAGCGGAGCCGGCGCGGACGGTGGCGCCCGGCGAGCCCACCGACGAAGATGGCTGGATCTTGGCCAGGGTGGACGCGACAGCCCGGAGCGTGCGCGCGGGGCTGGACGAGTTCGACTTTGGCAAGGTGGCGCAAGAACTCTACCGGCTGGTTTGGGACGACTACTGCTCCTGGGCCCTGGAGCTGTCGAAGACTCGACTGAATGGCGAAGATCCGGTGGAGCGCCTCGGCGTGCTCCGGGTGATGGGGAGCGCCCTCGCCGACATCCTGCGGCTACTCCATCCGATCGTACCCTTCGTGACCGAAGAATTATGGTCTCGGCTCGTCCCGGCGATGGATCGGCTCGAACTGTGGTTGGGAGAGGCCCCGGACTCTCAGCAGCTGGTTCGAGACCGCTTCCCCCGGGGTGAGAGCCCGGCTCGAAACGACGTGGAGCATCGCTTCGCGATACTGCAGCGCTTCGTGAGCGCGATCCGCCAGCTTCGGGCCCAGTACCGGGTGAAGGACAACGAGCGGATCGTGGTGCACGTAAAGCCTTTGGATCCCGAAACGGCGCCGATGCTCGAACGCTGCCGAGGCGCGGTGTGCTTCCTCGCGAGGCTGGAAAAGGTCGAGTTGGTGCAGGCCCGGTCCAAGGGAATGGCCGCCCACTACGACTCCGCCTTCGAGCTGTACTTGGACCTATCCCGCTACGTCGACCTGGGCGAAGAGCTGGCCCGCCTCGACAAAGACATCGAGCGCACCGAAAAGGAACTCGACGCAACCACTGGCAAGCTCGCCAACGCCAACTTCGTCGAGCGCGCTCCCACCGACAAAGTCCAGGAGACCCGAGACCGAAAGACCGAGCTGGAGGACAAGCTCGAAAAGCTGACCGCCACCCGAACCAGATCGGAAGAGCACACGTCTGAACTCCAGTCACGTGAAACGATCTCG
>CAYZFR010000017.1:0-4912 GCA_964477875.1 uncultured Myxococcales bacterium
ACGCCCAGAACGCCTTCGAGTACCGCGACTTCCCGAAGGTGGTCGAGGTCCTCTGGCCTTGGCTCCACCCGCCGAGGCTTCGGGAGGAAGCCCGCCTGGTCCAGGCCCGGGAGTTGCTCGGCGTCAGTCTTCACCTGGTGGGACGGACCGAGGACGCCCGAGAGGAGTTCACGGCCCTCCTGCTTCGCGACCCCGACCACGCCTTGGACCCCTTCACGGTCCCCCCGGACGTTATCCAGGCCTTCGAAACCGTCAAGCGCCAAATGGAGCCCACCTTGCGCAGCCTTCGAGAGCGTCGGCCCTTGGAGGTTCCAGCGCAGCCTCGAGAGCGGGTGGTCGAGCTGAGGCTGGTGGAGCTTCCGCACTGGTCGGTCACCATTCTCCCATTTGGCGTCCCGCAGTTCGTCCTGGACCGGCCCGGGTGGGGGGCGAGCTTCGCCGCCGTCCAAGTGGCGGGCCTCGGCCTCAACGTGGCCGCCTTCGCCCGAGCCGAATCCCTGGAGGCGGACAGCGAAGGCCATGACCGGTGGGTCGCCGTCCAGTACGTTGGCCTCGGCGTCGCCCTCTGCGGCTACGCCGGGAGCCTGGTCCAGGCCAACAATCGGCTCCGGAGCAAACGAGAGGCGCTCAGGCGCCAGGCTGGGAAATGAGGATCGAAGACCCCGACTTCTTGGTATCACCTCTCGAGATGCCGGCGGTCCACATCGAAGCCCCCGGACAGGCACCCAAACTGTACGAGTTGACCCGCGCCATCACCAGCGTCGGCGCCGACCCGGACAACGACATCCACGTCAAGGGCGCCGACCTCGAGCCTACCCACGCCCAGTTCGTCCTCGAGGAGGATGCCGTGGTCGTGGTCGGCATGCTGCGAGACATGGTGGTGAACGGCCGGCGCGAAAAGCGCCGCCGGCTGGAGACCGGGGACGTGGTCCGGGTGGGGAAGCTGGCGATGACCTTTTACGCCGACTCCACCGCGGCGCCAGGCCGCGAGCCCGCCCCGGAGGCCCAAGGCGAGATCCAGCGCGCCCACCGGCGCCTGCTCGAGTTTTCCAACCGCCTCCTCGCCAACGCGCCTACCGCTCACCTGGTCGAGATGCTGCTCGACGGCATCATCGAGATCGTGGGCGCCGACAAGGGCTTCTTGGTCCTCGTCGAGCAAGGCCGTCCCGTCGTGCGGGCGGCGCGACACGTCGAGAACCACGACGTGCAGCTGTCCCTCGAGCAGCTCTCCGACTCCATCCTTCGCCAGGTAATGCACGACCGCGAGCCGCTGGTGGTCTCCGACGCTCGCACCGACGCCCAGTGGAACGCCTCTGAGTCGGTGGTCAATCTGCAGCTCGCGAGCGTGATGTGCTGCCCCCTTCTGGAGCGAGACGAGCTTCAGGGCCTCCTCTACGTCGGTTCCCACAGCGCATCGCGCCACTTCGATGAGGGGTCGCTGGAGCTGATGCGCATCTTCGCCGCTCAGGCGAGTCTGCTCCTCTCTCAGGCCCAGCGCATCGAAGAGCTGGTGAGCGAGCGCACCCGGCTGAGCGCCCGCATGGAGGAGCATCGGCTCGGCCGCATCGCCGGCGCCTGTCCCTCGATGCAGGAAGTCTTTCGCCGGGTTCGCAAGGTCGCCACCACCGACATATCGGTGCTCATCACCGGCGAGACCGGAACCGGGAAGGAGCTCATCGCTCGCGAGATCCACGACGCCTCTCCGCGCCGGGCTGGGCCCTTCGTCGTGATCAACTGCGGAGCCATCCCGGACAACCTGCTGGAGTCCGAGCTGTTCGGCCACGAACGCGGCGCCTTCACCGGCGCCGACCGCACGCGGGACGGACGCTTCCAGGCGGCATCGGGCGGAACGCTCTTCCTCGACGAGATCGGCGAGATGCCCCTCCCTCTCCAGGTGAAGCTTCTCCGCGCGCTCCAGGAGCGGATGGTCAGCAAGGTGGGGGCCTCGGCGCCGGAGGCCGTCGATATCCGCGTGGTGGCGGCGACGAACCGGGTGCTGGCGCAGGAGGTGAAGGCGGGGCGCTTCCGCGAGGACCTGTATTATCGCCTCGACGTCGTGAACGTCGCCCTCCCCCCGCTGCGCGACCGGGGCGAGGACCTGGAGGTGCTGGCCAAGTTCTTCCTCGCCCGAGCGGCGCGGGATCACGACCGACCGGTGGCCGGCTTCACCAAGAGCTGTCTCCTCGCCCTGCGCAAGTACAGCTGGCCGGGCAACGTCAGGGAGCTCGAAAACCGGATCGCCAAGGCGGTGGTTCTGGCCGACAAGGAGCTGCTCACGGCGGCCGACCTCGACATCCAGCCCGAGGATCTGGAGGAGGTCCTGCCGCTGGCCGACGCCAAGGAGCGCTTTCAGGCCCGCTACATCGACATGGTCCTGCAGCGAAACGCGGGCAACCGCACGAAGACGGCCAAAGAGCTCGGCGTCGACCCCCGAACGGTCTTCCGGCACTTGGAGAAGCGGAGCGTCCAGAGCAATCCGATCCCCGAGGAAGAAGGCTCGGTGGGAGCCCTCCTCGAGCCCCGGGATCTCGACCCGCCCGGCCCCAGCGACTGAGCCCTCGGCTGGAATGATCCCTCCCCCTCGGGCATTGTGATCCAACGTGCGCCGGAGCCTTCTCACCATCGCGTTGGCCTGTGGGTGGGGCTGCCTGGTTCCGCCCGATGGGCAGGCGCCGGGTCTCAGCCTGCCGCCCATGCTGGCGCGGGAAGACATCAGCCCCCGGCTCGGCATCCAGATCGTCTCGGCCGGTGACGAGCCCACCCTCCTCGGGGGGGAGGCGATCCTCGACGGGCGCTGCGAGTCGGTCTCGGTCCGCGTTCCGGGGATCACGGACCCCGACTCGGACCGCTTGCTCCTGCGCCTGGTCGCCAACAACGAGACCAGCGAGGCGAAGGTCATCGACGACGATCCGGAGCGAACGGACGAGGACGGCCGGATTCCGCCCTACGGCATCGTCTTCGATCCCCTGGAGCCCTACCGGGAGATGATGCTCCGGGCCGCGCGGCTCGGCGCCGAGGGCGGCACGATGAGCCTGTTCATCACCGATGCGGACGCCTGGGCCACGCCCGCTCTAGGAGAGGCGCCAGAGGGCGACTTCCGCCAAACCATCCCCGCCGGCGCCAACCTCGTTCGGGTGGACTGGTTCATCTTCTTCACAAAGGACGAGGCGGGGGCCTGTCCGTCTTGAGGGGAGCGGCCTTCATCGTCGTCGCGAGCGGGCTTTCCGCCTGCACGGCCGACAAGCCGCCCGCGGATGCGGTCTCCTGCAGCCCCGTCTGCCGGCTGAACCAGATCTGCGTCGAGGGCCAGTGCACCGTCCTCGACGGGTCCTTCGTGGCGCTCATCCAGCCCCGGGACGGCGCGCAGGAGATCGTCCCCATCGACGGCGCGGCCCCTGGCCGGCCGACCACCGTCCGCCTGCCCGAAGACTGTGACGTCGAGACCGAGGTGCGGCTGCGCGCCCGAACCTCGTCGACGGGCGGGTCCCGCAACGAGCTGACGGCGGACCTGCACTTCTTCCGGCGCAGCTTCCCGGCCCAGCGCTACGTGGGGCGGACCACGGCCTTGCCCGACGCCGCCTTCCCGGTCACCGGTCCGGGCTCGGACCGCCGTGTCGCCCGCATCCGGCTCAGCCGAGCCGAGGTCTACGATGTCCGGGTGACCCCCAGAGCTACCACCCCCCCTGCCCTCTTCGAGGGCCTGAGCGTCGCCAGCTGCCCGGGGGCCGGACAGACCTTCGAGCTCTTCCCCGCCCGCCGAATCCAGGGCGTCGTCCTCGACGCCTTGGACGGCCGTCCCCAAGCCAACATCGACGTGTGGGCCCTCGGACCGGCCGATCTCGTCTCGCCCGTCGTCCGCACCGACGAAGCGGGTCGCTTCACCCTCGATCTCCCCCGACGACAAGGCGTCCTGACGCGTCCAGAGCTTCCGGGCGCCCGCTTCGTGCTCCGAGCGCGACGGGCCGAAGAGCTGGAAGAGGGTGGACCTCCGTCCTGGCGCTTTCGGCGCTCGGTCGACTTCGCGGAAGGCCAGGAGCTGATCGAAGACTACGAGATCCGGCTCGAGCCGACCCTGGCCGAGCTCCGGGTCCCGGCCCAGTTCGAGCTCCGGGGCCGCACCGTGGGAGGTCAGGAGCGCCCGGTGGTGCCGGGGGCCGAGATCCGCTTCGAGCTGGTCAACTCCTCCACCCGCACCGCCGTCTTCTCGGGAAGCGGGGTCACCGATGATCGAGGGCAGGTACAGATCGTTTTGCCGAACGGAACGCTCGCCGGGTCGAAGCGGCCCATCCCCGTCCTGGCCGGACGCATTCAGTTCTCGGTCCGGCCCCCCTCCGGCTCTGCCTTCGGCGACGACGCCCTCCAGGCCCAGCTGTCTCCCGCTAGCCCTTCGCCGCTGCAGTTGGAGTTGACCCGGCCCCGGACCGAGGTGCTGGGACGAGTCGTCGATCGCCGCCAAGCTCCGCTTCGCAGAGCCTTCGTCCTGCTCGTGAACGACGAAGGCCGGCGCTTCTTCACCTTCACCGATGCCAACGGAGGCTTCTCGCTTGGCGTCGAACCCGGCCGCTACGGCTGGTCCATCGAAGGCCCCCGTTCGGAAGGCTTTGCCTACCGGGTGCTGAACGCGACGGAAGAGCAGGTGAACCTCGGGACCATGAGCCTTCCGCCAACGGCCGAGGTCGAGCTGGATCTCGAGAGCTCCGATGGTGCGCCGGTCATCGGCGCCGACGTCACCATCTACGTGCAGACCGACGACGGCGACCCGGTCATCGAAGTCGCTCGAGGAAGGAGCGACGCTGAAGGCCGCCTGCGGGTCCGCCTACCGCTGCAGGCGGCGGAGGCCTCACCGCAAAGCGAAGGCTCCCCGACCGAGCCCCAAAAAGATCCGTGAGGGGCCCGAGGCTGCCATCCAAAG
>CAYZFR010000017.1:5012-31534 GCA_964477875.1 uncultured Myxococcales bacterium
GCACGGGTACCTCGCGCCGGGCGTCGGGTCAGAGGCCCCCATCAAGGAGCTGACGCAGATCAGAATCGAGTCCGCTGTGCGGCAGCCCGATGGCTTCGCGAATCGTAGTGCCCGCAAGGACCTCGTCATCTGGCGGGACGGTCTCGCGACCGCTTGGACCGAGGACTGGACCGCGGTGCACGATCCATGGGTCGTCATGGAGTGGAAGTGGAAGATCCACGGGCGACCTGACGCGACCTTCAACTCGCATGACCTTGCCTGGCTCGAAGGCTTCACGGAACGGGCACAGCAGTCGCTGGGCTACCTGGTCCAGGTCTACGATGGGCGATACGGCCGGCTGGTCCGGTGGGCGAAGGTCCGGCAGGGGGAACTGAAGGCGACGAACCGGCGCTCGTAGTCAGGCCTGGTACGACTTCGAGGCCCCCCCTAAAGCCCGCCGCCGGGGCGTCCAGCCGGACCCCCACCCGAGAAGCTTCCGTTCTTGCCGCCGCCACCTGCGTAACCGCCGCCGGACGACGAGCCGCCGCTCCGGCCGCCTCCCGAAGACGAAGAGCCGCCTTCGGAGCTGCCGCCGGCGCTCGGATCTTCAGGTGAGGGATCGATGGGATCGACCGGATCGGGTTGGCTCGGCTGGGCCTGGTCGGGAACGTAGAGCCAGGCTTCTTCGATGTCCCCGCACTGGCGGGATCGCCGGTTGGGAATACGTGTCGTGGGACACAGTCCGCTGGTAGGCAAACCGCTCCCTTGCCGGAACAGCTCTTCGCCGGAGCAGAGGTTCATGCAGACGAAGATGCCGTCGGGGCACACCTTGCAATCGATGCAGCCAGGATCGACGCCGTAACGGGCGGCGATCTGTTCCTCGGTGCTGCTGGCGGGATCGTTGTCGTCGGCGGGCTGAGCGAGGGCAAACCAGCTCACGTCGCCCAAGTCGAAGCCCCAGTCCTCTTCCAAGGTATCGAACCACTCGTTCATCGGCATCTGCTGACCGTTGGGGCAGATCAGAGAGCTGCCCTCGAAGTCGATGGGCTCCACCGACTGATTGAAGGCCACGATGGCTGGCTGCCGAAAGTCGTAGACGATGCCGCCCACCCGAGGGGCCTCGACGACCGAGCTCGTTGGGCCCGGTTGATCGGAGACCAAGTCCTGTTGCTCTTCAACCGCCTCGGTACCGCAACCCAAAACGCCGACCAGGGGCAGGATCCACATTCGATTCATTGCATTGCTCCTTCGTGCCGTCTCGTCTTCATCTAAGCAGACCGACCCTCGCTTCGGAAGCTCCCCTTGAGGGGACCCCTGAGACGAAATGCGTCAACCGCTGAGCCGGGCTAGATCGGCCAATGGCGCGAAGATCTGGTGGGTATCTCGGAGCAACCGGACCCGGTTCGTCCGCAGATCCGGGTCATCGGCGAGGACCATGACCTCGTCGAAGAGGCGGTCCACCGCTGGCCGCAGGGCCCCGATCTCGGAGAGCGCCGCCTCGTAGGCGCCCTCTTCGGCGGCCTGAGCGACCCGCGCTGCCACCCGGGCGTTGATCTCGTGCAGGGCCGACTCCGCCTCGCTCTCGAAGCGCCCCGTGTCGACCGCCCCCGAGACCGCCCCGCCGTCCTGCTTCAAAATGTTCGACACCCGCTTGAAGGTCGTCGCCACCGCTTCGAAGTCGGCCGCCGCGCCGGAGCGCACGCCGGCCAAGGCCCGGGCTCGCGCCTCGGCCTGTACGAGGTCGTCGGCGTCGGCGGTCAGGACCGCCTCGGCGACATCGGCGCCCACGCCCTCCTGAACCAAGAAGGCCTTCATGCGGGCGCGGAAGAACTGGAGTACGTCCTCGCCCGCCTCGGGGCGGGTTCGACGCTCGTTCAGCAAGCGCAGGGCTTCCTTCGTCGCGGCCGAGATGGAGATGAACCATCCCATCCCTGCCAGAATGCTCCGCACACCGAGGGCTGCGCGTCGAAGTCCGAAGGGGTCGGCGCTGCCGCTCGGTCCCTTCGAAACCGCGAAGATGCCGCAGATCGTGTCGAGCCGGTCGGCCAGCCCGACCAGGGCGCCCAGCACGTCGGCCGGAGGCGCGTCGGTGGCGAAGCGAGGTTGGTAGTGCGTGTCGATGGCGCGAGCCACATCCTCGGCCTCGCCTTCGAGGGCGGCGTAGGTCCGGCCCATGACGCCTTGGAGCTCGGGGAACTCGAACACCATCTGGGTCGTGAGGTCGGCCTTGGCCAGGTAGGCGGCCCGGGCCACGCTCCACGCGAAGCGGCCGTCCTCGTCCTCGGGCGCCGGACCGCTGGCGAAGCTCAAGAGGTCGGCCGGAGCCACCACCGGCCCGGAGGGCAGCCGTGAAGCCCCCGTGCTGGCGAGCGCACCCGCGAACCACAACGCCAGGGCCGCTACCCGGTCGAGCTTGTCGTGGATCGAGCCGAGGTCGCGGTGGAAGCGCACGGTGCGAAGCTGCGGCACCCGGTCGAAGAGGGGCATCTTCTGATCCTCCTCGAAGAAGAAGGCGCCATCCTGAAAGCGGGCGGTCAGAACCCGCCGGTAGCCAGCCGCGCTCACGTCCGGGTTCTCGACCTCGGTGTTGGCGACGACCACGAAATGCGGGAGCAGTCGGCCCTTCTCGTCGGCGATGGGGATGTAGCGCTGATGCTGCTCCATCTCCGAGACCAACACCTCTCGCGGAATGCGGAGATAGGAGGGATCGAAGCGACCGAGCATCGGCACCGGCCACTCGACGAGCTGGGCGATCTCGGCCACCAGCGCCTCGCCCGCCAGGTGATGGCCCCCGGCCTCGGCGGCCTTCGTCTCCGCCCCTTTGCGGATGGCGGCCTTCCGCGCCTCGAAGTCCGGCATGACCTTCCGCTTCTCGAGCTCCTGGACCCAATGGGCGGCGCTCTTCACCTCGAAGGGCTCCGGGGCCATGAAGCGATGCCCCCTGGAGCTCCGCCCGGCCCACTGCCCGCCGAACTCGAAGGGCAGCACGTCGTCGCCATACAGGCCCACCAGCCAAGCCACCGGGCGCACGAAGCTGGCCGTTCCCCGGCCCCAGCGCATGCTCCGCTCGAAGGGCACGGCCTGCACGCACTTCTTCAGCAGCTCGGGGAGCACGGTCCGGGTGGCCTGTCCGGCCTCCTTGCGGACGGCGAAGACGTACTCGCCTTTGGGCGTCGTACGCAGCTCCAGCGACTCGACGGGCACCCCCTGGCTTTGGGCGAAGCCTTCCGCGGCCCGGGTGGGCTGACCGTCCTTGAAGGCAGCCTTGGCGGGGGGACCCGCGACCTCCAGCGTCCGGTCCTCCTGCCGATCTTCGAGGTCCGGGATGGTCACCGCCAGCCGGCGGGGAGTCGAGTGGACCGCCGGCGGGCCGTGGCCGAGCCGGAGCTCGGCCAGGCCTTCGACCAGCGCCGCGCAGAGCGCTTCCGCCGCTGGCTGCACCTCGGCGGCCGGCATCTCTTCGGTGCCGACCTCGATGAAGAGTTCGTGGGTCGCTGGCGTCTCGGGGAGCGCGGCCGAGACCTCGGCCGGCGGCGCCGGGACAGGTTCGGGTTCGGCGGCCAGACCCAAGGGATGGCCGAGCTCGCTCCTCAGCTCGACGTAGGCTTCGGCGCACTGCCGCGCCAGGTCCCGGATCCGGAGGATGTATCCCTGGCGCTCGGTCACGCTGATCGCGCCCCGAGCGTCGAGGGAGTTGAAGGCATGGGCGGCTCGCAGCAGGTGATCGTAGGCCGGGATGACGAGCTGCCGCTCCACTAGACGACCGCACTCCTTCTCGTTGTCGTCGTACATCCGCTGGTACATCGACACGTCGAGCTCCTCGAACGCGAAGCGACTGTATTCGAGCTCGTCGCGTCGAAAGACCTCGCCGTAGGTCAGGCCGGGTGCGTACTGAAGTTCGTAGACGTCGTCGACCTCCTGCAGATACATCGCGATGCGCTCCAGTCCGTAGGTGAGCTCACCGGAGACGGGCCGACACTCGAGGCCACCGCACTGCTGAAAGTAGGTGAACTGGGTCAGCTCCATGCCATCGACCCACACCTCCCACCCAAGTCCCCAGGCCCCGAGGGTCGGCGACTCCCAGTTGTCTTCGACGAAGCGGATGTCGTGCTGGTCGGGATGGACCCCGACCTCGGCCAGAGAGTCCAGGTACAGGCCCTGCATGTCTTCGGGCGAGGGCTTGAGCAGGACCTGAAACTGGTGGTGGCGGTAGAGTCGGTTCGGGTTCTCGCCGTAGCGCCCATCGGTGGGGCGGCGACTCGGCTCGACGTAGGCGACCCGCCAGGGCTCCGGGCCCAGGGCCCGCAAAAAGGTGTGGGGGCTGTAGGTTCCCGCGCCCTTCTCGACGTCGAAGGGTTGGGCGATGGCACAGCCGCGCGCGCTCCAGAAGCCTTGAAGGCGCAGGATCAGCTCCTGGAAAGTGGCAGCGGGCGGCGCTCTGTCCATGGCGCTCGGCCCTACCCGTTCCCACCCCACGGGTCGATCAGAGATTGAGGCTGCGCAAGAGGCCCGCGCTCTTGGGCCGGCGGTCGAGGAGCCGTTCGAAGAAGAGATCGAGGGCCGGCCCCAGGTTGGACTCGGCCCGGGCTTGGCCCGCCCCGTCCAGCCCGTGTTCGCTGCGCAGCTCATCCGCCGCCAAAACCGAGGCCGCCCACTGGAAGCTGCGCGGGCCCACCCACCGGACGCCGGGCGGCGCGCCGTGGCGCCGGCAAATCCGCCCCCCCTCCAAAAAGTCGATGCGGCCAACGTCGCCGTCGGCGGCGCCGCACGCCACGCAGCTTCGAAGGTCGGTGGCGTAGCCCAACTCCGCCAGAAGTCGGAGCTCGAAGGCGCGCCGGAGCGGACGACTGGCACCTCGCGTGAGCAAGGCATCCAGCAGCTCTTCGGCGCGCTCGAAGAGCCCGCTCACGACGCCGCTCGGCGCCAGCATCCAGCACAGCTCGGCGCCGTAGCTCCCGAGGGCGATGCGCTCGAGATCGCTTCGGAGGTCGAGCCTCGGTCGCAGGACCGTCGCCGACCGCAGGGTGAGCAGACCCTCGTCGCGGGTCCGGCGGTGAAGCTCGACCTCGATGGTCTGCATCGGCTCCAGAGCTCCGGCGAAACGCTTGCTGGATGCCCGGGCGCCGGGCGCGAAGGCGTCGAGCCGGCCCTCGGGGGTGAGCAGGCGGACGACGCGATGGGTCTCGCCATGGGCGACCCCGCCGACGACGAGGGCCACGGTCACGGGACGTTGCTCAGAAGACGGAGACGAAGGCGATGACCACCATGACGATAGCGGCGCAGCCGAGGCTGGCGCCGATCAGGGCGGCTCGCCGTCGCAGCGGCTCGGTCGGATCGGGGTCGACTTCGTCGGGCTTCGGGAAGGCGGCGTCGAAGGCCGAGAGGACGTCGCCCTCGCTGAGACCGAGCTCCTTGGCGATGGCCCGGGTCTGGCCGCGCAAGTAGACGCGCCCGGGAAGGACCGCGAAGATGTCTTCGCCGAGGAGCCATCGGATGGTGGACGCGGGGACCTTGGTTCGGTCGGCGAGCGCGCTCACCGTGAGGCCCCGTCGATTGAGCTGGGGCTTGATGAGGGCTGCGAGCGCTTTCTCGTCCGCCATGGCGTGGTCCGTTCCTTTCGACGGCGCCTCTCGCCGTCCGCCCTCCTCTCAAGGAGGGAGCATTCGGAGCAGCTCCCGGCATGAGGCCTCGAGCTCTCCTGTTTCCAAACACCGTTTCAACGACGAGCGCGCCGACTCGACGTCGCCGAGCTCGACATACGCGGCCGCACTTCGTCGATAGCATGTCGCGCTGTGCCGCGGCAGAATATTCGAGCGGACCCGCTCGTCGGCCTCGCAGAACTCCGAGAAGCGAGCGCAGGCCGAAACGGTGGCCTCGTGGGCCTCTACTCGCTGCGTCATCTCGGATAGGGTCAGATAACCCAGACAAAAGGTGGGCTGAAGTTTCACCGCTGACTCCAAGGTCTCAATGGCTGAAGTCAGCGCACCTTGACACGCCAGGGCCTTGGCCAAGTTGTGCCGGGCATAGGCCGGCGTCGGATAGAAGATGTCGTCCAGCACCGCCTCGAGGAGGGCCTGAGCCTCTGCGCAGCGCCCTTGGCGCAGATGGACGACGGCAAGCTCGTTCTTGGGCATGGACCACTCCGGGTCGCTCTCGATCGCCCGCGCCAGATAACGCTTCGCGTCATCCAATCGATCGAGGTTCAGATAGGCCAAGCCGAGCCCTCGCAGGGCCTCCTTGTCCTTTGGCGACCTCTCCAAGACCTCCCGGTAGACGCGCACTGCGTCGGCGGGGGCGCCTCGGGCCAGGTGCTGGGCCGCCAGGTCGAGGTGAGCGGTGACCGCGCGGTCTTTCGGCGCTGCCGCCTCGGACGTGGAAGAGGTGGCGCAGGCCGCGCTCAGGCCGATGGCGAGCGCCACGCCAAAGGTGCCCAGAAGCCGCCCGAGTCGCTTCATCGATTCCGTCGTTCGAGCATCCGTGGGCCCGGTCGAGCCCGGCCCCGAGCCAGTGACCGGACGCCCGGTGATCAGCCGACCGCTGACCGGCTGACCGGTGATGGATCGACCCGAGCTGGGTCCGCCGCTTCGAGAGAGCGGGACCTGGCTCCCCGAGGCCGGTCCCGACACCGGGCTGCCGCGCAGGACCGAGCCCGAGGTCGGAAGCTCGTCCTCACTTCCGCCCCCGCGCAGGCTGGAGCCCATCCCGGAAGGGCCGTCCCCGAAAAAGGCCGCGTCGTCTCGAAGATCGACGTCGGGCCGGCTGCTCGGCGCCACGTCCCGGCTGTCGGCCACGTCGAAGAGGTCGACCGTGCGCTCCGGGGGCCGAAAGAGCGGCACCCTGGAGATTACCGATTCCTGCTCCGGGACGTCGAGACCCGGGAAGCGGATGTCGTCCATCATGAAGCCCATCGACTCCACGAAGCGCTGGGCCTCCTCCTCCTCCACGCGGTACTGGTCCACCGTCAGGCTGCGGGGCTCGCTCACGTAGATGATCACCGCTTTCGTCTCCGGCTGGTGCAGGTAGACATACATGGTGAAGTACCCGTCCGGGTTGCGGGTCCCCATGATGAACGCCCCGGTGGAGGCCGTCCCGTGGCTGGGGATGTTCACCAGCGGCTGATTGATGGACTCCAGCAGCGCGACGATGGTCTCGCGACGGGCCGGAACGTGGTTGAGCGACGGGTCGACCTTCAGCATGCGCGCCTTGTCTGGGGACCTTCACCCCCTAATGGCTCCCGGCGGGGGTGTCCACCCCCTCGGAAAGGCTACGAGCTCAGTCCGCCTGTCGACGCAGGAAGGTCGGAATGTCGAGCTGACCGGTGTCGGTGTCCCGGGAGACGTGCTGGTCGCGACCGTTCGCCTCTCGCTGCCTACGGATCACGGTAGGCACGTCCCGATCATCGTCTCGCCGGCCCGGCCACGAGGAGTCCTGCTTGGGCACCTCGCGAACCGGGGGCCGGCGACGGCCGGCCGGCTGATCGAAGCCGGTGGCGATGACGGTGATGCGCACTTCGTCCCCCGCCGTGTCGTCGACGACCGAGCCGAAGATGATGTTCGCGTCCTCGTGGGCCTCGTCGGCGATGGCGGTCGAGGCCGCATTGACCTCGTGCAGGGTGAGATCTCCGCCGCCGGTGATGTTGATGAGGATGCCGGTCGCGCCCTGGATCGCCACGTCGTCGAGGAGCGGGCTGTGGATGGCCGCGTTGGCCGCCTCCACCGCCCGGTTCGCTCCTTGGGCCGCCCCCGAGCCCATGAGCGCCATGCCCTGATTGCTCATGATGGTCTGCACGTCGGCGAAGTCGACGTTGATGAGGCCCGCCACGTTGATCAGGTCCGAGATACCCCGCACCGCGTTCAGCAGGACCTCGTCCACTTTCCGGAAGGCATCCATCATCGAGGTCGTCTCTCCGGCGATGGTGAGAAGCTTGTTGTTGGGGATCGTGATCAGCGTATCGACGAGCCCGTGCAGCTCCGAGATGCCTTGCTCGGCCTGCTTCTGACGCCGGCGCCCTTCGAACATGAAGGGCTTGGTCACCACGCCCACGGTGAGGGTGCCGAGCTCCTTCGCCACTTCGGCGATGACGGGCGCGGCGCCGGTGCCGGTGCCGCCCCCCATGCCGGCGGTCACGAATACCATGTCGGCCTCGCCGATCGCCTCCGCGATCCGATCGCGGTCCTCCAGGGCCGCGTTGCGCCCCACCTCGGGGTTGGCACCGGCGCCGAGCCCGCGGGTCAAGTGGGCGCCGAGCTGGATCTTCTGGGTCGCCGGATTGCGCCCCAGCGCCTGCAGGTCGGTGTTGGCGGCGATGAACTCCACGCCCCGAAGGCCAGCGTCCATCATGGTGCGCAGCGCGTTTCCGCCTCCACCTCCGACGCCGATGACCTTGATCTCGGCTTCGTTCTTCATCGTTTCGTCGAACTCGAACATCGAAATCCTCCGTGATTCCTCAAAAGAAGCTGCGCAGCCAGCCCGAGAGCTTGCCGGCGCGGCCGTAGAAGCCGTGGGGCGGGATCTCCTCCCGCACGACGAGTTGATTGTGAGCGTGCAGCAACAGCCCGACGCCGGTGGCGTGGGCAGGACTGCGGACGACGTCGCCGAGCCCGCCGACGCCGACCGGCGCCCCGAAGCGGACCGGCAGCCCGAGGATCTCTTCCGCCAGATCCTGCATGCCTTCGAGGTGGGAGCAGCCTCCGGTGAGGACGACACCGCTGGCGAGCAGGTCTTCGTAGCCGGTGTTTCGGACCTCGTCCCGGACGAGCTGGAAGATCTCTTCTGCTCGAGCTTCGATGATCTCGCACAGGACCTGCCGGGAGAGAGACCGCGGGCTGCGGCCTCCCACGGAGGGGACGTCGATCATCTCCTCCTGATCGACGCTCTCGGCCATGGCGCAGCCGTAGGCGAGCTTGATCTTCTCCGCTTCCTTCTGGGGCGTGCGGATGCCGAGGGCGATGTCGGTGGTGACGTGGTTGCCGCCGATGGGGAGCACGCTGGTGTGGACGATGGCCCCGTCCGAATAGAGCGCGATGTCGGCCGTTCCGCCGCCGATGTCGACCAGACACGCGCCGAGATCCTTCTCGTCCTGGGTGAGCACCGCCTCCGCGCTTGCGAGCTGCTGAAGGACGATCGCCGATACGTCGAGCCCGGATCGATTGGCGCAGCGAATGATGTTCTGGGCCGAGGTCGTGGCTGCAGTGACGATGTGGACCTTCGCCTCCAGCCGTACGCCGTGCATTCCGAGGGGCTCTTTGATCCCGTCCTGGTCGTCGACGATGAACTGCTGAGGAAGGACGTGGATGACCTCCCGGTCCATGGGAATCGCCACCGCCTTCGCCGCCTCGATCACGCGGTCGAGGTCGGCCTGGGTGATCTCGCCATCCTTCACCGCCACGATCCCGTGGCTGTTGAAGCCTCGGATGTGGCCTCCCGAGATCCCGGTGTAGACCGCATCGATCTGACAGCCGGCCATTCGCTCCGCCTCCTGTACGGCCTTCCTGATGGCGGAGACGGTGGAGGCGATGTTCACGACCACGCCCTTTCGAATGCCGCTGGAGGGCGCGGTTCCGAGGCCGGTCAACTCCAGTCCATCGTCCCCCCACTCGCCGACGAGGGCCGTCACCTTGGTCGTGCCGATGTCGAGGCCGACGAGATGCTGTCCACGCTTAGCCATCGTTCCCCTCCCAAGCGACGGTGATGCGTCCTTCCCGGCGGCCGCCGTCGACCCGCACCCGCCGGATGGGCCCCTGACGCTCGGCCTTCGCCACCGCGTCCGCGAGCTCGTCGAGATCTGGAGCCTCGGCCAAAATCGCCGCCCAGCCGGCTCGCGTCCTGACCGTCGCCGGGCCGACGGAGGGGACGTGGATCTCGGAGGGTCGAGGCAGGCCGGCTTCGGACCAAGAGCGGGCCAGCGCCGTCACCTCGGCCAGTCGGGGGAGCCGCTGGCTTTGCACCTCGGCTCGGTCGAGGCCGGTCACGAGGGGGAGGTCCATGTCGTCCCCAGGCTCGAGCGCCTTGATCACTTGGCCCAACGCGTCGGCCACGTAGGTACGGCCGAGGGAGACCAGGAAGGCCGGCGTCCACTCTTCGACCTGCACCTCGATGCGGTCGGGCAGTCGTCGCCGAACCCGAGCTCGTCGAACCATCGGATGGGCCTCGACCTGAAGCTCCGCCCCCTCCAGATCGAGATCGAAGAGGTTCCGGCCCAGCTCGAGGCCGCTCAGGCGACGAATGCCTTCCTCCGAGACCCGCGCCGCGCCGCGGACTTCGATCCCCTCGAGCGCAAAGCGATCACTGTTGCGGATACTGTGCCCGAGGCCGAGCACACAGAAGCTGATGATCCCGCCGAGCCCGACCATGCCGATGGCCCGTCGCCACTGTCTCTTTTTGCTCGACATGTGTTCAGTACCCACCGATCTCGACCATTGATCTAAAAGCCGATCTAATTTCCCGGCCGACCTCGCCACCGCGAGACCGGGCTCGGAAGGAGACTTGGCAAGTGGCTGGGATCACGATTAGATCTTGACGAGCCAGCCAGCTTCGAACCCTGCCCGACGCTATATGATTTTGGATCGCGCGCATAGGTGTAATCGATCCAGAAAAGAAAAAATCTTGACGGTGGTCCGGAGATCTAAGCTTCCCGTTCTGCTCGCTCACGGAGCGCCTCCAAAATTCGGGGGCTTTGATCGCTGATGTCTCCTGCGCCAAGCAGCAAAATCAGATCCCCAGGCCGACTCTGGCCCACCAAGACGGCGCTCATGTCGCCGCAATCGGCCGCCTCCCGGCAGTCCGGATGACCGTGCCGCCGCATCGCGGCCACCAAATCCTTCGAGGCCGCGCCCGACAGCGGCGCCTCACCGGCCGCATGAACCGGCGCCACCACCACGAGCTGGGCGGCATCGAAAGCGCCCGCGAAGGCGCCGAGGAAGTCGCGGGTTCGCGTGTAGCGATGGGGCTGAAAGCCGACGAGGATCCGTTGCCGCGGACGCGCGGACCTCACCCCGCGCAGGGTGGAGATGATCTCGGTCGGATGGTGGCCGTAGTCGTCGACGACCTCCACCCCGCCGACCGTCCCCCGCAAGGAGAAGCGTCGGTCCACCCCCTCGAAGGCCTCCAGGCCCGCCGCCACCGCATCCATCGACAGCTCCAGATCGTGAGCGACCGCCACCGCGGCGGTGGCGTTGCGCGCGTTGTGCTCGCCGAGCATGCCGATTCGGAAGCGGTGCTCTCCCGCCGGCCCGCGCACGACGAAGCTCTGCCCGTCTCGCTCCACGCTCGGTGGGCCGAGCCGAAAGTCGGCGGCGGGATCTGTTCCGTAGGTGAAGCGAGGGCGGTCTAGCCGCTCCAACACTCGAACCACCCCTGGGTCGTCGATGCAGGCGACGACCCGACCGTAAAAGGGCGTCTTGCCGAGGAAGCTCGCGAATGCGTCCTCGAGCCTGTCCCGCGAGCCGCCGTAGTGCTCGAGATGCTCCGGATCGATGTTGGTCACGACCGAGATCGTTGGGCCGAGAAGGAGAAAGGAGCCGTCGGATTCGTCCGCCTCGGCCACCATCAGCTCGCCCTGCCCGCGGTGTCCGGTGCCCCAGCGACGAAGCGACCCGCCCACCACGATGGTGGGATCGAGCCCGGCGTACGCCAGAACCGAGCCGATGAGGGAGGTCGTGGTGGTCTTTCCGTGGGAGCCCGCGACCGCGATTCCAGCCTGGGTGCGCATCAGCTCGGCGAGCATCTCGGCCCTCGGAACCACCGGGATGCCCGCCGACCGGGCCGCGCGCAGCTCCGGATTGTCTCGAGGCACGGCGGTGGAGGCGACCACGACGTCGGCCCCGTGAACGGCCGCGGGATCGTGACCGATTCGAATGGTGACGCCAGCCGTCTTCAGCTCCTCCACCAGGGGGCTGGGGCGCTGATCGCTTCCGCTGACGGTGTGGCCGAGCTGAAGCAGCACTCGAGCGATGCCGCTCATGCCGATGCCGCCGATGCCCACGAAGTGGATGCGGCGGACCCGCGCTGCGAGACCCAAACGCTTCATGTCCGAACCATCGCCTCGCAGGCGTCGACGACCTCTCGGGCTGCCTCCGGTCGCCCCAGGCGCCCGGCCGCCCGGGCCATCCTCTCCAGTCGCTCTGGATCTCGCCGAAGGGCCTCGACCGCGTCCGCCAAAGAGACCCCATCGAGCTCCGCTTCGAGCAGGACGATTGCGGCGCCGGCCTCCTCCAGAACCCGGGCGTTGAGCTCCTGGTGGTTGTCGGTGGCGTGGGGAAAGGGGACGAGGATGCTCGGCTTCTTGGCCACCGTCACCTCGGCGAGGGTGGAGGCGCCGGCCCGGCAGACCACGAGACTCGCCTCTCGGTAGGCGGTGCTCATGTCATCGATGAACTCGTGCACCTCGGCTCGGACCCCGCACTCGGCATAGCGACGCCTCGAGACCTCCGCGTCCCGAGCGCCGGCCTGGTGCACCCATCGGATCGGCTGGTCTCGCAGTCGCTCCACCGCCTCGGCGACCCGTGAGTTGAGGCCGCGTGCGCCCTGACTTCCGCCCAGGACCAAGACCGTGAACTCGGTGGGCGTGCGACCACCCTCCACGAAGTTCTGGAGCAGCTGCTTTCGGATCGGATTGCCGAGCTGCTGGACCTTGCGGTCCGGAAAGTATCCGGCACCAATGGGGAAGGTCGTGAAGATGCTTTCGGCGAAGCGGCCCAAGACCCGGTTCGTGACGCCAGGGACGCTGTTCTGCTCCAGCAGGGCGCAGGGCACACCCGACAGCCAGGCGGCGAGAATGGCGGGACCCGAAGCGTAGCCCCCGACCCCGACCGCCACGTCGGGGTCGAAGCGTCGGATGATGGCGGCGGACTGTATCAGCGCCCGGGGCAAGCGGCCCAGGCCTTGGAGTCTCCTGGCGACGCCGGTGCCCTTGAGACCGCTGACGTCGATGTACGCGATGTCGTGGCCAAGCCGCGGAATGACGCGGGCCTCGATTCCGCGCCGCGTACCGACGAAGAGGACCGCGTTACCGGCCCGACGACTCAGCACCTCTTCCGCTACCGCGACGCCAGGGAACAGATGCCCCCCCGTCCCGCCGCCCGCGATCAGCATCTTCATCCGCGACCTCGCAACAGCCGAGCCTCGGCGCTGGCCCGGAGGACGATGCCAAGGGCGGCGAGGGAAACGACCATCGAGCTGCGCCCGAAAGAGAGGAAGGGCAGCGTGATGCCCTTGGTGGGTAGGACGGCCAAGGTCACGGCGACGTGCATCGCGGCCTGAAGACCGAGCCAGACGGCGATCCCGAACACCAGGAACATGGGAAACCTGCAGGGCAGCTTCCGGGCGACGTCGAAGCTGCGTCCGAGCAGAATCACGAAGGCGACGAGGACCGCCGACGCACCGACGAAGCCGAGCTCCTGGCCGACGACTGCGAACACGAAATCGGTGTGGCCTTCGGGGAGGAAGAAGAGCTTGTTGCTCCCCGCCCCCAGGCCGACCCCGAAGACGCCGCCCGAGCCAAAGGCGACCAGACTCTCCCACGCCTGATAGCCGACGCCGGCCCGGTGGGCCTCGGGGTGAAGAAAAGCCAGCACCCGATCGAGGGCGTGAGGACGCGTCGCGATGTAGTGCAGGACGACCGGCACCAAGAGCACGAAGGCCCCGGCGAGATAGCCGATTCGAGTCCCGGCCACGAAGAGCATGGCTCCCGCCGTGGTCGCGATGACGAGGGCGGTGCCGAGGTCGGGCTGCACCAGGACCAGCCCCGCCACCACCCCCACCACCAGGACGTGGGGGACGAAGCCGATCGAGAAAGTCGAGACCTGCTCGCGCTTCTTGGCCAGGGAGTGGGCCAGATACAGGACGACCGAGAGCTTCGCGAGCTCGGAGGGCTGAAAAGACAGACTCCCGAAGGCGATCCAGCGCTGCGCACCGTTGGCGCCTCGGCCGACCCCGGGCACCCAGACCAAGACCAAGAGCGCGAGGGTGACGAGCAGCAGCGGGTAGGCGAGCCGGCTCCAGGCGTCCACCGGCACCCGGCGCGTGAGGCTGAGCGCGACTACGCCGATCGCCACCGCGCCGAGCTGCCGAACGAGGTAGTGGGCCTCCCCCAGCCCCGACTCGGCGGAGCGGATGGCGCTCGCCCCGTAGACCACGACCACCCCGAGCCCGACCAAGAACATCGCCGCTCCCAGCATCCAGGGGTCGACCAGGCGCGCCACCTCGGAGGGACGGGTCACGGGCGTGGGCATGGTCGTGGGGGCGTCGGCGGTCATGCGTTCTCTCGGACGAGGCGCCGGAAGTCGTCCCCTCGAGCCTCGAAGTTTGGATACTGGTCGAAGGAGCTGCAGGCGGGGCTGAGGAGGACGGTGCCCTCGGCTTCGGCGTGCTGGGCGGCGGCAGCCACCGCGGATCCCATGTCGGCCACCACCTCGACCGGGATGCGACCCTGGAAGGCGGCCGCGATCTCGGGGCCCGCCTCGCCGAGGGCGTAGACCCGGACCACCCCTGCCGCCTCGGCCTGCGCGACGAGGGGAGCGTAGGGGGCGCCTTTGCTGCGTCCGCCGAGGATCAAGGTGATCGGCCCTCGGAAGCTCCGCAAAGCGGTGACGGCGGCGTCGACGTTGGTCGCCTTGGAGTCGTTGATCCATCGACGGCCATCCAGGCTGGGAATGGTTTCCAGCCGGTGGGGCAGCCCCGGGAAGCCGTCGAGCCCGCGCTGGACTGACTCGACCGGGACCCCGAGGCTACGCGTCGCCTCGACCGCGGCGGCGGCGTTCTCCACATTGTGGACGCCGGGGAGAGCGTACCCCTGGAGCGCAAAGCGCTCCACGTCTTCGCCCACCCTGCGGACGAGGTGGCCGGGCATCCAGCCGGTGCCGATCCCTCGCCAGGTGCGCCCGCTGAACCAACGCAGTTTGCCTTGCAGGCCCTCCGACATCCGGACCACCCTCGCGTCCTCGGCGTTGAGGACGCCGGTCCCCGAAGAGCGGCGCAGCTCCAGGAGGCGCCGCTTCGCCCGCCCGTAGGCCTCCATGCTCGGGTACCGGTCCAGATGGTCCGCCGTCAGGTTCAGCCACACGCCCAATTCGAACCGGGCCTCGGTGATCGACTCCAGCTGGTAGGAGCTGAGCTCGAGCACCGCGAGACCGACGTCGGGCTCTTCTTCGGTCACGAATCTCAGAGCAAGGGTCGACGCGGGAGGACCGAGGTTGCCGCCGATCCAAGGCCGGCGCCCCGCCCCCTCCAGGATGGCGCCGATGAGGGCGGTGGTCGTGCTCTTGCCGTTCGTCCCGGTGATCCCGACCAGGGGCACCGGCAAGAAAGCACCCGCTAGATCGACCTCCCCCAACAGGCGACCCTCGGCGAGGGCGCTTCGGAGCTCGGGCCGACTGCGAGGGACCCCGGGGCTGAGGACGACGTAGCGCGACCGCTCGATGGCCCGGGTCTCGATCGGCTGGCGGCCCGGCCCTTGGACGTCATCGAGGAGCTGAACCTCGGCTCCGACCGCGCGCAGCAGCTCGGCCGCCGCTTCGCCGCTGCGTCCGGCGCCGACGACGGAGGTGGTGACGCCCTTGAAGCGCATCTTGGCCCGCGTCATGAACATCGGCTCACCGTAGCTTGAGCGTCGCCAGGCCGATGAGGGCCAGGAGGACGGAGAGAATCCAAAAGCGGACGATCACCTTCGGCTCCGGCCATCCCGAGAGCTCGAAGTGGTGATGGACGGGAGCCATCCGAAACACCCGCTTGCCGCGGGTCTTGTAGGAGACGACCTGAATGATGACCGACAGTGCCTCGGCCAAGAAGATCCCGTGGACGATGGCGCTCACGAGCTCGTTCTTGGTCACGACGGCAAGGGCGCCCAAGGCCCCGCCGATGCTCAGGCTCCCGACGTCGCCCATGAAGACCTCGGCCGGGTGGGCGTTGTACCAGAGGAAGCCGAGCCCTGCTCCGCACAGCGAGGCGCAGAAGACAGCCAGCTCCTCGGCCCCTGGCGTCCGCGGGATGCCGAGGTATTCGGCGAGGTTGAAGCCCGAGATGACGGCGCCCGAGGCGTAGGCCAAGATCAAGAAGACGCCGCCGCTGATCACGGCCGGCACGATGGCCAGGCCGTCGAGGCCGTCGGTCAGGTTGACGGCGTTGGAGGTCCCCATCAGCACCAGCAGAGCGAAGGGGATGTAGAACAGCCCGATGTCGGGACTGAACAGCTCCGGCTTCAGGAAGGGAAAGGACAGCGCCGTGTCGTAGGTGGTGGTCCAGAAGAGATAGACCATCGCAATGGTCCCGAAGGCGGCCTGTCCGATCAGCTTGTACTTGCCGGGGAGCCCCTTCGGGTTCTTGAGGGCGACCTTGCGGTAGTCGTCGACGAAGCCCACGAAGCCGTAGCCCAGGAGAATGATGAGGACGAACCAAACGTAGCGGTTGGTGGTGTCCGCCCACAGCAGGGTCGGGACGGCGGTGCAGAACAAGATCAACGTCCCCCCCATCGTCGGGGTTCCCTGCTTGGTCCCGTGGGTCTCGGGTCCGTCGTCCCGAACCTCCTGGCCGATGGCGAGACTTCGAAGCCAAGCGATGAACATCGGCCCGAGGGCGATGGAGAGGAGGAGCGAGAAGCCCGCCGCGAGGAGGATCCGCGTGGACGGGTAGCGGAAGAAGTTGATGGCCAGGACTTCGTAGAGCAGCCAGTAGAGCATCAGGCGTCTCCCAGCCGGCGCACGAAGCGCTCCATACCGCTGGCTCGGGAGCCCTTGACCAGGATCCACCAGGGTCGGTCATCGAGGACCGCTTCCGCCCGGGCGGCGAGGGCGTCGGCGTCGTCGGCCTCGTGATGGGCGTCGACGCCCGCCGCCGCCGCGGCGACGCAGACGGGCTCGGCGCCGGGGCCGAAGGCCCCCACGAAGGTCACGCCAAGCTCCGCCGCCCGGCGGCCCACTTCGGCGTGCCCGGCCTCGGCGTGGTCGCCGAGCTCATCCATCGCCCCCATCAGCAGCATGACTGGGCCTTGTGCGCCTTCTTCGACCACCGCCCGGAGCGCCGCCACCGTGGAGGCGGGGTTGGCATTGTAGCTCTCGTCCACGATGGTCCACGGCCCGCGGCGACGCCGCGCCCCTCGCCCCGGCAGCGGCTGAAGGCGAGCCCGCAGATCGATCTCCTGGGGCATCGCGAAGCCCGCCGCCACGCAGCAGGCCACCGCCGCCGCCAGGTTGCTCGCCTGATGAGCGCCGCTCCAGGGCAGATGGACCGCGAGCTCCGGGGAGGCGATGCGAACCGTCTGGCCGTCCTCGGTCCGACGGCGTTCGACGATGCGGACGTCGGCGTCCTCGGCCCAGCCGTAGCGAAGGCCTCCGCCGGCGTCGTCGAGCTGGGCCATCACGCGGGGGTCGTCGGCGTTTCCGACCCGAAGCGCGCCGGTCGGGGCTGCTCGAAAGGCCTCCCCCTTGGCCTCGGCGATCGCCTCCAGCGAGCCCAGCTTGCCGATGTGGGCCGGCCCCACGTTCAAGACCAGGACCACGTCGGGTTCACACAGACGGGTGAGCGCGTCGATCTCGCCCCGGGCGTTCATGCCCATCTCGATCACCGCCGTCCGATGCCGCTCTTCCAGGCCGAGGAGGGTCATCGGGAGCCCGATCGCGTTGTTGAGGTTGCCGGGGGTTCGGTGGGTGGGGCCCTGACCGATCGCCTCCAGGAGGCCGGCGAGGAGCTCCTTGCTGCTCGTCTTGCCGTTGGAGCCGGTGAGTCCGAAGACGGTGGCCGCGCTCTCGCGCCGGGCCGTGCGGCCCAAGCGACCCAGGGCCGAGGTGGTGTCTTCGACCTCGATGCGGGTCGGCGCCTCGGTGCCCCGACCCTCGACCACCAGCGCAGCCACCGCGCCCTTGGCGAGAGCGTCGGCCACGTGGACGTGGCCGTCGAAGCGCGGCCCGACCAGGGCCACGAACAGCCCCTCCGGGCAGTCTTCCCTGCTGTCTGTCCCCACCCCGGCAAGCGTTCGAACGGGCCCGACGTGCACGCCGCCAACGGCCCGGGCCACGGACTCCGAGGAGTCGCGCCGGGGTTGCCAGATCACGAGTCGACCTCCTCTGGTTTCCCGTCCTCTTCTTCGTCGACGATGTCTGGATCGATGTCGACGGAGTCGACGACCTGCGCCCTCTCTACGTCGGCCGGAGGCGTGGGCGGCGGCGGCGGCGCCGGGGGAAGGCCCGCCAAGACGCGCCGGGTCTCCTCCCGATCGTCGAAGGGGCGCTCGACGCCCTTGATGGTCTGGGTGCGCTCGTGGCCCTTGCCGGCCACGACCAGGACGTCGCCAGGCTCCATCCATCCGACCGCGAGCTCGATCGCCTTGCGCCGATCGAGCTCGGTGGCGAAGGTTCGAGGCGCGACCACCGTGCCGTAGCGGCTCCAACCCGCCTCTTTCAGGCCCAGCTCCACCGCAGCCGCGATCTCGGCCGGATCTTCGTTGCGGGGGTTGTCAGAGGTCACCACCGCAAGGTGGGCGTGGCGCGCCACCGCCGCTGCCATGAGAGGACGCTTGCCGGCGTCGCGGTCGCCTCCGCAGCCGAAGACCACGATGAGCCGCTCACTCGTCAGCGGCGCCAAGCAGGCCAGCAACTTGTCGAGCGCGTCGGGGGTGTGGGCGTAGTCGACGAAGACTCGCTTGTCTTCGTCGTTCTCGACCGGCTCCAGCCGACCGGGGACCGGCTTTACCTGCTGCAGGCCCTCGGCGATCCGACTCGGCGACAGGCCCATGGCCTCGGCCATCCCCACCGCGACGAGGACGTTGGACAGGTTGTGGGCGCCGATCAGCGGGACCTGAAGGTCCCAGCTACCTTTGGCGTTCTCGACCACGGCCCGGGTCCCACCGAGGCCGTACTCGACCTCGCTCACGAACAGGTCGGCGTCGGCGCGCTCCAACGAGACGGTCAGCGTCTTGCCCCCCCAGGCCGCCGCCATCTCCTCGCCCCGAGGATCGTCGATGTTCACCACCGCCATACGTCCCTGGGCCTCGCTGGCCGGCAGGACCTCGTCGAAGAACCGGCGCTTCGCGGCGGCGTAGCTCTCGAGATCCTGGTGGTAGTCGAGGTGGTCCTGGGTCAGATTCGTGAAGCCCGCCACCCGGAAGTGAACGCCGCTCACCCGGTGCTGGTCCAGGGCGTGGGAGGACACCTCCATGACGACGTGGCTGACCTCTTCGTTGTGCATCTTGGCGAAGATGCCCTGCAGGGTGAGCGGGTCGGGGGTGGTGTGCTTCAGCGGCAGGTCCTTGCCGGGGTAGCGCGCGCCCACCGTGCCGATGACGCCGGTCTTCTTTCCGGCGTGGGTGAACACCGCCTCCAGGACGTGGGTCACGGTCGTCTTTCCGTTGGTGCCGGTGACTCCAGCCACCACGAGCTCGCGGGATGGCTCGCCGAACAGATTGGCGGCAGCGAGCGCGAGCGCGCGCCGGGCGTCGGCCACCAGGACCACGTTCGGCTTCTTGCCCAGGCTCTCGTCCAGCCCTTCGGGCCACTCTTCGGCGATGATCGCTCGGGCGCCCTGCTTCACCGCCGGTTCGATGTACCGGTGGCCGTCGGACTCGCTTCCGCGGACGGCGACGAAGACGTCGCCCTCGCCCACTCTGCGCGAGTCGGGGGTGATGGTGCGGACTTCGGCGTCGAAGTGACCGCGCCGGTCGACGATGGCCATGCCGCGAATGAGGTCTTCGAGTCTCATCAATCGATCCTCGGCTTCATGCGCACCTGCCAGGTGTCCCCAGGGTTCATCGTGGTGCCGGCGGGAGGCGTCTGTTCGACGACCCTACCTGTCCCAACGAAGATCGGTACGCAGCCCGCCTTCTGACACCGCTCTAGCACTTCATGGGCCCCGAGACCCATGAGGCTTGGAACGACGCTCGGATCGGTGCTGGGGAGGGTCTCGTCCAGCCCCAGCATGGCCCGGGCCTGAGCCGAAAGCGCGAGCTCCAGGCCTGGGGTCTCGGGCACCGAGTCTTTGGTCGCCCGCGCCACGGGTTCGGACGGGGGCTCGACCTCTTCGAGCTCGGCCGCCGGCAGCACGTGGCCTCGGGCTCGAAGAGCAGCACCGAGGATCCGCCGGAAGGCGGGCGCGGCGGCAACCCCACCGTAGATGCTTCCCCGCGGCTCGTCGAGCACCACCAGGACGGTCACCTCGGGATCCTCGGCGGGCCCGAAGCCGCCGAAGGACGCGACGTAGTTCTCCCGGCTGTAGGCCCGGGTGAGCGGGTCGATCTTCTGGGCGGTGCCCGTCTTGCCTGCCACCTGGACCCCGGGCAAGGCCGCCTTTCGGCCCGTCCCTTCCTCCACCACGCCGACCATCATGTCGCGGAGAGCGCTGGCGGTCCGGGGGCGGAGCACCGTCTCGGAGGGGGGGCGCGGCGCTTCCACCCATCGGCCCGGCGCGACCTCGCTCGCCGCGACGATCCGGGCCGGCCGAAGCTGGCCACCCGCCGCGACCACGTTCAAGGCCTGGGCCATCTGGAGCGGGGTCACGGCGATGCCCTGGCCGAAGCTGATGTTGGCGATGGCGATCTCCCGCCAGCTGTCGGGGTCGCGGAGCAGCCCGCTCGCCTCCATCGGGAGCTCGACACCGCTGGCCTCGTCGAGTCCGAAGCGCTGGATCCAGCGATGGAGGCGGCGGCGGCCGAGCTCGATGCCGAGCTTGGCGGCGCATATGTTGGACGAGACCGAGAGCACCTCGGCCACGCTCAGATCGCCGTAGGCGTGATCAGAATCCCGGATCGTCCGCCCCCCGACCCGCCAGCGCCCCGATTCGCAATCTAGCCTGCTTTCGGGGGATGCGATGCCTTCCTCCAGCGCCGCCGCCACCGTCACCACCTTGAAGGTGGAGCCGGGCTCGTAGACCATCTCGATGGCGCGGTTTCGGCGGTGGGAGGCGCCGTCGTCGCCGAGTTTGTTCGGATTGAAGTCGGGGCTGGAGGCCATGGCCAAGACCTCGCCGGTGTCGACATCGAGCACGACGGCGACCCCTGCCCGGGCCCGCTGCCAATGGACGGCTTCGCGGAGGGCTTGTTCGGTGGCGTGCTGGATGGTGCGGTCGAGGGTGAGCCGGAGGCCCCGGCCATCGAGATCCTCGGCTCCGGAGGTGCCGCCGATCAAGACCGCGTTGCCCCGAGCGTCCCGCAGCCCGTCCAGCCGCGCGTGCCGGCCCCGCAGGGCGGCGTCGAAGCGACGCTCCACCCCCGCTCGACCCACGCCGTCGATGTTCGAAAAGCCGAGGACGTGGGCCGCGAGGCGGTTGCCCCCGTAGAAGCGCTTGGGCTCGGTGATCATGAAAACGCCCGGCAGTTCGGCCTCGCGGACCGCGGCCGCCATTCGGGGCGATACGCGTCTTCGCAGGTAGACGAAGCGACGGTCACCGGCGAGCTTCTTCTGCAGGGGCCCCGGATCGAGGGCCAGCAGCGGGGCGAGGCGCCGCGCCATGGCCTCCGGATCCTCGATGCGGGCCGGGTCGGCGACCACCGTCTCGGTGTCCAGGGACATGGCGAGCTCGGCGCCGTGGCGATCCGTGATCGGCCCCCGCTTGCCCCGTAGCTCCACCACGTGTCGGGCCTGCGCCGAGGCAGCCCCCTCGAAGCGGCCTCGGTCCACCAGCTGCAGCTGCGCACTTCGGCCGATCAACAGGACCGCCACCACCGCCAGCCCCGCCACCAAGAGCGCGAGGCGGAAGCGAATGGCCGGCGCGTCGGTCCGAGTACGATCGTCTTGGCGCCGGCCGCCCCCCTTGTTTGGGCTCTCGGCCACGGTGCGACGAGAGGCAGCGCTCTTGCGCTCGGGGGCCGGCTTGGCCTCCGCTTTGGTCTTCTTCGACCGCCGGCTCGGCGCACCTCGGGTTCGAGCGCGACGGTTCGCCTTGACGTCGGCCTTGTTGCCCAGTCGGACGCCGACGCTGTCCGGATCCATATTGGTGGTCCTGGCCATCAGGGCACGTCCCTCGAGATTTCGGTGCGAGCGGTTCTTCGAGAGGGCTGCGTTCGCGGAGGACGAAGCTTCATCTTCTCGCCGAGGCGCTGCAGACGCTCGGGGGCCCTCAGCGTGGATCGCTCCATGCGCAGAGCGCGGTTCTGCTCTTCGAGGGCCTCTCGGCGCTCGACGGCATCGGAGAGCTCGTAGCCGAGGCGAACGGTCTGGACGTGGGTCCAGGCGTGAAAGAGCCCCACCGCGACGAGGGGCGCGGCGATGGCGAGGGCCCAAACCAGCGGATCCTGCTTCACGAAGCCCTCCGCTCCGCGACCCGGAGACGGGCGCTCCGAGAGCGCGGATTGGTCTGCTTCTCCGCCTCGGAGGGGGCGACATTGGAGAGCGCGCGCCAGGGTCCGGGGACGGTCTCGGTGGGCAGGTGGCGCAGGGCGGGATCGGGCTTGGGGTCCGCGAAAGCTCGCTTGACGCGTCGATCTTCGAGACTGTGGAAGCTGATGATCGCGACCCGACCACCGGGCCGGACTGCTTCGGGCAGCCGGGCCAGAAGAACGTCCAGCTCCTCGAGCTCGCGGTTCACCCAGATCCGAAGCGCCTGAAAGGCGAGGGTCGCCGGGTGGACGGCGCTGCTCCTGCGGCCGCCGCCGCCCGCCTCGATGGCCCGAGCCAGCTCGAGGGTGCTCTCGAGCCGGCCCTCGTCCCGGGCCCGCAGGATGGCTCGGGCCACGCTCTTGGCCCGAGGCACCTCACCGAAGCGCCCCAGGATCCGCGTCAAGGTCGACAGGTCGACCTCGGCCAAGAGCGCCGCCACGTCGGGACCGACGCCGGGGCCCATGCGCATGTCGAGGGGCCCAGCGTTTCGGAAGCTGAAGCCCCGGCCAGGGTCGTCGAACTGGATGGAGCTCACGCCGAGGTCGGCGAGCACTCCATCGAGCGGCCAAAGCCCCTGGGCTCGGGCGTGTTCGACGAGCTCGGAGAAGTCGGCCTCCACGAAGGTACAGCGCTCGCCGAAGGGCGACAGACGCGTTCGGGCGATGGCAAGGGCCTCGGGGTCCCGATCGAAGGCGAGGACTCGGCCTCGAGGATCGGCCTCCAAAAGGCCGGCCGTGTGGCCGCCCAGACCGCAGGTGAGGTCCGCGTAGCGCCCTCCGGGCGCCTGGACCAGGGCCTGGACGACCGGCTCGAGAAGCACCGAGCGGTGGCGAGCGTCGGGGGTCGGCATCACAGCCCCAGCTCTCCCAGCTTCTGAAGCAGCTCCGGCGCCACCTTGGCCCGAAGGCTCCGCTCACGCTCCAGCCAGGTGTCCTTGGACCACAGCTCCATGGTCTCCAAGCCGCCGACCCAGCAAGCGTCCCGGCCGATGCCGGCGTTATCCCGCAAGAGCGCTGGCAGCAGCAAGCGACCTTGCCGATCGATGGGACAATCCATCGCGTTGCCCACCAAGAGGTGTCGGGCCGCCATCACGTTGGGGTCGAACTGGGGCAGCTTCTTGAGCCGAGTCTCGAAGGCACGCCACGCACCCATCGGGTAGGCGACCAGGCAGGGCTCCGAGATGTGGTTGGTGATCACGAGCTGGGTCTCGTCGGCGAGCGCACGACGGAAGGCGGCCGGCAAAGCGACCCGCCCCTTTCCATCCACGGAATGCTCGTACCGACCTCGAAACACGGCGACCTCAACATGGCCGAAATAGCCACTTTGATCCACTCTCCACCACCTGCCTCCACCGAAATCAAGAGCGCCGGACGAACGTTCCGCACCTACCTGCCTATCCGTTCAGCGCCAGATTCGGTCGTCGGACCTCGGCCCGCCTGCTAGCCTGCGGCCGGTGGCGAAACGCAACGCGAGCAGCCTCGACCCAGGCCTTCGGGCCTTCAGCCGCGGCGACTACGTAGAGGCCAGGGCCGAGCTCGAGCCGGTGACACGGGACCAGGAGGTCAGCGAGTCCCGACGGGCCGAAGCGCAGCGCTGGATCGAGGCGACCCGGGTCGACCGGGGAACCCTGTTGGTCGGGCTGGCCTGTATCGCCTTGTTCGTTCTGGTGGTGATCTTCGCGATTTTGAAGCAGCCCCACTGAGCTTGGACGGCACTCGCGGGCGCGCTACGCCTGAATCGTGGAAAGCGCACGCGAGCTCCTGCGGTCCTTGTCGAGCCGGGTTCAGACCAGCTTTCGAGAGGACCGCGCTCTTCTGAGCTACAGCCAGTGGTTCGATGGATTCCTGGAGACGCCACAGCTGGGCCTGCGCAGCGCGGCCCAGTACCTGCGGGACGTGTTCGACCACTTCGGCTCCACGACCCTGCAGCTCCCCACCGGCTCGGTCCGCCGCTTTCATCTCTTCGACGCTCCTTGGGCCAATGGCGACGGCCGGGTCGCGGGTCAGGAGCAGGTGCAAAACGAGATCTACCGGCTGGTGAACAACTTCGTTCGGGACGGTCGAGTGTCCCGCCTCATCATGCTGCACGGGCCCAACGGCTCGGCGAAGAGCTCGATCATCCACTGCCTCCAGCACGCCATGGAGGCCTACTCGCGGACGCCCGAGGGGGCGCTCTACCGCTACGCCTGGATTTTCCCCTCGGAGAAGGTGGTGAAGGGCCGGCTCGGCTTCGACGCCTCCTCGGGAAGCAGCGCCGGCTCCACCGACAGCCACGCCCACCTGCCGGCCGAGCAGGTCGACGCCCGCCTGCCCTGCGAGCTGCGTGACCCGCCCTTCTTCCTGATCCCAAAGGACGAGCGGGCCCGACTGATCGAGCAGCTTCGCCAGGAGGGCCGGCTGCCCGAAGAGTTCGTGGTGTCGCGCTACGCCCTGGAAGGGGACCTTTCGCCGCGGGACCGGGCCATCTACGACGCCCTCCTCCTCGCCCACGATGGCGACCACAGCGAGGTGCTGCGCCACATCCAGGTGGAGCGCTTCTACCTGTCCCTCCGCTACGGCGAAGGCATCGCCACCGTCGAGCCCCAGATGCACGTCGATGCCCAAGCTCAGCAGCTGACGGCGGACCGCTCGGTGGGCAACCTCCCCCGCCCCCTTCAGAACGTGCCGATGTACCAGCTTTCGGGGCCCCTGGTGTCGGCCAACCGAGGTCTGCTCGAGTACTCGGATCTTCTCAAGCGACCCGCAGAGGCCTACAAATACCTCCTCATCACGAGCGAGGAGGCGACCGCCTCCCTGCCCCAGTTCAAGATAGACCTCGACGAAGTCCTCATCGCGTCCAGCAACGAGAAGTATCTGGAGGCCTTCAAGGAGCACCCCGACTGGATGTCCTTCAAAGCGCGGATCGAGCTGGTCCGGGTTCCCTACCTTCTGCGCTTCGCGGACGAGGTCCAGATCTACGCCAATCAGATCACGCCCACCAGCGTGTCGAAGAAGCTCGCGCCGCACGTGGCCGAGGTGGCGGCGATGTGGGCCGTGCTCACGCGGCTGCAGCGCCCGAATCCGGAGCACTTCCATGAGCCGGTCAGGAGCATCGTGAAGCGGATGAGCCCTCTCGAGAAGCTGCGCTTGTACGACGAGGGCGAGGTGCCGGACTGGGTGTCGAGCAAGGACGGCCGTGAGCTGCTGCTGGAGCTCCCGAAGCTCTTCGAGGAGTTCCGCTCGGCGAGCTTCTACGAGGGGCTTCTCGGGGCCTCGGCCCGAGAAATGCGGACCGTGATCCTGAACGCGGCCCACCACGACGAGTACCGGACCCTGACCCCGCTCCCGGTCTTCGACGAGATCCAGAACCTGGTTCATGACCCGACGCTGTACGACTTTCTGAAGCAGGAGCCCCAGAACGGCTTTCACGACAACCGAGGCTTCATCGAAGTGGTGAAGGACTGGTGGACCGACGTCGTGGACGACGAGATGCGGGTCTCGATGGGGCTCGTCGACGAGGCCCGCTACGAGGAGCTGTTCACGAAGTACGTGCTCCACGCCTCCACCCTCCTCAAGAGGGAGAAGCTCTTCGACAAAGTGACGGGCCAGTACGTCGACCCGGACAAGGAGCTGCTGGAGCAGGTCGAAGACGTGCTGCTGGCCGAGAACGAAGACCGGGACGAATTCCGCCGCTCGGTCATCGGTCGCATCGGCGCCTGGAGCCTCGAGCACTCCGGCCATACTCCCGACTACCGCAAGCTCTTCGACAGCTACATCGAGCGCCTGGAAGAGGACTACTACAGCCACCAGAAGAAGCAGATCGCCAAGCACCTCCGCGCCGTCCTCGACTACGTCGCCGGCGAGAAGATGCAGCCCAACGGCGACAAGGAGATGGCCGAGACCACCCTCGCCGGCATGGAGAAGCGCTTCGGCTACCCCCGGCCCTGCACCGCCGAGTGCGCCGCCTTCCTCCTCCGCGCCAAGTACGCCGGCGACTGACCGCGGCGGCGTTCGGCCGAACAGAACGGAGGCCGCCGGCGTACCCCCTAAGGGAGCTGCCGAAGTTGCTTCAAAGCCTCTAGCCGCTGAGCCCTCGAGAACTCGGCATCAGGCCGAGCTTCTCCGGCGTGCACGAAAACCGTCCTCTCCCCTTCTTCCACCACC
The DNA here is from genome assembly GCA_964477875.1 of uncultured Myxococcales bacterium. Taxonomy (GTDB): domain Bacteria; phylum Myxococcota; class Kuafuiibacteriia; order Kuafuiibacteriales; family Kuafuiibacteriaceae; genus Kuafuiihalomonas. Next base: position 31,432 of record CAYZFR010000017.1, read on the forward strand.
TCTCCTGCTACCCCGGCCCCAGAGACTTCCCGTGCGCTCGCTCTGCGCCGCTCGGTCGACGTCACCCGGAGCGCCGAAGGTCGTTTCGAATCCATGACGGCGT
>CAYZFR010000018.1:0-31070 GCA_964477875.1 uncultured Myxococcales bacterium
GGGCGAAGGGCGGCCGGAATTCTTCAAGGTTTTGCTGACTCAGGGCACTAGGCCTAGGGGGAGACCGAGACGCGCGAGCTCTCCTCGGAGGACGGCGGCGTCCTCCGTTCGCAGGATGGCCTGCATGCCCACCGCGCGGGCGGCGTCGACGTTGACCTGGCGGTCGTCGATGAAGAGGCAGGCTTGGGGCGTCTCCTTCAAGGTCCGAGCGGCGCCCAGATAGGCCTCTGGGTCTGGCTTTCGGAGCCCAGTCCGGCAGGAGACGAATTCCCAGCCGATAAAGCGGGACAGCTCGGTCTGCTCTTCGATCATGCGCCACCAGTCGCTGTAGTTGGAGAGGGCGTGCATGCGCACACCTTGGCCGGAGAGGCTTCGCAGAATGGGCTCCATGCCGGGGAGCAGGGCGTAGTGCCGTCGCATCGCCGACTTGAGCCCCTCCTTGTCGACCTCGGCGCCGTCCTTGAAGAAGCGGCGGACGTACTCGTCCTCGTCGATGCGGCCGTGCTCGAACTCGACCCAGGAGTGGGGGTCTTTCCGGCGCAGCATCTCCTCGAACTCCAAGCCCAAGAAGCGAGGCATCGCCTCCTTGAAGGGCTCGGTCACCAGGGTGCCCATCACGTCCCACAGGACGACTCGGGGAGTCTTCACGCTCTCTTCTCCAGGTCGGCGGTCCGGACCTCGTTCCGCCCCGCCCTCTTGGCCGCGTACATCTTCTGATCCGCGAATTCGATGAGGGCCACTGCCGAGCTCGCGTCCTCGGGGAAGCACGCCACCCCGATGGAAGCGGTGAGGACCGTTCGCGTGTCCTCGAATCCTCGAGCCCACTCCTCGATGGAGGTGCGGATCCGCTCCGCTACCTCCATGGCCTGCGGGCGCTGGGTCTCGATCAAGCAGACGACGAACTCGTCGCCCCCGTATCGGAAGGCGTGGTCGGAGCTTCGCAGCTTGCGGCGAAGAACGCCGCCGATCTGGGCGAGCATGCGGGTCCCCACGGCGTGGCCCAGCGAGTCGTTGACGACCTTGAAGTGGTCGAGGTCGACGAAGATGACCGAGAACGACCGGTCGAAGCGCCGGCAGCGCGCAACCTCTTGCTCCAGGACATGGTGCAGATGGCGAGCGTTGAACAGGCCTGTCACCTCGTCGGTGGTGGTCAATGCCCGGACGCGCTCCTGCTCGATGACCCGGGGCCAGGCCGCTCGTAGGACGGCCCACGCCGCCCCGTCGATGGAGGCGCCGGCCGGGTCGACCGCCCGCAGATAGGTCGCCCAGGCCCCCAGCAGGCTACGGGTGTCTCGGGCCGACACCGCTTCGAGCCAGAACCGCTCCAAGGCCGAACTCGGAGCCCACACCGGGTCAGTGTCGCACCCCCGAGCCGAGCTTGGTAGGCTCTCGGCCGTGGACGCGCATTTGTGGGCGCTGCTGCCCATGTGGTTCGTGGCCTTCCTGCTCTCTTTGACCTGCCACGAGGCCGCCCACGCCCTGGCCGCGAAGATCGGAGGAGACTCCACCGCCGCCGACGGCGGGCAAGTCAGCCTCAATCCTCTGCCTCACATGAAGCGGGAGCCGATCGGCACCCTCGTCGTGCCCCTCGTCACCTACTTCTTGAACGGCGGCGGCTGGATGCTGGGCTGGGCGAGCGCGCCCTACGATCCGAGCTGGGCCGCCCGTCATCCGCGGCGGGCGGCGTGGATGGCTCTGGCTGGTCCAGGCGCGAACCTCGGCGTCGCCTTGCTGGTCGGTCTCGTGATCAAGCTGGGGCTCGTGATCGGGCTGTTCACCCTCGACGGTGGTGGCTTTACCGCCCTCATCGCCGGGCAGCAGGGAGCGACGACCGCCACCACCAGCTTCCTGTCGATCTTGTTCACGTTGAATCTGCTCCTGTTCAGCTTCAACCTGCTGCCGGTCCCGCCCCTCGACGGTCACTCGGTGGTGGGCTTGTTCCTCTCCGAGTCGGCGGCCCGCCGCTGGGCCGAGTTTGGCCGTGACCCGACCTTCAACATCTTGGGGCTGCTTCTGGCCTGGAAATTCTTCGGGTACGTCTGGGGGCCGATCTTCGGGGTTGCCTACCGCCTCTTGCTGCTCTGAGAAGCGGCTGCTAGGGCCCCGGCATGCGCCGGGTCCATTGGCTGCCGCTCCTGTTCCTGGCCGGCTGCGACGGATGTGGCGCCCGGCGCGCCGACGAAGCCGCCGCGGCCGCTATTCCGAAGACGGACCAGCTCGTCTTCGATCTTCGGACCACCGCGATGATCGAGTTCGAAGAGCGCTTCGCCCCTCTGATCGAAGCGGTCGTGTCCGAGGCTCAGAGAGAGAAGCTCGAGGAAGAGCTCGCCCTCGGTCTCGGCTTCGACCCCTCGACCCGAGCGGGGCTCGAAGCTGCAGGCCTGGATCCGGAGGCGCGGGTGGCGGGCGGCTTCGACGGGGAGCAGCTCCTGCTGGCGGTCCCGACCACCGACAGCGCCAAGGCGCGAAAGCTGCTCTCGGACGCCCTCGCCGCTCGCTTCGGCAAGGGGGAAGAGGCGGATGGTGTGACGCGCTTCGAGCGCAGCTTCGGGCCCGACACCATCGAGGCGGCCGCTCTCGCGGCCCGTGATTCGGTCCTGTTGGTGGCCTTTCGCGAAGGCGCGACCGAGCGGGTGAAGAAGGGCCTGGCCCTCTCCCGGAGCGAGAGCGCGGCTGCGCTGCTCCCGGTCGGGGCCAAGGACGTCGTCCGCGTCCGGACCCCCGACCCGAAGGAGGGCGCCCGGCGATTGTTGGCTGCGGTTCCGGCCGGTCTGCGAGCGGGTCTCGACGCCGACAAAGTCGACGCCATCATCGCCTCCGTCCGTCGCAGCAGCCTCGATCTACGCTGGCTCGACAACGGACTCCGCGTGGCCGCCGAAACCGCGTTCGAGGGGGCCGAGGCCATCGATCCCTACGTGGCCGCCAAGGGTGCGGTGCCGCCGGGGTTGGAGGCGCTGGCGGCCGAGAAGGCGATCCTGGGCCTGCGCCTGGCTTTGGGCCCCGACGCGGTCTACGACGCGCTCCTGCCGCCCAACAGCCCCGGTCGCCGGGCCATCGAGAAGGCTCGGGCAGAGGGCAAGCTTCGCCTCGACTTCGAAAAGGACGTCCTGCCCCTTCTGTCCGGACACCTGGCCATCGCTCTGGGCGTCAACGACCTGCGGGAGGTGCCGTTCCGGCAGATCGTCGGTGACCCCCTGTCGGTGAGTTGGATCGGGATCGGAATCGGCACCCGGAAAGACTCGGATCTCATGGCGCCCTTCGCAGCCCAGATGGCCGCCGATCCTCGGGTGAAGGTGAAGACCCGTGAGCTGGGGGAATCGAAGGTCTCGACCTTTTTGCTGGGAGAGAAGCCTTTGGTGGAGGCCGCGGAAGGCGAGCGGGCGCTGCTCTTCGGGACCGATCCGGGAGTTCTCGACCGGGTAGTGCAGGCGGAAGCGAGGTCCAGCCCCGCCGTCCCGATGGAGCTCTCGATCCGCTTCGATCCCCTGGAGGAGGTGGCGCGCAGCTTCCCTGGCTCCAAGCTCCCCCTGGTCTTTCGCGGGCTGTGGGCCCGGATGCTCGACGGCTTGGCCGCGCTTGACGAGCTTCAGGCGCGGGTGGTCCGGGAGGCCGACACCGTCCAACTCACCCTGGACCTTGCGCTCGACCCGGTCGAGGGCACGAAGCTCGAGTGAGTCTCAGCGTCGAGCTCCTAGGGGTTCGGAAGCAAGGCCCCGACGGTCGAGGGATCCTCGATGGCGTCGACCTCCGCATCGCTCCCGGCGAGTGGCAGGCCGTGGTCGGGCCCTCCGGAGGCGGCAAGACGACCCTCCTGTCCATCGTCGCCGGTCTCGACGGCGCCTTCGAAGGGCGCGCCACCGTCTTCGGCACCGAGCTTCGAGCGGCCAGCGACGACGTGCGGACTCGGCTTCGGCGGCGGCGGATCGGCTTCGTGTACCAGTCCTTTCATTTGTTGGAGTCCTGGACGGTGGAGGAGAACGTCGCCGCTCCCCTCTGGCTCGAAGGTCGCGAGCCCGGTGGGGACGTTCGGCAGGTGCTGGACCGGGTCGGCATGGAGGCGCGGGCAAAGGATGGTGTTCGCGGGCTTTCGGGAGGCGAGCGCCAGCGGGTGGCCATCGCCCGGGCGCTGGTCCATCGGCCGGGCTTGCTGATCGCCGACGAACCGACCGGCAACCTGGACGACGAGAGCAGCGCCGCGATCTTGAACCTGGTCGAGTCGCTGCGGGCGGACCAGCCCGAGCTGTCGATCCTGATGGCGACCCACGACCCTCGGGTCTCGTCTCGGGCGACCCTCGTCCATACCCTTCGGCAGGGCCGCTTGGAGGAAGGCTGATGGGGCCCTTCGTACGCTTGGAGCTGCTCCGCCGGCCGGGGCGCTCGATCCTGGTGGTGGTCTCGGTGGCGGTGGTGGTCGCGGTGGTGACCGGGGCCGGAAGCCTGATGTGGGGCGTCTACAGCCAGGCCGTACGGCCGATGCTGCCGACGCTGCCCCTGGACATGTTTGCCATCGAGGGGCGCCGAGTGGACCTGGGGATCTTGTCCTTCGGCTCCCTCGGCGGCGGCCTGGACGAAGAAGCCGTGGAGCGGATCCGCGGGCTGTCGGGGGTCAAGGCGGTCTACCCCGTGCGCTCGGCCGACGTGCCGATGCGGGCGGCGGGCGGGCAGGAGATCCTGGGCCGACGGATCAGCACCGACGTTTTCGCCCTCGGAGTGCCCGAAGCGCTGCTCCGAGAAGATCTGCCCCCAGAGATTCGCTTCGAGGATCGACAGCCGGTGCCGGTCGTCCTCAGCCGGCGTCTGCTCGACATCTACAACACCACCGTCGCCCCCGTTCTCGACAAGCCGCGCCTTTCGGCGGAGGCGCTGCAGGGGCTACGCTTCGAGCTGTTGCTGGGCACCTCCGCGACCCGAGGCCGGGCAGAGGGCAAAGTTCGCCGGGAGGTGGCGGAGGTGGTCGGCCTGTCAGACCAGGCGGGGCTGGCCGGGCTGACGGTACCCTCGGCGACGATCACCCGCTGGGACGGCTACTACGGCGGGCGCTCTCCGATCACGAGCGCGTGGGTGGAGGTCGAATCCCCCGGTCAGGCGGGTCGGGTAGCGCGAGCGGTGGAGCAAGCCGGCTTTCGGGTCGACGAGACCCCCAAGCTGATCGGGTGGGCGCTCACCCTCGCCGCCGGGCTCGGTCTGGGGGTGGCGGGCCTGCTCGGCCTGCTCGGCGGCGCCTCGACCTTTCTCGCCTTCACCCTCATGGTCAGCGAACGCCGCGGGGAGATCGCGGTGCTTCGAGCTCTGGGCGCCGAGCGGGGTCGGGTCCAGCGCTGGTTCTTGGCTCAAGCTCTGTTGCTGGGGTTCTCGGGAGGTCTGGCCGGCTGCGTGGTCGGCTGGGGCTTCGCTGCCCTCGGGAGCCGCCTCCTCGGTCAGGCTCTGGAGGGTCTGGTTGGCGAGACCGGGCCGCTGTTGGCTTTCCCTCCGTGGATGTGGGGGCTAGGCCTTCTCCTCGGCACAGGTGCGGCGCTGCTCGGCTCGGTGGGGCCGGCGCGCCGCGCGGCGAATGCCGACCCCGCCGCCACCCTCCGCAGCTGACTACCGCCGGGGCCCGAGCTTTGCTTGAATGGGACCCGTGAACCCGGAGAGCTTCGGGCCCTACCTGCTGCTGGACCGCATCAACGTGGGCGGCATGGCCGAAGTCTTTCGCGGAAGGGCCCAAGGGGCGGCCGGCTTCGAGCGCCTGGTGGCGCTCAAGCGGATCCTACCCTCGGTCTCCCGGGATCCCGACTTCATCGAGATGTTCGTGGACGAGGCGAAGATCGCCGTCCAGCTCCAGCACGCAAACATCGCCCAGACCTACGACCTCGGGGAGGTCGGAGGGCAGTACTACATCGCGATGGAGTACGTGTCGGGGGTCGATGTGAAGACGCTGTGGTCCCGGGCTCGGCAGCGCAAGCGCCTCCTCCCCATCCCGATGAGCCTCCACATCGTCCAGCGCATGTGCGAAGGCCTCGACTTCGCCCACCGGAAGGCCGACGAGACGGGCCGCAAAATCGGTCTCGTCCACCGCGACGTATCGCCCCACAACGTCCTTTGCTCCTTCGACGGCGAAATCAAGGTGATCGACTTTGGGATCGCGAAGGTCAGGAACAAGGTGTCGAAGACCCAGGCCGGGGCGCTGAAGGGAAAGTTTGGCTACATGTCTCCCGAGCTGGTCCGGGGCCTGGAGCCCGATCACCGGGTCGACGTCTTCGCGTGCGGGATCGTGCTCTACGAGCTGCTGGTGGGCCGCCGCATGTTCCGGGCCGCGAGCGAGTTCTCTATCCTGGAGAAGGTCCGCAACGTGGACTTCGTCCCTCCTACCCAGATCAACACCCGCCTCGATCCGGAGCTGGAGGCGATCATCATGAAGGCCCTGGCCAAAGACAAAGAAGACCGGTGGGAGTGGGCCTCGGACATGGCCAAGGCGCTGCAGGACTACGCCTACGCTTCGGGACAGGTGTTCCAGCGCTCGGACGTGGTTCGCTATCTGTCGACCCACTTCGCCGAGGAGAAGGAGGCGGAGCGAGAGCGCCTGCTGCGCTATCGGAGCCTGTCGCCGCCCGCGGCCGCCGCGCCCGCGGGCGAGGAGCCGCCGACGCCTCCGGCCGAGACGGCTCCGGCGAGCTTTCGGCTCCCGGAGGTGGCGCGGGAGCCGGTCGACGCGACCTGGACCCAGACCCGGGCTCGAGACGAGCCTCGGGTCACCGTTTCGGCCCTGAAGGGTCCGGTGCCCCGGGCCGGCCTCCCGGTTTGGGCGGCCATGCTCCTGGGAGCGCTGGCGGTGTTGGCGGTCCTGGGCGTCGGGGCGGCGATCTGGATGGGGCAGCGGGTGAGCGGGCTCGAGGTTCAGGTGCGTCCGTCGAGCGCCGACATCTACGTCGACGACCGCTACCTCGGGAGCGGCAGCGTCAGTATCGAGGGGCTCAGCCATGGAAGCCACGTGCTGCGCGTCGAGGCCGAGGGGCGAGAGACCTTGATCAAGACGATCGAGCTCCGCCCGGGCCAGTCCCGGGTGGAGGTCTTGGAGCTGCCGAGCGCAGCGCCCGCTCCTCCTCCCCCAGGCAACGAATCGCCTCCATGATCTGCTGGGCCACCGCCTTGTGGGTCCGGGCGGTGGCGGGCGCCTGAAGGAGCTCCTCCAGCTCGACCGGCGGCCCGAACACCAGGTGGATCGGCTGGCCGTCCCCTCGCGCGTTGCTGATGATCTGGCGCCGCACGTCGTTGAGGAGTCCGTTCACGAACACCGGGAGGACCGGCACCCCCGAGGCTCGGACGAGGCGCCCGATCCCGCTCCGAGGTGGGAGCAGAGCGTAGGGGTCGGGGCCACGGCTGCGGCGACCTTCGGGGTGGATGCCCGCGCATCGGCCCGCCTCGGCCAGGGCCCGGGCCAGCGCGTCGAAGCTTCGATGGTTGAGAGAAGCTCGCCTGCGGTCCCGGAAGACCGGTGGATACATCGAAAAGAAGCTCACCAGGCCGTTCACGAACAGCCCCGCCACACGGTCGTAGAAGAAGTTGGAGCGGACCGGAAACAAGAAGCGGCGTCGAAATCCCCCCTCGCGAAAGAGGACCGCGTTGACCAGAAACATGTCGAAGAAGCTGCGGTGATTGGCGACGAGGAGGATCGGTCGGTCCCGGTAGGGGAGGATGCGATTCAGTCCGTGCACCTGCCGAAGGCGGCGGGTGCATGCGTCGATCCAACGCGCTCCGACCTGCCGCTGGAGCCAGGTCAGGGCGGCGTCGGCTGGTCGGTTCCGGAGGGTCCACTCCACCAAGTCGACGTGAAAGCGCTCCAGTCTCGACAGCTCGGTCACGCCTTGACTCATCGCCTCGTCAATAGCTCAGTCCGAGCGTGCTGTTGATGGTCCTCGCGGCCGCCCCGACCCTCTCGGGCTTGGTTCGGCTGGAGGCCGAGGTGGCTCCCCAACCGGCCATCGACATGTCGGCCGATCCTGCCTGCCGCACCACCCGCCGAGGGCGGAGCTTCGTCCTCGACGACGATCGCCTGGCTAACGTCTTCGTGTGGATCGACGGCGCACCGCCAGCGCCCGAGGACGCGGGCGTCGAGCATCGGCTCGCCATGCGGTCCTGCACCTTCGAGCCTCGCGTGTTGGGGGCCCGGGTGGGCGATCGGCTGGTGGTCCACAACGACGACCGCACCCTACATGCGGTCCACGCCGAAGACTTCTTTCATTGGGTGATGCCCAGGGGCGCGCCGGCCCGGAGCATGGTGCTTCCCGTCACCCGGATCATGGTCGAGCTGGAGGACGAGGTCCACCCCTGGATGCACGCCTACCTCGCCGTCCTCCCCCACCGTCGCTTCGCGGTGACCGATGGCTCGGGCCGCTTCGAGATCGACCTGGAGGGCCTACCGCCGGGCCAGTGGACCCTGCGCTTCTGGCACGAGCGCCTCGGGCCGAGGAGCCGCCGCCTCGAGTGGGAGGGCGAGATGATGCAACTGGAATTGACATATACCCTGGGACCACTTGCTCACTGAGTCGGAAAGAGCTTGTCGAGCCGGGGCGCTCGCGATGGGATCGCCGTGATGAGGCTCTTTGGCGCCGTTATCTTGCTGGCCTCTGGTTGTGTCTCTGAAGCGCCCGAACCCCTGTTCGAAACTTCGCCCTTCCAACTGGTGGACGAAGAAGGTCGAATCTTCGGCAGCGCCGACCTCGAGGGCAAGGTCTGGGTGGCCGACTTCTTCTTCACGAGCTGTCCGGGGGTCTGCGAGGAGCTCACCCAGACCATGGGTCTCCTCGCTGACCGTCTGGCGTCGGCGGCGCCCGCCGTGGAGCTGGTGTCCTTCACCGTGGACCCGGAGAACGACGATCCGGCCGCTCTGCGGGCCTATGCGACCGAGCACGGCGCGGACCGGCCGCACTGGCATTTTCTGACCGGGACCCCGGAGCAGGTCCGCTCGGTCGTGGTCGGCAACTTCAAGCAGCCGATGGAGGTCGAGACGGCCGACAAGGATCAGGCGATGCTCCAGATCGCCCACGGGGTCCGCTTCGTGCTCATGGACGGCGAGGGCCGGGTCCGCGGACTCTACGATGCGAAACCCGAGGCCTTGGATCCATTGATTCGGGACGCGAAGGCGCTTTCTTCCGGTTGACTGGGAGGCTGCGGAATCCTACCCGTGCAGGACGTGCAGCCCGCGAGCCCTGCCCTGGCCCAACGCTCACCGATGGGGCGCATCGCGGCCTTCCGAGAGCTGACGAAGCCCAATCTGACCCACCTGGTGGTGGTGACGGCGGTGTTTGGTTACTGGCTCGCCTCGGTGCGGATGGGCTGGTTCGACTGGCCCCGCTTCTTGTTCACCGTGGCCGGCACCTGGCTGACGAGCGCTGGCGCCTGCGCCACGAACATGGTGGTGGAGGCCGACAATGATCGACGGATGCGGCGAACCCAAAGCCGCCCCATCCCGTCGGGCCGGTTGAGTCGAACCGAAGCGTCGGTCTTCGCAGGCGTGCTCTTCGCCGGTGGCTTCGGGCTCCTTTTGTTCGGAGCTGGCTGGCTCCCGGCCGTTCTCAGCCTCGCGACCCTGCTCTTCTACGTCGCCGTCTACACCCCGATGAAGCGCCACGGGGGACTGGCCATCGCCATCGGCGCGGTGCCGGGCGCCTTGCCGCCGGTCATCGGTTGGAGCGCCGCCCAGGGATCTCTGGGCTGGGGCGCCCTCATTCTTTTCGTGCTCCTCTTCGCTTGGCAGTACCCCCACTTCTTGGCGTTGGCCTACATGTACCGCCAGGACTACGCCCGCGGCGGCTTCGCCTTCGTGCCCTCCGAGCCCAGTGAGCGTCGGATCGGTCTTCAAATGTCCCTCGGCTGCCAGCTGGCGGTGGTGGCCTCGCTGTTCCCGGTCCTCGCCGGTCTGGTGGGACCGGTCTACGCGGTGGGGGCCGGTCTCGCCGGCGGGGCCTTCTGCACCCTCGGCGTGCAATCTGCCCTGCATTTGCAAGCGAAGACGGCCCGCGCCGTCTTCCTGGGCTCGATCGCCTATCTGCCCGCGCTGCTGCTGCTGACCGTCATCGACCACGTCCTCGGCTGAGCCCAGGCCAGTTTTTGGACGAGCTCGCCGAGGCCCAATAGCCTCCTGGGCGTGGAAGCCGCGCCGTTTCTGAAGTGGGCCGGAGGCAAGTCGAAGCTGATCGACGACATTCTCCCTCAGCTGCCGGCGCGCATGCACCACTACTACGAGCCCTTTCTGGGCGGCGGCGCCGTCTTCTTCGCCCTCGCGCGGGCGAAGCGCTTTCGGCGAGCCACCCTGAGCGACGTCAACCCGGACCTCGTGCAGCTGTATCAGTGCGTCCGCGACGAAGTGGAAGAGCTCATCGAGGCTCTCCAGCCCCTCAGTCTCGGCAACGACGCCGAGACCTTCTACGCGGTGCGGGCCCAGGACCCCGAGACGCTGGACTCGGCCGAGCGGGCGGCGCGCTTCGTCTTTCTGAACAAGACCTGTTTCAATGGCCTGTACCGGGTGAACCGTCGGGGTCGCTTCAACGTGCCCTTCGGCCGTTACGCTCGGCCCAAGGTCCTCGACCCGGCGCGGCTTCGGGCTTGTGCTCGGGCCCTCGACGGCGTCGAGATCCTGTGCCGGGACTTCGAACCCAGCCTGCGAGCGGCGCGACATGGCGACGGGGTGTACTTGGATCCGCCCTACGTGCCCCTCTCGGCGACCGCGTCCTTCACCAGCTACGCCAAGGGGCCCTTCGGCCCCGACGAGCAGGAGCGCCTCTGCCGGGCCTTCATCGCCGCTCTTCACCGGGGTGCCCAGGGCGTGCTCTCCAACTCCGACACGCCGCGCACCCGCGCCCTCTACGCGGATCTCCAGATTCGAACCGTCTTGGCGGCCCGGGCCATCAATCGAGATCCGAGCCGGCGAGGACCGGTCCAGGAGCTGCTGGTGTGTGGACTCAGAGAGCGGGCCCCCGCCGCCGCTGCCGCCGCCCGTCGAGCCGCCGGCTGAATCGACCCCGCTTGGGTCCCGGACCCCGGGCGGGCTAGCCTCTGCCGGGCGTGAGCCTGAGCGAATGGAACCTGCGCCGCGAGGCCGTCGACATCGACGACTATTGCCAGGGTCGCATGGGTCCCTATCGGGTCGGGCCGCGAACCCGAAGGACCCGGCATGGTGAGATCTACCTCGCGATCACGGACGAGGACGCCCGGGTCGTGGAGCTGGAGCTGCTGGCCCCGGACCAGGTCGATGGTCAGGAGCCTGGGGTGCTCAAGAGCATCGACCGGGTCTTGGGCCTAGAGCATCGTCACTTGGCCTCGGTCCTGGGCGCCGGCCAGCACGAAGGCGTGATCTACCTGGCCCGCCTCCACCGGCTCGGCCGGAGTCTGGGAGACGTCTTGAAGGAGACGCCCGGACACCCCGATCTGGCGCCCGGGCTGCTCTACGCCCTCTCGGAAGTGGTTGGCTTCCTGGCCGAGTCGGGCCCCCATCCCGGGAGCTGCTCCGTAGGCGGCTTCGACGCCGCCGACGTCGAGCTGGGCTTCGAGGGGGAGATCCGCCTGCGGACCGGAACCCAGGCCCTCCGAGACGGGGAGCAACCCGGGCTCGCCGATCGCCTCAGCTTGGCGCAGCTGTCGGCGGCGGTGGCCGAGTGGTCGGGGTGGCCAGCGCCTGGCCCCGGCCCCGAGGTGGATTTGGGCGATTGGGCCCGGCGCCTGCGGCGGCAGCATCGGGAGGCTTGCGCCGGTCGCCGGACCCTCCTCGGGGGACACCTCCGTCGTCACTATGCCGAGGCCATGCGCTCCGAGCGGGCCCGATTCGGCCTCTCGACCATACAGTGATGCGCCTTGCCCCGCGCGGTGCAGGGGGTGAGGCTGGGCGGCGTGAGCCTGAGTGAATCACGCTTCGAATCCCTCGCCGACGCGGTCCTGGAGCGGATGGTCGATCAGCTCGACGACATGGAGGACGATCCCTTCGAGGCCGAGCTCGAGAGCGGCGTCCTCTCGATCCGTTTCACCGACGGCAGCACCTACGTCGTGAACAGCCACCGGGCGGCCCGGCAGATCTGGATGTCGGCCGATTCGGTCGCTTGGCACTTCGACTACGAGGACGGACGGTGGACGGCCCAGAAGTCGGGCGACGAATTGTGGTCCACGCTCTCGGCGCGTCTCAGCGCCAAGCTGGGACGTTCGATCCAGCTGAAATGAGCCGACCCGTCTCCGGGTGAGATGCGGCACACTCGGCGTTTCGCCGTGACCCGTGACGTCTACAGCGAGGCGTCCTGGCTCCGAAGACCCGAGAGCCTATGGTTGAACTCACGCCCATGGAGCTTCCGGCCGCCCTGTGGGCCGGCCTCGGACCGCCCGGGCCCCAGGCACTGGTCCTCACCGGCCACGCCTCGAGCCTTTCGCCGGAGGGGGCGAGGCTGCGCTTCGCCCGGGGACCGGCCGCGCTCGCGTATCCCCTGGACGAGTGGGGGACGGCGGCCTTCAGCAGCCCCTGGGGTCCGGTGCGGGTGCCCTGCCGGGTGGCCCGGCGCCTCGCGTCCCAGGACGACGTCTTCTTGAGCGCGGAGTTCGAGCGCACCCCCCGCAGCGTGGCGGACCTGGAGGAGATGGTCCGCAGCCTGAAAGAAGGGGTGCGAGCCCCGGAGTGGCGGGCCGAACCTGCGCCCCTCGCCGTGGGCGCCGGAATGGCATCGCTTTGCGACTGGGCTCAGGCCCTGCGCAACGGCCGGCGGCGGGCGCTGATGCGGCTCAAGTATTCGAAGTCCAGCGACCGAAGCCTCGAAGCCTCTCGCCGAGGCCTCGAGGATGACCTGGCGATCGATCGAACGCTGACGGGGTGGCGCGAGCAATCGCGTTGAGCTCCCGCTCCGCTCCTGCCAGAGTTGAGGAAGTGACTGGGGACATCCCGCCGGTACGCGTTCCGTGCGCCGGGACCGAGATGAGCGTCCGGACGTCGGGTAGCGGACCGTGGACGGTGCTCCTCAACGGGGGTTGGCTGCAGTGGTCGCCCTTGTGGGCCCGGGTGCAGGAGGGCCTTCGATCGCGCTACCGAACCCTCGCCATCGACCGCTTGGGCCTCGGCGAGAGCGGGCCTGGTCCGATGCCGCGAAGCGCGTACCAGATCGTCGACGAGATTCAGGAGGTCCTGATGGGCCTGGAGGTCGAGGGTCCGATCGTCGCCGTCGGGGCCGGTTTCGGCGCCGTCCACACCCGCGTCCTCGCCCACCGCGAGCCGGCGGTGCGGGCGATGGTCCTGGTCGATCCGGTGGTCGAGGTCCTGGCGCGCACCAAGACTTTCGCCAGCTATCGGGACCGACTCGACGGCGAGCTTCAAAAGGGCTGGGGGCCCTTCAAGGCCCTGCTCCAGGATTGGCCGGGCGGCATGCGTGGCCTCCCCAAGTCGGCCGCCGTCTCCATCCGAACCCAGCTTTCGTCGGACGCCCTCTTCGCCATGCGGGCCGAGCTCGGCGCCCTGGAGGAGAGCATTCAGCAGCTCGCCACCCTCGGCCGGCCCCAGCTTCCCTGCGGCGTCCTCTCTCGGCCGCGCTCCGACATCTCCTTCGCCCAGGCCGGCACCGGCGAGGACGCGTCGGTCACCATGCAGCGCAAGCTCGCCGAGCAGGTCGAAGGGGGCCTGCACGAGGTCGTGGACGCGAAGCGCTTTCTTCCCATCGCGGCCCCCGACGCCGTCGTCCGCATGGTCGACCAGCTCACCCAGCGCGACCCCGAGCACGCGGCCACGACCGAGCCCGGCGGAGCACCCCTGGCGGTGGAGTAGGATCCGTGCCCGGCCTGATCCGGATCATCTTGGGCAGCGGCTCCGGCGTTCTGGCGGGTCTGGCCCTGGGACCACTGAGCAACGATCTCGCGGGCGCAGCGGCGCTGGGGCTCGGGCCGCTGTGTCTGCTGCCGGTCTTGGCCGCTGGCCCGGCCTGGCGGCATCGAAGCGCGGCGGCGCTTCTGCACCTCGGCTGGGTCGCCGCCGCCGTCGCCCTCGGCCTCGGGGCCCGCCGGCCTCTGGACGCGCTCGCCTTCATGGTGGTGGACGTGGGGCTCGTCGCGGCGGCGTCGCGTCCCCTCCTTCTTCGGGCGACACCGGCCATGGTCGTGCTGCTTCTTGCGACGCCGGCCGAAGCCTTGGCCGAGTGCCCGGTGCAGGCGCCGCTGTTCGGGCAGCCCCGCGCGCCTCAGCTCCAATCCGCGGTCGCTCGGGCGAACCTTCGGCGCTTCCTTTTCCAAGAGGGACCGCTCCGCACCGACGCCGTGGTCGTCCTCCAGGACGGCGATCTGATGTTCGAGGCCTACGACAACGGCTTCGACGCCGGCACGCCCCACCTGGCCTGGTCGGTCTCCAAGTCGGTGAGCTCGGCCCTGTTGGGGGTGGCGGTCCGCGAAGGTCGAGTGAAGCTCGACGACTCGATCTGCACCCACCTCGACGCGCCAAAAGACAAGTGCGGGATCCAGGTCGTGGACCTGTTGCGCTGGTCCTCAGGCCTCGACTGGACCGAGACCTACGAGGGAGGGGCCTCGCCTCAGGTCTCTTCGGTGATCGCCATGCTGTACGGCGAGGGGCTAGAAGGCATGACCGACTTCGTTCTCGGGCACGAGCTTCGAGACCCACCGGGCGCCACCTGGATGTACTCCTCGGGCGACGCGCAGCTGATGATGGCGGTGGTGCGGGCGGCCATGGAGCCGGCCCACGGCGCCCTCTTCCCGTGGCCAGCGCTGTTCGAGCCCCTGGGGATGGAGGCGGCGGTCTTCGAGCGGGACCCGGCCGGCGACTTCGTGGGGGCTTCATACTTCTACGGCACGGCCCGGGATCTGGCTCGCTTCGGTCAACTCTTCCTGCAGGACGGCTGCTGGGACGGCCGGCGGCTCTTGCCCGAAGGCTGGGTCGAGGCGGCCCAAGAGGTGAGCGCGCCCTTCTTGAAGCGACGAGTGGCGCACCAGGACCCCACCGACGTCGGAGGGCGGTCGTGGTGGCTGAATCGCCCCGTCCCCGAGGCGGGGATCGAGAAGCCTTGGCCGTCGCTCCCCGAGGATCTCCTCGTCGCGCGAGGCCACTGGGGGCAGTACGTGCTCATCGCGCCCCGGCAGGAGCTGGTCGCGGTTCGCTTCGGGGAGGATCGGGAGGGGGTCCGCTTCGACCTGGACGCCTTCGGCCGCCTCGCCTTCGCGGCGGCAGGGGTGCTCCCGTGAGTCGCACCGCGCTGCTGCTCCTCT
The DNA here is from genome assembly GCA_964477875.1 of uncultured Myxococcales bacterium. Lineage (GTDB taxonomy): Bacteria > Myxococcota > Kuafuiibacteriia > Kuafuiibacteriales > Kuafuiibacteriaceae > Kuafuiihalomonas. The sequence continues at coordinate 15,214 of CAYZFR010000018.1, forward strand.
GTCTCCTCATTGGCGCTTGTCGAGAGGGCTACGCGTCCAGCGATCTCGAGCTCGTCACGGCGTACCGGGCCAAGGAGCTTTGCTCCTGCCTCTTCGTGATGAACCACCCGGAAGACTACTGCCAGCGCTATACGTCCGAGGAGCCCGACGTGGCGAGCTACCGCATCGACGAAGATGCCCGCACCGTCAGCACCGCCGCCTTTTTCCTGTGGGGTGCCACCGCCCGCTGGGACGGCCCCCAAACCGGCTGCGTCCTCGACTGACCGCAAGTTCCCGGTCGCCTGTTTGCAGCGACACCGAACGCGGTAGGCTGTCAGGGTGACAGAGGAGCGGAGCGCCTTTCGGAGCGTGCCGAAGACGGGCGTCATCTTCGTGAGCAGCGAGGCGAGCGCCCGAGGCTTTCAGCGGGGCGACCCGGACTGGGCCAACCTGGGCCAGGGGCAGCCGGAGACGGGGGCGATCGAACAGGAGCGCCGGGTCGACGAAGTGACGGTGCGGGTCGACGATCTGGAGTACGCGCCGGTGGCCGGGATCTGGGAGCTCCGGGAGGCGGTGGCATCGCTGTACAACCGCCGCCATCGCCTGGGGCTCCCGAGCCAGTACTCGGCCGAGAACGTGGCCATCAGCGGCGGCGGGCGGGCTGCCTTGACCCGGGCTGCGGCCGCCCTCGGCCACGTCAACCTCGGACACTTCCTCCCGGACTATACGGCCTACGAGGAGCTCCTGGACATCTTCCGGCTCTTCACGCCCATCCCGATCGCCCTCGACCCGAGCCGGGGCTACGCCTTCGGCCCCGAGGCCCTGGAGGCGGAGATCGAGGGCCGTGGCCTGGGGGCCATCCTGCTCTCCAACCCCGGCAACCCCACCGGCCGGGTGGTGCAGGGAGAGGAGATGGAGGGCTGGCTGGCCGTCGCCCGCAAGCACGACTGCGCATTCTTGTTCGACGAGTTCTACGCCCACTACGTATGGACCGAGCGTGCGCCCCTGGCCGTGAGCGCGGCCGCCCACGTCGAGGACGTGGACCGAGATCCGGTGCTGCTCTTCGATGGGCTCACCAAGAACTGGCGCTACCCGGGCTGGCGCACGACCTGGGCGGTGGGTCCCAAGTCCGTGATCGAGGCGATGACGAGCGCCGGCTCTTTCCTGGATGGAGGCGGGGCCCGGCCCCTTCAGCGGGCGGCCATCGCGCTAATGGATCCTGAGCGGGCCGACGCGGAGGCAGGGCGCATCCGCCGCCGCTTTCGGCCCAAGCGGGACCGGGCGGTGGAGCGCATGCGGGGCATGGGTTTTCGGGTGGACTCGCCGCCGGCCGGGACCTTCTACGTTTGGGCCTCTTGCGCCGAGCTTCCCGAGCCCCTTCGGGACGGGATGGCGCTGTTTCGACGGGCCCTCGGTGAGAAGGTCATCCTAGTGCCGGGGGAATTCTTCGACGTGAACCCGGGCCGCCGTCGCCGGGCGTCCCGCTTTCAGGGCCACGTTCGGATCTCATTCGGCCCCGAGCCCGAAGTCCTCGAACGGGGCTTCGATCGCTTGGAGCGGCTGATCGGACAGGCCTGAGTCGCTCGCCCATCCCGGCGGGGACCTCGGGCTCAGCGGACCGGAAAGTCGAAGTAGGTCTTCGGGAAGGGCTCTTTTCGCAGGGTGTAGTGCCACCACTCCTTGGCGTAGTTGCGAAAGCCGGCCTCCCTCATGGCTCGGAGAAGCTTCCGCCGTCGATGGCGGGCGGCGGAAGAGATGGCCTTGGAAGCGGTGGCAGAAGCTTCGCTGAAACAGTCCCAGGGGGTGCCCATGTTCAGACCCGTCGGGCCCTCGCCGGGCGGCACCGCACAGTCGGCGAGGGCCGTGTCGCCGTTCGGGCCCTCGTCCAGGGCGACGAGGGTCAAGTCGACTGTGCTCCCGCGGCTGTGCCCGGACCGATGGGCGATGTACTGGAGCGCAAACAAGCGGTCTTTTTCGACCTTGGGGAAGAAGTACTTCTTCATCTCCGTGCTCGGTCCCTTCGCCCAGGCCGCGAAGTCGTCCACTGCGCGCTGCGGCCGGTAGCAGTCATGGACGAGGAGACCCAGGCCGTCTGCCTTCAGGCCGCGCTGAACCTCGGCCAGGCCCTCGGCCGCGGGTCGGGTCAACAGACAGCGGCCGGTTTGGTAGCCTTCGATGGGTCGCCCCACGAAGTTACGCTCGCCGGCGTAGCGCATGTCGATCTGGATGGTGGGGTCGATGTCGGCCAGGTCGACGAAGAGCTCGGGTCGTTCATCCACCGGCGCCATGATCAACGCGAGGATCCATGGGTGCATGCCGGTGCACTTTACTTCAGCTCAGAAGGCGTTGGGCGCGCGCTTGGATTCCTGGTGGCAGCCCACGCACTGGCCCAGATAGGATCCGAGGACCTCGACCCGTGCGGCGGGGCTGTCCGCTTTTCGGGCGGCGGTCTGCAGGGCCGAGAACCTGGCCTTGGCCTTGGCCAACGAGGGGGGCGGTTCCTTCATATCGGCGGGGAGGACGGCGGCGTCGTTCAGTGAAGCCACCCCCATCTTCCAAAGCTGGTCGGACTGACTGACCACCGCGTCCCAGAGGCGCTCTGCCGCCCACATGTGGTGCTCGAGGGGCTCGTGATCGTCGGGCTCGGGCGCAGCGCCGAGGTGGACCTGGGCCTTGTTGGCCATGTGGCAGCTGCCGCAGGTTCCGGCCACGCGAGCAGTGGCGAGGGCCACCTCGGGCAAGCCCTCCTTCTGCACGACCTTGCGCGACTGGTCCCGCATCATCTCCACGTAGGGCTCCCACCCTTTCGGAAGGTCGTCGTGGGGTGGGTGGTTCGCCATCCATTCGGCCTTGATCTTGGCCTCTGCGAGGTCTCCGTGGACGACCGCGAGCCGCATCTCGTCCACCTTCACGAAGTGCTCCTGCATGTGGCTGTGGAGGCTGAGCTCATGGCCGGACTCCTCGGCCGTTCCTGTTCGAGCGAGCTCCTCTGCTTCTGCCTCGGTGTCCGACTCGGGGGCTGCGGGCGGGGCCGGCTCGGGATCGGCGCAGCCCTGGTCGACGAGGAGCGCGAGCGCAAGGCCGAGGAATGTGCCGGTCTTCATGGACCCAGTCTTCGCCCCTCGGTGGGAGGACTTCAAGACGCCCTGCGTCGGACGTCGCCCTCGGCCGGCTGCACGGATGGAGGTGTTCGTGACCTCTCGGCCGGGGCCCTTGCAACCGCAAGCCTGCGATTCGGAGGGTACGAGCGTACCCAATCCTCTAATTTCGGCGGTTGAGGTCGAAGAAGGACCAGATGCGCTCCATGCCCCAGTCTCGAAGCGTGGCCCCGATGATGGCCTCGTCCCGGTATTGAAACCCATTCGGCATGGTGTGTCCGGCCCCTTCGAGGCGAAGCAGCGCCACCGGCGCGCGACAGCCCGTCCAGCGGCGCGCGATCGTGAATCGGCCGTCTCCATCGACGTCATCCTCGGTCTCGGTGGTGCTGTCCCGGCACTCGTTGCGGCGGGCCCAGCCTTCGGTGCTCTCGACGGCGCCGGCCTTGAGATCGACTTGGATGGGCGCGCAGGTTTGTCCGGAGCGGTCCCAGGTCCAGCACGGATCATCGTATCCGTGCACCTGCAGCACGGCCACCGGCGCCGCAGGCATGCATGACTCCAGGGTTTCGTATTGGTTCGCGCCCCCGACGGGGGCGATGGCGGCGAACTGATCAGCCAGCTCGCAAGCTACGCGGTGGCTGAGCGCTCCCCCGTTCGACAGCCCCGTCGCGAACACCGCTCCGTCGTCGACGTTGAGCCAGCCATCGAGGTGTTCCAAGACGGCTTCCACGTACGTCATATCGTCGACGCCGTCCTGGCATGCGACTCCGCTCACGCAGTGCCACCCTTCGCGCCCCCCGCCCGCGTTCCAGGTCCTCCGCTCAGGCGAAGCTTCAGTACCGGTCCCATTGGGAAAAATGACCACGAAGCCCTCACGATCTGCGACGCGATGGATGCAGGATGGGGCGCTCAGGTCCGGGCCGCCCGCGTCGAAGCGCCCCGGACAAGTTCCCCGCAGCGCGGCGAGCGCGTTTCCACTTCCTCCATGGAACAGGACGACGACCGGCGTTGGACGGGAGACGTCGACCCCAGCCGGGACCCAGGCGTTGTACGTGCGCGACGGGTACCCAGCCATTTCGCAGCGCGCCAAGGTGGCGGCGGGGCCGCAGGGCTCGCCGGCCGGCCGCCAGGGCTCGTCCTCGCCGCCGTCGGCGGGCTCGGCGTCCTCGGACACGGCACCATCATGGGGCCGAGTGGCGTCGCCGTCGGCGACCTCCGCATCCTCGGCACCTCCTAGATCGGGCTCGGAGCTTCCGCAGCTCAGCGCACAGAGCAGCGCCCACGACTTTGTTGCGATGCGCATGCCTCCTGTCTTGATGAATCAGCCGGCGTCGGATGGGAAGTCCAAGGGAAGATCGGCACAGCGGGATTCGAACCAGGGACTTCCACCGTGTGAAGAGGGGCCCGAGCTGCTCGGCTGACACCACAGCCTCCCGGAACAGGGAGAGGCCCTCCGTGTCGTTCTTCCCCGGCTTGAAAACGACCTGAGGCGGCCCCCACGATCTCGGCTTCTGGATGCCGGTGGGCGCCCACGCAAGGGCGGCCTCCGTCGTGACCAGGCGCCTGTCGGGCTGCGGGGCTGCTGTTTCCGACCGCCAAGTGTGGGTACCGGAGCAGTAACTCGCCGGCGAGGCCGAGCAACCTTGGGCACAGCTGGATTCGAACCAGCGACTTCCACCGTGTGAAGATGGCACTCTAACCGGACTGAGTTATGCGCCCTGGATGGGAGAGGGAGCATACCGGAGTCTAGCCGGGAGGGAAGAGAAAAGCCGGGGGTGGGGAACCGGCGAATGGGGAACGGGGTCTATCGGAGGGCCTGTTTGGAGTAGGAAGATCCGGTGGGCAGCCAGGGTCACAGCCACGGGGGTCACGGGTACACCGCCAACGAGGGTCGGACCATGGCTGCGGGCCTCCTCACCGGTGGCTTCATGCTGGTGGAGGCGGTGGGCGGGTGGCTGTCCGGTTCCCTCGCCTTGCTCGCCGACGCCGGGCACATGCTCACCGACACGGCGTCGCTATTCTTCGCCTGGTACGCCTTCCGGCTCAGTCGAAGGCCGGCCACGCCCGACCAGTCCTTCGGGATGGACCGGACCCAGGTTCTGGTCGCTTTCGGCAACGGGCTCGCCATGCTCTTCGTGGTGGCCTCCATCTTCTGGCACGCCATCGATCGAATCTTGTTTCCGAGCCCGGTCGAGGGTCCGCTCATGCTGGGGGTGGCGGCGGCGGGTTTGCTGGTGAATCTCGCCTCCCTCGCCATCCTGGCCGGAGGTGATCGACACAACCTCAACATCCGCGGCGCCGTCCTCCATGTGCTGGGCGACGTCTTGGGCTCGGTGGCCGCCATCGTGGCCGGGGTGGTCGTGGTGTGGACCGGCGAGACCATCGCCGACCCGATTCTCTCCCTTTTCGTCTGCCTTTTTCTCCTTCGCGCTTCGATCCTCCTCATCCGGGACTCGGCGCGGATCCTTCTCCAGGCTTCCCCAGATGACTTGAACGGAGGCGAGGTCCGGGCCGCCCTCCTCGAATGCGCCGAGGTCTTGGCCATCGAAGACCTCCACATTTGGTGCCTGACGAGAGAGCAGCCCATCGTGACGCTGAGAGTCGAAATCCGCGCCGACGCCGAGCCCGAAGCTGTGGCGGACAAGCTGAGGACGCTCCTCGAAGCCCAGTTCGGCATCGATCACGCGACTCTGGAGCTGCGCCGAAGTTCCTCGGCCCGGGTCGCCGGCTGACCGGCTTCATGGGTGGCCCTGGCGGGATCCCCTCGCTACACTCCCGCCGTGAAGGCGAGCGCGGGCGTCCTCATGTATCGCACCCGCTCGGTGGGCTTGGAGCTCTTGGTGGCCCACCCCGGCGGTCCCTTTTTCGCCCGCAAGAGCCTCGGCGCCTGGACCATTCCCAAGGGCTTGATCGAGGACGGTGAGGATCCCGAGACCGCTGCTCGCCGCGAGTTTAGCGAGGAGACCGGCTTCGCCTGCCCCCAGGCGCTCTTCGAGCTCGGCTCGGTTCGCCTGCGCTCGGGCAAGGTCATCCACGCTTTCGCCGGCTGCGGCGACGCCGATCCCCTGCAGCTGACCAGCAACACCTTCGAGATGGAGTGGCCGCGCCGCTCGGGCCGGCGCCAAACATTTCCCGAGGTGGACGAAGTCCGCTTCGTCGCACCGGACGAGGCCCGCACCCTTCTCAACCCTGCCCAGGCCGTGCTGGTGGACCGTCTGCTCGCCACCCTGTAGCCTTCTCACCCCACCCGCCCTCGAGCCGTCCCGTCCGCTCCGGCGCAACGGCTTGATCGCGACCGCGATTCGGCCGAAGCCCCCCGCGTGGCGGTGAGCGGCGAATACATCAACCGGGAGCTGAGCCTCCTCGCGTTTCACCGGCGGGTCTTCGCTCAGGCCGAAGACTCGAGCATTCCGCTCCTGGAGCGCTTCCGCTTCCTTTGCATCACCGCCTCCAACCTCGACGAGTTCTTCGAGGTCCGGGTGGCTGGTCTCAAGAAGCAGATCGATCTCGGTGCCGACCACCCGGGACCCGACGGCACGGCCCCCTGGTCGACCCTGGCCGCCATCTCGGACGAGGTCCACACCCTCGTCGACGACATCCACCGCGTTCTGCTTCGGGAGCTCATCCCGGCCCTCAATGGAGAGGGTGTCTTCATCAAGCGCAGCGTCGAATGGACCGAAGAAGACCAGGCCTTCCTGCGCCGCTTCTTTCGGGACGAGGTGCTTCCGGTTCTCAGCCCGCTGCGGCTCGACCCGAGCCACCCCTTCCCCCGGGTGATGAACAAGGTCCTCCACATCTTGGTTGTCCTGTCGGGGGACGACGCTTTCGGGCGGGCCGAGGGCGCGCTGGCCGTGGTCCCCGCTCCCCGGGCCCTGCCGCGCCTCATCCGGCTCCCCCGCAACGACGGCTCCTACGTGTTCGCCTACTTGGCCTCGGTCATCAAGGCCTTCGCCTCCGAGCTCTTTCCGGGCATGCGGGTCGACGGCTGCTTCCCTTTCCGGGTCACCCGAAACAGCGATCTGCAGCTGCACGGCGACGACGACCTTCTGAACGTCATCGAGTCCGAGCTCCCCGGCCGTCGCTTCGGCGACGAGGTGCGACTGGAGGTCGACCACCGCTGCCCTTCCGGCGCCGTGCAGGTTCTGTTGCGCCAGTTCGGACTCGAGAATGACGACTGCTATCGAATGGAGGCGCCGGTGAACATGCAGCGCCTCAGTCAGCTGGTCGACGCCGTCGACCGACCGGACCTCAAGTATCCCCCGTTCGCTGGCCACCTGCCCCGGGCCCTCGAATACGACAACGACCTGTTCGAGGTCTTGAGTAGGCACGACGTCCTTCTACACCACCCCTACCAGTCCTTCGCGCCCGTCACCGAGCTGGTGCGTCAGGCGGCACACGATCCCAAGACCGTCGCCATCAAGCAGACCCTGTACCGGACCGACTCCGACTCGGCGCTCATCGAGGCCCTCATCGACGCCGCCGAGGCCGGCAAGGCGGTGACGGTCCTCGTGGAGCTCAAGGCGCGCTTCGACGAGGCGGCCAACATTCGGGTGGCGGAGAGGCTTCAGGACGCAGGCGCCCAGGTCGTCTACGGGGTGGTCAACCTCAAGACCCACGCGAAGATGCTGATGGTGGTGCGACGAGAGCAGGATGGGCTGCGGCACTACATCCACTTGGGGACCGGGAACTACAACGCGAAGACGGCCCGGCTCTACACCGACTACGGACTGCTCTCCTCCGATCCCGCCCTCGGCCGGGACGTACAGAAGCTGTTCCTGGAGCTGACCGGCTTCGGGAAGGTGCCGGAGCTGGAGAAGGTCATTCAGGCTCCTTTCCATCTGTACGACTTCTTGCTGGAGAAGATCCGGAACGAGGCCGAGAACGCACGAGCCGGGAAGCCGGCCCGGGTGCGGGCGAAGATGAACGCGCTCACCGAGGCGAGGATCATCGCTGCCCTCTACGATGCCCACCAGGCCGGAGTGAAGGTCGAGCTCCTGGTGCGGGGGGCCTGCTGTTTGCGGCCCGGAATACCGGGCCGCTCCGAGGGGATCGTGGTGCGCTCGGTGGTGGGGCGGCTGCTCGAGCACAGCCGCGTATTCAGCTTCGAGAACGGGGGTGAGCCCCAGGTCTTTCTGGGCAGCGCCGACTGGATGGATCGAAACCTCTTCCGTCGGGTCGAGACCGTGTTCCCGGTCGAGGAGCCCAGCCTTCGGGAACGGGTGCTGGAAGAGATCGACCTGCTCTTGAGTCGAGATCGGGGAGCCTGGCGTTTGGACGGCACGGGCGAATACACGCGCTGCGGCCACGAAGGTCAGGCGGCCCAGGAAATCCTCATGGCGCGGGCCGACGCCGTTCCGATCATCGCCCCGGCCCGTGAAGGCTGAGGTGGCCTTCGATCAGGCTTTGGCGACCGCGGCGTCGATCGCCGCCTCGTCCAAGCCCCACAGATGCAGCACTCCATCGAGCCGAGGCTCGTTCAGCCGGGCCTCGGCCGAGGCTTGAACCTTGGGCTTGGCGCAGAAGGCTACGCCGAGCCCGGCCTCCCCCAGCATCTCGAGGTCGTTCGCACCGTCGCCGAGGGCGAGGATCGCCTCCCGCGGAACGTCCCGCTCGGCCGCCCAGCGGCGAAGGGTGGCCGCCTTTTCGGGGCCGCCGACGATGGGGCCGTCCACCTCGCCGGTCAGCCGGCCGGCCCTCACCCGAAGCCGGTGGGCGTGGGCCAGGTCCAGGCCCAGCGCGTCTGCGACCGGCCGGACGATCTCCAAGAAGCCTCCAGAGACCACGCCGGCCTGGCCGCCCATGCCGTGGACGGCCCGGACCATGCGGCTGGCGCCCGGGCGAACGTGGACTGAACCACGAACCTGTTCGAGGATGGACGCGGGCGCCCCCGCCAAGGCCGCCACCCGCCGGCGAAGCGAGCCCTCGAAATCGAGCTCTCCACGCATGGCGGCCTCGGTCACCTGCGCGACCTCCTCGTAACGGCCGGCTCGTCGAGCCAGCTCGTCGATGACCTCCTCCTCGATGAGGGTGGAGTCCATGTCCGTCACCAGGAGCCCGACCGGTGGCCGCGGGGGGAGGGGGGTCTGCTCCAGGCCGTCCGGGACGTCGAAGTCGGCATCGGCCTCGACGAAGAACGCCCACGGGTCGGGGTCGGGGACGGCGGGCTGAATGGCCAGGGAGGTGGTCTGGGCCCACCCCTGAAGGAGGGGCTTGGGGCCGTGGACGAGGCTGCGGGTCACCCCCTCAATTGCTTAGATTGCTCAGCCCTAGGCCAAGGGAAACATCATCCCCGGCATCCCGGCGAGGGGTCTGGATGAAGAGCCGCACGATCTCCAAGAGGGCGCTCCGCACCGCCTCGGGCTGGTTCTTCACCAGCTGGACCATGCCGTTTACTTCCGGAGGAAGGTCCGGTTCCGACTCGTCGACCAGGTCGGCGACCTGGACGCCGAGCGCGCCGCTCAAAGCGACGATGGTGTTGAGGCGCGGCGAGCGTTCGCCGGCCTCGATCTTGGCGACGGCGTCGGCGGAGAGCTCCGCCCGCTGCGCGAGATCCGCCAGTGTGAGGTTGGCACCCTGACGAAGGGTCCGCAGGCGCCGCCGGAGTCGGTCTTCGGCTTCAGTGCGATTTCGATGCGACATGGCCCAATCGTAGAAACTCACTCGGACCGACCCAAGGACGGGTTCATCTATTGCTAGGGCAATACCCCCGGTGCGACAGGATCTTCGGATTGTGCGCCGGGTGAGCCCGGCGCAACCTGCAGGACGTGCGTGAGCCCCACCACGTCATCTTGGTGCCGGGCTTCTTTGGTTTTTCGGAGTTTGGAGACCTCCCCTATTTCGCCCATGTCGCCGAGGTCCTGACCGAGACCTTCGAGCGCCGCGGCCGGCGAGTGGTGGTCACCAAGTCGGCCACCAGCCCGACCGCGAGCATCGCCCAGCGGGCGGCCCGGCTCCGAGAGGTCGTGATCGAAGTGGCCCAGGAGGGCACCGTCCACTTGGTCGGGCACTCCTCGGGCGGCCTCGACGCCTGGTGGCTCGCCCACACGGATCGAATGGAACCGTGGAGCCGGCGCTTGGCCAGCGTGTGCGGGATCAGCGTGCCCCATGGGGGGACACCCCTGGCGGCGCTCTTCACCGGGGTGCAGGGGCATCGCATCCTCCAGCTCCTCTCTTTGACCACCGTCTACATCCTCCGTTTCGGTCGGCTTCCACTGGGCCTGGCCGCCAAGCTGGTGGGCGTCTTCGCCCGAGTGGACGACGTGCTTCGTTTGAATCGAACCATCGCCGACCAGCTCTACGAGCAGCTGCTCTCCGACCTCTCCAAGGAGCGGACGGCTCAGCTCAGCGCCTTCTTCCACGACGTCCGCCAGGATCAAGATCTAGTGGCCGAGCTGCGGCCCGAGGCCACCGAGGCCCGCGCGATCCCCGAGAATCCCTCGGTACGCTATGGCTGCGTCGTCACCCAAGCTGCCCGTCCCGGCCTCCGGACGGCCTGGCGGGCCGGCTTCGACCCCTACGGCCAGATGACCCACGGGATCTACGCTACGCTCCACACCCTCGCCCGGCGGCGACGGCCGACGCCCGTCCCCCCCACGTACAGGGACGATCTCTTGCGCGCCTTTGCCCGCCTGCCCGACGCCCACAGCAGCGACGGCGTGGTCCCCACCCTCAGCCAGCTCCGCGGAGCCTTCGTCCATGGCGCGGGAGGGGACCATCTGGACGTCATCGGGCACTTCGAGGGCTCCGAGCACGATCCACCCCACTACGACTGGCTCGCGTCCGGGACCGGCTTTCGCCGCCGTGACTTCGAGCGCCTTTGGAGCCGAGTCACCGACTTCTTGCTCGACGAGCCTCTGTCGTGACGCGCTGCAGGCGTGCTAAGCGGAGCCGCTCATGGAAATGGATCGGGTCCTCGTCCTCGACTTCGGATCGCAGTACACGCAGCTGATCGCCCGCCGCGTTCGTGAGCAGCGGGTCTACTCCGAGATCTGGCCCTGCACGAAGCCGGTGGAAGAGATCCGAGGCTTCGGCGCCAAGGCGATCATTCTCAGCGGCGGTCCTTCCTCGGTCCACGAAGAACGCGCCCCGGGCCTTGATCCCGCTCTGTTCGAGATGGGCGTTCCGATCCTCGGCATCTGCTACGGGCTCCAGCTGATGGCCCAGCGTCTGGGCGGCAAGGTCGTGCCCACCGACGCACGGGAGTACGGCCGCGCCGACGTGACGGTGACCGGCGCCGCCGAGATCCTCCACGGCTTCGAGGCGGGCGAGCTTCTCCACGTCTGGATGAGCCACGGCGACCACGTCGAGCAGCTCCCGCCGGGCTTTCGGAGCGTGGGACGCTCGCCGAGCTGCGGGCACGCGGTGGTCGCGGACGAGCAGCGAAAGCTCTATGGCCTGCAGTTCCATCCCGAGGTGGTGCACACCACCCGAGGCACCGACATCTTGGCCAACTTCCTGTTTCGGGTGGCTGGCGTCCACGCTGAGTGGACGATGGGCTCCTTCATCGACCACGAAGTCGACAAGGTCCGAGAAGAGGTCGGGGACGGCGTCGTGATCTGCGGGCTGTCGGGCGGCGTCGATTCGTCGGTCGTGGCGGCGCTCCTTCACCGGGCGCTCGGAGAGCAGCTGGTCCCGGTCTTCGTGAACAACGGGCTCCTGCGGGCCGGAGAGGCCGAGAGCGTGCAGAGCGTCTTCCGGGACCGGCTCGGCATGCGGCTCCAATACGTCGACGCCACCGACACCTTCCTCGGAGCCCTGGACGGCGTGACCGACCCCGAGCAGAAGCGGAAGATCATCGGGAAGGTCTTCATCGACGTCTTCGAAGCCGCGGCCCTGAAGGCAGGTCCGCGGGCCACCTTCCTGGCTCAGGGTACCCTGTATCCGGACGTGATCGAGTCCGTGTCCTTTCGAGGGCCGAGCGCCACCATCAAGAGCCACCACAACGTCGGCGGTCTCCCCGAGCGGATGAAACTCCATCTGATCGAGCCGCTGCGAGAGCTGTTCAAGGACGAGGCTCGGATCCTGGGCCGGGAGCTGGGCCTGCCCGACGAGGTCGTGGAGCGCCACCCCTTTCCCGGTCCTGGTCTGGCGATCCGGATCCTGGGTGAGGTCACGGCCGAGCGGCTGCGGGTGCTGCGAGAGGCCGACAAGATCGTGCGGGAGGAGGTCAGCGAAGCGGGGCTGGACCGGGCGATCTGGCAGGTTTTCGCGGCCCTCCTGCCGGTACGCAGCGTGGGCGTGATGGGAGACGCTCGAACCTACGAGGCTACCTGCGCCATCCGCGCCGTCACCTCGGTGGACGGGATGACGGCCGACTGGTTCCACATGCCCTACGAGGTGCTCGGTCGGATGTCGAACCGCATCATCAACGAGGTGCGCGGAATCAACCGGGTCGTCTACGACGTCTCGTCGAAGCCGCCCGCCACGATCGAGTGGGAGTGACTGGAGCCAACCGAGCGCCGCTGTGGCTTCACCAGGCGGTCCTTGTAGTCGGCTTCGAACAGCTCGCACAGGGTCAAAAAGAGAGTGACCAGGAGCGGGCCGTACAGCAGGCCCAGGATCCCGAAGGCGCCGAGTCCGCCCACGATGCTCATGAAGATCACCAGGTCGTGGGTCTGGATGCTGGTCCCGATGAGACGGGTCTTCACGGCGTTCTCCATCACCAGGGCCTGAATTCCGCAGAAGCAGAAGAAGAACAAGGCCGCGCCGAAACGATCGACCAGGAGCAGGTAGGCGGTGGCCGGGATGACCACCATGCTGATCCCGACCACAGGCAGAAAGGCGAACACCGCCATCACCGTTCCCCACAGCACCGGACTCGGGAGGCCCACGGTCCACATCGCAAGGCCGCCCAGGACCCCCTGAAGGATGGAGCCGATCCCGTTTCCCACCAGGATCGCCCGTCCAACGGCGCCGAACTTCTCGGCGATGACCTCCTCCTGCTCCTCGGGAAGAGGACTCAGGCGAAAGATCCAGGCCTTGAGCCTCGGGCCGTCGACAAACAGGTAGAAGACGGTGACGACGATGATGAAGAAGTGCAGGACGGCGGACAGCACGTTCGTAAGGACCAGGTTGACTTGCGCGTAGAGGAAGGCGGCCACCCGGCTCGCCGCCTGGGTGAGGGCCTCGCGAAGGTTCTCTTCGCTGAACTGGTAGCCGAAGGCTTCGCCGGCCGAGCGGATGTTCCGCGCCGTCCAGCTCTCTCCCATCAAGAAGCTCTCCACCTTGGCCAAGGAGAAGCTGGCTCGCGTATCCTCGTAGACGTTCGCCGCCTCCCGACTGAGGCTGGTGGCGACGAAGCTCGTCGGCACCAGGACGACCACCACGATGAGCGTGGTGACGATGAAGGAGGCCAGCCAGCGACGGTGGCCGAGCCGGACGGTGAGCTGGCGATACTGTCGCTGGGTGAGCGCGACGAGGAGCAGGCTGAGGATGAGGTCGGTTATGTAGGGTCGGAACAGATAGATGACCGACGCGATGGAGGCGACGTAGAGGACGAGAAAGAGCCTCGGCGCGAGGGCTTGGCCCCGTTTCGGGCCCGGTGGCCGCACTTGGATCTCGGTGGGCGGGCCATTCACGCCGCGATTGTACGCCTTCGAGCCGAGTGCGGGAACTTGAAGACGAGGCGCTCCCATGCGCATCTTCACGATGACGGATGTCCTCTTCGCGGGCCGAATCGGGACCGCAGGCCGATGGTCTCGGCCTGAAGCTCTCCCTCGCCGGAACCCGCGCCACCGTGGGGTTGGAGCGCAGCGAGCTGCCCTTCCTCGCCCTGCGCGATCTCGAGCTGGAGTTGGCCGAGGTTCCTTCGGCCCTCGACCTCGATGGGGGCGTGGAGGTCTTTCGAGATCGCGCCACCCGGGTAAGGCGCGTGTCCCTCGAGATCGACCTCGAGCTGTGGGCCCAGCGCCTTCACGAGGCCTTGTGGTCCCGGGACGTGCCTTGGGTCGACCTTCGCCTGGTCGGCGAGGGGGACCACGTGGTCCTGGAAGGGCGCTACGGTCGACGCCGGGCGCCGGTGGCCTATCACCTCGTCTTCGGGCCCGGTGAACGGGCCGCCGTTCGCGCCTACTTGGGCCCGGCCTTCGTCTTCGACCTGCCCGAGCCGGGCACCTCCATTCTCCTGGAGCGAATCTTTGAGGCGGTGACGGCGAGCGCCGAAGCGAGCGCGCCCCGCTCGGGCGTCCGCTCGGTGGGGCGCGGCGTCCTCGAGGCCGACCCGGTGCGGGCTGCGCTGTGGGCTCTGCTCCCGCCCCGGGGCTGGAAGATGCCTCGTCTGGAAGGCCTGGCCCTGCAGACCGTACGGGTGGACGCGAGGCAGCTGGTCCTCGGCTTCGCCCAGGGCGAGGCCCGGACCCCCGAAGCGGTGCGTCGGGCCATCGGATGGGAGCACGAAGCCAGCGCAGCCGGTGAGCTGGGCGAAGCGATCCCGAGCGGCCGCCGGCAGCGTCTCTTGGAGGAGGCGCTCGAGGACGGGAACCGCCACGAGCTCGCGCTCCGTCGAGCCCACGACGAGCTTCCCGACCTGCTGTACGCCGCCGTCATTCACCGGATCCGGGGCGGCGAAGACGAGGCGCGGTCGCGTCTGGACCGGGCCGCCGCGGCTCTTCGATCCTCTGGGCATCTGCGCTCCGCGGCTTGGGCGCTCCTGTCCGGTGCACGCGGCCTGCCGCTGGAGGCTCGGGTCGCCCGGCTCGAAGAGGCGGTGGCCTTGCGGCCCGACGACCCCGAGATCCTGGCCGAGCTCGTCGAGGCCTTCCCGCGCCTCGGTCGAGCCGCGGCTGCGGTCCGAGCGGCTCGACGCCTGGCGCGTGTGAGCGCCGAGCCCGCGATGCAGGTCGAGGCGCTCCTGGCGGCTGGGCGCTTGCTCAGGGACGAGCTCGAGGACGCCGGCGGGGCCCGGAAGGCCTTCGAAGCCGCGCTCGGGCTGGCGCCGAAGGACGCGACGGTGCGGGAGGAGCTCGCCATGGCCCTCGGCCGACAGGGCCGGCTGGACCCTGCGATCGAGCTGATGGATCGCCTGATCCGCGAGGCGAGGGACGGCGGAAAGCTGCGACGGGCGAGCCGTCTCCAGGTCAAGGCCGGCCGTCTGTGGGCCGAGAGCGGGGAGCCAGGCCGGGCCGTCGACCACTTCCGAACCGCCTTCGATCAGGACCCAGGCAACCTGGAGGCCCTGGTCGGCTACTTCGAGCAAGCGGGACCAGCCGGCTTGGCCGAGACCGCGCGCTCCTTCTGGAACGGGATCTCGGGCCAGCTGCCGGATCATGGGCCCCACGCGGGGCGGGTCCTCCTCGCCGCCGGCCGGCTCTTCACGGGCTTCGATCGGGAGTTGGCGCGCGCCGTCCTCGAACGAGCCCGGCGCGCCGACCCGAAGAACTCTCAGCTCCTCGACGTGGTCTTGGAAGCCGAAGACGATCCGTCTGCCCTCCCCGTCGAGACCTGGCTCGAGGGCGCCCGGGAGCGATTCGAGCGGGGGGACGAGGACGCCGCGATTCGAATCTTGCTGCTCCTCGCCGAGTCGGGGTTCGGCGGTCCCCTCCGAGAGCAGCTGCGAGCCTGGATCGACGAGGCCGAAAGCCCGGAGCGGCTGCGGCGACTGGCGCTGGTGGCGGAGCGAGCCAGCATCCCGAGCCTGGCCCGCCGCGGCCTCGAGAAGGCACTGGCTCGGGCGGCCGGACCCGAGCGCGGACGGACGGCGGCGGCCCTCGCCGTCCGTCTGTACGCCAGCGGCGCGGTGCAAGACGCTTTGCGAACTCTGGAGGGGGATGGGGCCGCGGTGCT
>CAYZFR010000019.1:0-30771 GCA_964477875.1 uncultured Myxococcales bacterium
GCCTCCAGGACCGAACCCTCCGCGAAGGACGCAACGGCCGCGTCCTCATCCGAAAGCTCGACCCCTGAGCCCCTCGCTCAGAGGTCGGGCTGGAAGCCGACGAGAAAGCGGATGGCTTCAGGGTCCGCGCCTTGCTGGAAGGTCTGGTGGCCAACGGCAAACAGGACATTGAAGTTGCTATCGGGATCGAGAACCGAAGATAGGCCTAGCCCGTAGGATAGGCGGGCGCGCTCGGGCCCGAAACCTTCGAAGTCCTGGCGAAAGACGTTGCCGATCTGGGCGAAGAGGCGGCCGTCGACGAGGGCCCACACCTCCCAGCGCCACTCCAGGGTCACCGCGGCCAGACTCTCGCCGACCAGGCGTCCGGGCCGAAAGCCGCCCAGGCTGAAGACGGCCCTCCCCGACTCCGGCAGCTCGACGAAGGGGACGCCGGCGTCCCCGATCCGAGTCGCGTTGGCCGCCACGCCGCCGAGCGTGAGGATCCGATTGCGGCCCACGTCCAGGTGTCCAGACAGGCCGCCGCCGTTGGTGATCCAAGCCCGCCGGGAGGCATCGTTCAGATCGACCGCATACACGGAGTACAGCCGAGCGCTCAGACCGGTCCCATTCTTCCGGAGGTCTCGCCGGGTGTCGAGGTTCAGCTCCCCGCGGGCCTTCAGGACGAAGTAGCCTTCGGCCCCCGATGGCTGCTCCAGGATCCCCAGGGCCACCGAGTCGGCGAGAGAGGGGTCGCCATACACGCTCTCGCCCAGCGCAAAGCTGTTCTCCTCCGCGCCAGCCCGAAGCTCGAAGTCGAAGTGCTGCAGGAAGGCCTGCCGAACAGCCGCGTGCCCGGACACGATCCGGCGGCCGAAGCGCACCCGAGCCTCGTCCAGCGTGTCGGGGCCGAGGCCGTTGAACTGCCAGTCCGGACGTTTCAGGAAGCGAAAGCCGTATTCGACCTCACCGTTCTCCCAAGTTCGCCAGCGCTCGGTGTAGTCGAGCTGGTACCAGTCCGGTCCACCAAAGGCGCCTCGAAGCCGGATCTCATGGCCCTTCACGAAGGCGTCGTTGGCAAAGAAGTAAAAGCCGAAGCTCGGCCGAAAGCCGAAGTCGAAGATGGCGGTCGGGACGAGGCCGACCTGGCGCTCCTCGTCGAAGGTGAACAGGTCGATGAAGAAGGTCGGCCATCGATTCTTCTCCGCCGTCGTCACCAGCCAGCCCACCGGTCGCCGGATCACGTACTCGTTGAAGGCGTACAGAGGCGCGAACACGATCCGCGGCACCCACAGCAAGCCCGCCCCCTCGTCGGCCGGCCGCCCGTCGGCGTCCGGCGCCTCGACGCGCTTCACCTGGCCGTCCTCGCCGACTGGAAGCGGCTTGCGCTCGACGGCGGCGGTCGAGGTGTGGACCGGCGTCGGAGCCCCCGCCATCAAAGCCCAGCCGAGGAACAGAGCGGGGCTCAATACGCGGGCTCCGCGTCGTCCGCGGGCCGCTCCAGGCCCACCACTTGGAGCCGGCCGTCGACGGGGGCGAGGTGGACCCGGGCCGGCCCTCGCTCTGGCCAGCCCCGGAGATCCACGATGCCATAGCGGGAGAGGGAAGGGAGCTCGACGCACACCAGGTCGCCGGCCACTCGACGGTGGGAGAGAGGGCGAGGCCCCGGCGGCTCGTGCACAACGGCCTGCAGGTCCCGCTCGGCGACGGAGACGAGACCGGTCCGGGTCGCCAGGTCCTGCAGACAAAGCTCCCCGCCTTCGAGCCGGGGCCAGGTCAGAGGCGACAATCGCAACAGATAGCGACGAAGGATCGCCTCGCGCCGAACCTGGAGCACTCGAAGCACCTCCTCCTCCATGTGAGGGACGACCGAGAGGTGGGCCCGATGCACCATCGCCTCTAGATGGGCCGGCGTGAGCCGGGCGATGATGCGGGCCATCCAAGCGCTGTCTCGCTCCGTGGCCCGGTCGAAAGCGGGGTTCGGGTAGCCCGGCGTCCAGCCTTCGGCGTCGAAGTTGTGGGCGTCGTAGTACCCGAGCGCGACGCCGGCTCGGCCGTACTCGGCTTCGTGCCATGGGCGGGCAAGCGCCCCAAAGGTGATGAAGTCGAGGCCGATGTCACCGATGTCGAAGTAGCCGGAGTGACCGAGTCGAACCGGGATCCCGGGGAAACCGCCCACGAGGCCAAAGCCGTCGCCCCAGTCGATCCGATAGTGACGGGTGTAGCCGAGGCCTTCTCCGGACTCGATCCAGGACAGCAGGGTGTTCTCCTGCCGAGTGTCCACATGATCGAAGAGGCTCGCCAGCAGGCGCATGGCCCGGAGCTCCCGCCGGTCTTCATGAGGGATGCTGTCGTTCGGGTCGTCCTTGCGCACCCCCTCGTAGCGCCACGCCGAGATCGGCCGGCCGTCGATGAACTCCGAGACCGCCACCCGATGACGCCCGTCGGGGAGCTGGGTCGCCTTCGACATGATGGTGTCGATGTTCTCCTGGGTCAGTGGCTCTTTGGTGCCGTCGGTCCGCTCGACCATCGCACCCTCTTGGAGCCGCAGGTCGTCCTTGGCGATGAAGACGACCCGGTTGCAGGGCACCCAGTAGCCGGCGGCGAAAAAGAGCAGCGCGCCGAAGCTGTCGGCGAGGGTCGCCCGCTCGGGCTGAAGGGTGCCGTCGACCTTGACCAAGAAGCGGCGGCCTTTTGCGTCCTTGGCCTGAAAGCCCGGGTTGGCGCCGTCGGGCTTTCCGCCGACCACTGTCCAGGGGACCTTGGCCTCGTCGTCGACGTCGGGGCAGGCCCCTCGGGCGACCTCGCCCGGACTCATCTCCCGGAGGGAGAGGCGGTTGGTGTACCAGGACGAGTTCGGGACCTCGTCGAGGGCGTTGACGTCGTCCGCCTCACCTTCGACCGGGAAGCTGAGCGGGTAAGACAGCTTACGAAAGAAGGCGTAGTTGGCGCCGTCCCAGACATAGGGGGAGTAGAAGGGCTCGGGGGCATCGGCGTAGGGTCGTTGATCGTCGATCCGCCACACCGGCGGCTTCGCCGGGAAGCGGTGGGGCGTGGAGGCGCACCCGATGAGGAGCAGCGCCAGAAGAGAAGGAGAGATCCGTGGCAAGGAGGGACCCGAGTTCCGTTTCATATCCCCTCTGCGGGAAGGAGTCAGAGAAGGTTGGCCGCCAGCTCGGCCAGCTCGGAGCGCTCGCCCTTGAACATCGTGACGTGCCCCGCGATCCTTTCCAAGCGGAAGCGATTCACGACGTGGACGAGCCCGTTGTTGGTCGAGTCCATGTACGGATTGTCGATCTGGTACGGGTCGCCGGTGAGCACGATCTTGGTGCCCTCGCCGGCCCGAGACACGATCGTCTTCACCTCGTGCGGCGTTAGGTTCTGCGCCTCGTCCACGATCATGAACTGGTTCGGGATCGACCGGCCACGGATGTAGGTCAGAGGCTCGATCTGGAGGATTCCCAAGTCGATGAGCTCGCGGTAGCTACGGCCACCCTTCTTCTCGTCCTTGGACAGCCCCATCAAGAACTCCACGTTGTCGAAGATGGGCTGCATCCACGGCGACAGCTTCTCCTCCACCGTGCCCGGCAGGTAGCCGAGGTCTTTGCCGAGGGGGAAGATGGGACGCGACACCAGCACCCGCTGATAGATCGCCTCCTCGGTGGCCTTGTGCAGGCCGGCCGCGATGGCGAGGAGCGTCTTGCCGGTGCCGGCCTTGCCGACGAGGGTCACCAGCTTGATGCTCTCGTCCATCAGGAGGTCGACGGCGAAGGACTGCTCCTTGTTCCTGGGTCGCACCCCCCACACTCCATCCTTGAGCCGGGTGATCGGCACGACCCGCTCTTGATCCAGGCTCACCTTCCCGAGCGCCGAGTGGCTGGGGTTCATCCGATTCTTCAGATGGACGAATTGGTTGGGTGGCTGCTCCCGGCCATCCAAGGGAACGAAGCCCCGGCTGTAGAACTGATCGACCTCCTCCGGGTCGGCCTCGATGTCGATGACCCCGGTCCAGAGCTCGTTGATCTCGGTGCGCTCGTGGTCGTAGTCCTCGGCGTTCAGGCCCAGGGCGTCGGCCCGGATCCGAAGGTTGACGTCCTTCGACACCAGGATCGTCGGGACGTCGGGCTCGCTCTCCTGGACGTCGAGGGCCACGGCCAGGATCCGGTTGTCGGCGACGTGGCTCCCTTGGATCTGGGCGATGGGGATCTCCCGATCACTGAAGGCCACCCGCACCGTGCCGGCGTCGTCGAGGGGCACCCCGCGCCGGATGTCGCCGCGCTTTCGGAGATCGTCGAGGGTCCGGCTGACCTCTCGGGCCGAGCGACCGAGCTCGGACAGGTCGCGTTTGAAGCGGTCGATCTCTTCGATGACGTAGATGGGGACGACGACACAATTGTCCGCGAACGCAGAGAGCGCGCCCGGGTCGTGCAGGAGCACATTGGTGTCGAGGACGAAGTTTTTCCTCAAGGGCCGACTCTGTCCTCTGGCCTAGCCGATGCCCAGGTCGGAGCGCAACGCGCCCGATCGGCGGAGGAGTCGGAGCCTCGGGGGATTTCGGGATTCAGCGACGGGCGGTCTGGAAAGCGCGAACGACGACCTCTCCCGGTCGTACCCAGCCCAGCTCCTCGCGGACGGCGGCCTCGATGACGGCCGGGTGGCGGCGCAGGCCCTCGATCTCTCGCTGGAGCGCCTCGTTTTCGGCTTCCAGCCGGGCCGACTGAGCCCGCAGACGATGGAGGTCGGCCCGGAGGCGGCCGTGTCGGGGCAGGCCCGCCTCGTCCAACAAGGAGGCGCCCAGACCGATGGTGACCACCAATCCCAGCATCCCGGCGACCCGCTCGAACACGGCCTGGACGCTACTCTTTGGCTTCGGGCCCTTCAATTTTCTGGATCAAGCGTCGGAGGGTCGCGGGCTGCCAGGTCCCCTCGTTCCGGGCCAACATCCGGCCCTGGGCGTCGAGCAGGAAGGAGGTGGGAAGGATGGAGATCGGGCCGAAGGGGCCCGCCTCGCCCATGAAGCGCTCGAGGTCGGCGGGGCGGACGACCGGGTAGCCGAGCTCGAAGCTCTCGGCGAAGATTTGGGCGGTGCCGGGCTCGCGATCCACCACCACGCCGAGGACGCGGATCTGATCCGAGTCGTGGAGCTCGCGAAGCATGGGCACCTCTAGAAGCGCAGGTGCCGACCAGGTCGCGAGCACGTGAACGAGGAGCGGCCGCCCGCGCCAGGCCGCGAGGCTTCCGTAGTCGCCGTCGGCGGTCCGATAGCGCCACGCCACCCGCTCTTCCGGGAGCGAAGACGACGTGCTGCTCGCGCAGCCAGCCCCGGCGGCCAGGGCCCAAACGACCCCGATCAGAAGTCGGCGGGACAGCACAGATCCAGTCCTTCGCCCTTCAAGCCCCGTCCGTGAAGGGCGAGGCGAGAGCCAGGAGGACCGCCGTAGAGGCCGTCCCCCACTATGGGGTGGCCGAGAGCCGCGAGGTGCAGCCGCACCTGATGGCGGCGTCCCCAGCGGGTGCGGATCCGGGCCCGACCGTCGGAATCGATCTCGACGTCGGAGCTCGGACCCTCCGCGTCCTGGGTCTCGGGGCCGAGTCGACTGCGCGGGCCTCCCCGGCTCAGAATGTCGCGAGCGACGCGAGCCCGCACCGGCGCGGAGGGCGGCGCGACCAGCGCCTGATAGCTCTTCTCGATCCGGTGTTCGGCGAAGGCGGCCCGAAGCCGGCGTCGGGCCGCGAGGGTCTTGGCGAAGACGACAACGCCGCTCGCGTCATTGTCCAAACGGTGGACGGCGCCACCCTCCAGCGGCGGTCCGGCCTGCGCGACGGCGGGACAGCGCGCGCAGGCGACGTGGAGGAGGCTTCGTGCCTCGTAGGGGGAAAGTGGCAGGGTCGGCCAGCCCGGTGGCTTGTCCAGGGCGAGCCAGTCCGGGCCCTCCGCGACCAGGGGCACCTCGTCGGTCAGATCGGGGGTGGGCTCGATCTGCGCTTCGGCTCGGGGAACGAAGCCATGCAATCGGATGGTCTGGCCCCGGCGTCCCGACCGGCCGGGCTTGGCCGGCGCCCCCTCGACCCTGATGCGTCCTGCCCGAAGGGCGGCCCGGACCTCTCGGACGCTGACCGAGCGGCCGGCCTGGCGTAAGGCCTCGGTCACGACCTGGTCCAGGCGACCGTCCCGAGGGAGCACGAGACTCATCCCAGCACCGCGGGAACGGCGACCCGAGCCGCTCGCCACCACGAAGCCTCGGCTTCGAAACCGGCGAGCTGCCGGCCAGCTTCGGTAGCGCCTCGATGGTCGTCGAACCAGATCGGCTTTGGCCACGCGGGGAGCGGTCCCCGAATGACGACCTTCTCCACCCCCTCCAGGAGGTGGGCGTTGTGGACCCAGCCGATCCCGCTCTGCGCGTCGGCTAGCCCGGCGCTCGGGTGTCCCCCCCAAGGCGGGCCGGCCCAAGCGTAGCCGAGGGCGGGCCACTGATTGATGGCCACCGTCCCATAGCGTAGGGCGTCTACGGCTTGGTCCAGCGCCACGCGGTGTTCGTCGGTGACGGCGAGCACGGGCGGGATCATCCACGCCGCGTTGAGGGTCCCCCATAGGCGCTCGTTCATGAAGCGGGTCGCGGCTTCGATGAAGCTGAGGCTTCCCGGTACGTCGAGCTGAACCACGCCGAGGACGGGACAGAAGTGCTCGCGCCGAAAGAAGGGCTCGTCACCTTCGGCCGAAAGACCGAAGAGCAAGGTCCAGGGCAGCTCGCCTTCTCCGGGCTCGCCGAGCCGAAGGACGCTCTCCCGTCCGGCCACCGCTTCTTCCCAGATCCGACGGGCTCCTGGGTAGTAGGCTCGCCGGGTCGGGATCTGGTCCAGGCGCAGGCGCAATCGCTCGATGAGGGCGTTCTTTTGGTGCCAGCCTTCCGCCACCACCAGAACTCGGGTGGCGTTGCAGTTGAAGCCGGCGTTGTTCGTCATCGACGCGACGATGGACTCGACCACGAAGTCGAGCTCCTTGGCGCTGTAGAAGCCCGGCACCACCGCCATCGGGCTCACGTTGCCGAGCTCGGAGCTGACCGCCTTGTCCAGGAGCGGCCTGTTCTCGGCCTTGCGACGGGCCTGCTCCTCGGGGTCGGCGCCCCACACGATCCGGTCGTGGGTGTCGATGGAGCCGGTCAGATGGATCTGCTCGAAGCGCTCCTCCTGGATGAGGGCCGCCCCTCGCTCGGCGTCACCTTCGACGATGGCGAGGAGGCCCGCGTCGACGAGCGGCGCCAGGCCAGCCTCCAGGTGGGGCCGCACCCAGTCGTTCACGGGAGAGGTCTTCACCATCACCGCCCGACCCTCACCGAAGATCTTGCTCAAGGCGTCCATGGCCGGGATCGAGGAGACATTTCCGGCGCCGAGAACCAGGGATGGTCCCCGGGATGCCCGCCGCCGGTGCACCTCGCCGCTGCGGGCCAAGAGTTCGCCCCGATCGAGCCCCGCCTCCATGCGGGCCTCGGCTGAAAAACCGCGAAAGAGGAAGCGATCCCGACCGTCGAAGGGCAGCAGGCGCACCCGGAGCGGGCCACCCTCTTCCCCCTTCACCGCCGACGGATCGATGGTCGGCCGTCCGCTTCGGATTCGGTCCAGCGAGCCGAGCAGCAAGCGAACTTGCCGGAGGACCGGAACCGGCCCCACCAGCCACTCTTCGGGATGGTCCGGCCGGAGGCCCTTGGCTTCGCAGCCGGCCCGGACCCAGGCCGGGGCCTGCCTGCGAAGACGATCGGCGGTTCGTCGAAGGAGCTCCAGGCGCTCGTCGAGCGCCGGGAGCGGCGCGGGCCATCGGTCCAGAGACGCCATTACTCGATGTGAAACCCGATGCGCTCTTCGCCCCAAGTCAAAGCGCAGGCCGTCGTGTGCGGGACTTCGGGGTGTCGCCCATGGGTCATCGAGAGCCGGGCCGAGCCAGGCTCCACCAGCCGAGGCGGCCACGGCAGGAAGGTCTGCTGCCAGTGGGTCGTGGGCGCCTCGGGACGGGTGCTCAGCCCCACGCCAGGCGCGAGGTCGAGGTCGAAGCCGAGCACCCACCCGACCAGGGCGCCGCTGCGCTCGAAGCGGACCTCGATCTCGGCCTCGAACTCGGCTGCGTTCGCGCCAGCGGTGCGCGCGTCCAGCTCCGTCACCTCCACCGGCAAACCGAGGAGCGCGCTCGCCTCCACCTTCGTCTGCTGGGCGTGGCCCTGCCGCAGCTCGAGCTGCTCCAAGGCGGAGAGATCAAAGCCACACACCGGCCGGCGCCACGCACCCGGGCCCTCGGCGTAGTACAGGAAGGCGTCGTCGACCGGCGCCATCCAAAGTCGCACCCGATCCGGGATCAGGAGCCCTCCAGAAGCGAGGAGGCGGTCTCGCGCGTCGACCACCGCCGGCCACATGTCCTCGACGAAGGCGAAGTTCCCCAGCCACTCGCTGACCACCAGGTCGACGGGGGCGAGGTCGAGATCGCGCACGTCCCCCCGAAGAACCCGCACCCGCTCTTCGAGCCGGTTCGACCTGACCAGATTGGCCGCCACCTGGGCGGCGGGGCTTCGATCGATGGCCACCACCGAGCTCGCCCCG
The DNA here is from genome assembly GCA_964477875.1 of uncultured Myxococcales bacterium. GTDB lineage: Bacteria > Myxococcota > Kuafuiibacteriia > Kuafuiibacteriales > Kuafuiibacteriaceae > Kuafuiihalomonas. Next base: position 8,563 of record CAYZFR010000019.1, read on the forward strand.
GCCCGGGCCGCCGCCATGGCCAAGATCCCGGTGCCACAGCCCAGATCGAGCACCCGCCGTCCCGGCGCCAGGGCCTCCACCGCGGCGACGAAGGCGCGGGTGCGGGCGTCGTCCGTCACCATGCGCCGCTGCAGCTCGAGATCTCCGTAGTGATCGAAGAAGGCCTGCTCCGGGCCGGAGGACGGACTTCTCTCAGCGATGCATTCGATCGACCATGAGGCGTGGAGCGGGTCAACGGTCGGGCTTGGCTGCTGTGTCTCGTCGGGCTCGCCGGCTGCGCAGGCCGGGTGCCGCCGGTTCGGATCATCGAGAGCCCACCGCCGGAGCTCGAGCCGACCCGGACTCCGAGTCCCGGTTTGACCATCGTCTTTTCGACGAATCTGAGGGGCGAGCTCGCCCCCGAAGACCATCGGTGTCTCGGGCTCGGGGCGCTGGAGGGACGGGTGGCTCGTGTCCCTGGCCCGAAGCTCGTGGTGGACAACGGGGACGCGTTCTTCGGGAGCTCGGCCTCCAACATCCTCCAGGGTCGCCCCGTCCTCGAAGCCTTCGAGCGAATGGGTGTCGAGGTCGTCAACCTCGGCAACCACGAGTTCGACCTCGGGCAAGCCTTCTTGCGCAAGACGATGGCGGAGGCCAGCTTCGAGCTGTTGACGGGGAGCATCGAGGCCGACCCGCCTCTCGGTCCGGCCTGGACCATGGTCGAGCGAGGGGGCTTCAAGGTGGGCGTCGTGGGTCTGCAGTCCCGAGAGCTGAGCCTGCAGACCCGAGCCCGTCACCTGGAGGGGCTGCACTTCCGCCCCCTCGCCGAGGCCTGGGAGGCCGGCGTGCGGTCGGCGCGGGCCGCAGGGGCGGATCTGGTGGTTGTCCTCGTCCACGAGGAGCCTGCCCGGGTCCGCTTGTTCATGAACCGGCATCCGATGAAAGCCGACATCGTCGTAGCTTCGGATGGTCAGCCCGGCTTCAAGACCCGGGTCGATGGCATCCCTCTCGTTCAGCCCGGCGGCCGCGGACGCTCGATCGCCATGGCGCGGGTGGTTCGAAGGCGGGGACGGGCCCACATCGATCGCGTGTGGCTCGACGCTGCGCCACTTTCCCCCGACGCCGCCCTGCACCCCGACCTGGAGCGAGACCTCGCCGAAGCAAAGACTCGGCTCGCCGAGGTGGTGGGCCGTACACCGCGCCATCTACCGGTGGGGGACTTTCACGTCTCGCCCCTCGGCCACTTCGTGGTCGATGCGTGGCTGGAAGCGGTCCCCCAGGCCGACGTCGCGCTCCTCAATCCCGGCGCCCTCGCCAAGCCCCTGCTCGAAGGCGAGATCACCGAGGGTGAGCTTCGGGACGCGCTGCCCTACAACGACGAGCTGGTCCTGGTCCGACTGACGGGCGCCCAGCTGCGCGAAGGCTTGGAGGCTGGCCCCATTGTGGGCGGCTTTCGCTGGCGCTACGCCCAATCCCGGGCCGGCCGAGAGCCGAGCCAGCTCCTCCATCGGGATGGCTGGAGAATCGGGGAGGATCGGATCGTTCAGGTGCTGATGCCGGAGTTCATGGCGGAGGGCGGCGACGGCTTTCCCTTTGACCGACTGCCCCGGCGACCGACCGGCGTCCGCTTCGACGGCCCGGTTCGGCACGCCCTCGCCGAGACCGAAGGCTCGCACTCGGACCTCGAGGAGCCCCGCGCCGAGTACCTGCCACCCCGCCAGCGTCAGAACATCTTGCGGTAGACGCCGACCACGATGCCGAGCAAAGAGGTCGCTCTGAAGTCCGACTTGCGGACCACGATCGGCTCCATGGAGGAATTTTCGGGAACGAATCGGATGACGTCGCCGTCGGGCTCGTAACGCTTCACCGTCGCCTCGCCGTCGATCATCGCGACCACGATGTCCCCTCGGCGAGCCTGGAGCTGCTTGCGCACGAAGATGTAGTCACCGTCGTGGATCCCGGCCTCGATCATCGAGTCTCCGGACACGCGGAGGGCGTAGAGCTGATCCTCTCTCGTGGGGCCGACGAAGAAGCGGTCGACGTACACGGTGGCCTCGGGGTTCTCATCGGCGAGGATCGGCGCCCCCGCCGCCACTCGACCCAGCACCGGGACGCCGACGGTGTCGCCCTGGCCCGGGATCATGGCCGGGGTGACGTCGCCCTCGATCCGAGCCGGCTCCTCGGGCGTCGCGCTGGGGAGCGGGAGATCGACCGGACGGAGGGCCCGGCTCTTCAGGCCGTCTCGGACGAGGGCGCCTTTGCGCTCCAGCGCCTTGAGGTGGTCGTTGACACCGTTCGTCGAGCGGATCCCCATCTCTTCCCCGATCTCTCGGATCGTCGGCGGGTAGCCCTGCTCCTCGATGCGATGCGTGATGAACTGGAGGATCTGCTCCTGCCGACGGGTCAATCCTTGCACACGGTCACCCTAACTGAACGGGTGTTGCTGCGCAACATGCGTGTAGATCCCCAGGGTTGGTCAGCGCAGGGCCTCGACGGCGGCCACGACCGCCTCGTCCTCGTGCTGGTTGAGGACGCCTTGGAGGCGCTGCTGCAGGAGAGGACGGCTGACCTTGGCCCCTTCCTCGACCAGGACCCGGAGCTGCTCCAGCACCGGGAGGACCAGCGCTGGGTCTTTGGCGTCGAGGAGCCGCATCAGCAACCGGGGGTCGGCAGGCAGGCTGCCGCCCGCTTCGAGCAGGGCTCGCAGCTTCGCCTCGCTGGGATCCTCCTTCAGGTCGTCGAGCGCCTTGCGCTTGGCCTTGCTCTCGTCGGAGACGGGCCCGAGCTTCGCCCGCATCGACTCCGGAAGCTCGGCGCCGCCCGGCGTGAACAGCTTGTCGAGCTGGGCCTTGTAGGCGCCGTAGGCGTGGGTCTTCGAGGCCTTTTCCCGGTTTTGCTCGGTCTCGTCCGGGCGTCGACCCGAGCCCTTGCTCTTGGCTTGATCGATCTCGCGCCAGGACTTGCGGCGGTCGCTCATCGGCCCACCATCCGCTAGGACTTCTTGACCTTCCTGGGAGCGTCGGAGAACAGGCCCACGTCGACCGGGTCCTTCTTCTCGTGGGCGAGGATCGCGTTCAGCGCCCGGACCAGCTTCTGGCGGTTCATCCGCGTGAGCGGCCGGCCCTCGATGGCCGCCGACACGATGCGCTTCGATACGCCCCGGCCTAGGGCTTTGGGCTTGGGCGCCTCGAATTCGGCGTAGCTCTTCTTGGCGCGACGCGCCTCGGCGCGCTTGTTCCGAAGCGTGCGAACCTCGTCGTCGATCTTCTCCATCACCGTCGACTGGGCGACGATTTGTTCGGGCTGGATCGAGTGATCGGAGATGAAATCGCCGAATTGGGACATGACGGCGGAAGGTATGCTGGCCGCCCAGATTGTCAAGCGCGGCCTATCTGCCGCGCCTCTTCGACTGCTTCTTGGATCAGGCGGATCTTGGATTGGAGCTGCCAGCTCCGGATGGATCCGTAGGCTGATGCGAGGAGCGCAAGGCCCAGCCCGAGAAGAACGAAGGGCAGCGCCTCCGGCAGCTGCCGTCCCCAGCTGACCTCGAAGACGAAGAACATCACCAGCCCGTAGCCCAGTCGTAGTCGCTGGCACGGCCAGCCTTTCTCCATCGGATCTTCTTCAAAGCCAAACATGAGCCTACTCCATAGTAGCAACGAGGCGGCCTCGCTGCATGTTCCCCCCGACCGTCGGAGCTTTGGTGTCCCGTCGATCTGTTCGGAGATCCCTGAGGAAGCATGAGTTTTTTGGACCGGACTGGCACGCGGACCTATGACCGTTTCGTGCGCCTTCCGCTGATCTGCGTGCTCTGCGCCGTCCCCCGGCTCGCCTCGGCCGAGATCTGGGTCACGGCCGACGGAGAGCTGCCGCGTACCCTGCGACGGAAGGTGGTCCTCCTCCCCGAAGAGGGCGCCCAGACCTTGGTTCAGAGTTGGATCATCGAAGGAACCGAGGGACCGCTCATCCACTTCGAGGGCTTTCCGAGCCCGCCGGAGCTGTCGGCCTTCGTCCCTCGCCTCGAGCCGGACCTGGCCCGGGCTTGCCGGGCGCCCGAGCCCCTCCACCTGTCGGTTCAGCGTCGACCCCTGGGCCCCTCCCTAGCCGGTCTGTTGCTCCCTGCGCCTTCCCCGCCGCCCGCGCCGTCCAAGCCACCCTCGGCCGATCCCCTCGCCCCCCTGGCTCGCCGGATGGTCACCGGACCCGTCCGCTCTTCGACCGTCGCCCGGGGCGGCTTCGAATGGCCCCCCGCCTTCGACGACCTTCTCGCCCGGCGCGGGCTCGAGCCCTCGGTGCCCGTCATACGCCGGGTGGCCCAGCTGCTGAACGGCGGCGGCACGGTGGTCGCGACCCTCTACACCGCCGAAGGCTCGGGGCCCCATCGGCTCGGTCCGGTGCGCAGTCGCTTCGAGACCGCAACCCCCCAGCTTCCGGTCCTCCACCCGAGTCCAGGCGAGCGCCTGGAGCTCGTCGCCCTGGGCGAGACCGCCTGGCGCCCCAAGGACCTCCCCATCACCTGGGCCGACGCCCCCTGGCGCCCGCAGTCTCCCGAAAGCGAGCGGTGGATCGCAGACTGCGCGGTCCGACTCGACGCGGCCGCCGCCCGGCCCTTCCAGGAGGCCCTGGGCGCGGAGCCGGACGTGCTGGTGCGCTGGCTGTGGGCGCCGCCGCCCACGACCCGGGGCGCGATGCGCCTGGTGCCCGACGAGCTCGAGCCGGTCCCGAGCCGGGGCTCCGGCACTTTCGGAGACATCTGGCGCCTGCTGGTCCTTGGCCTGCTCCCGCTTTTCCTTGCCCCTGAAGCCTGGGCGCTGGCCTGGATGCAGTCTGGCGTGCAGCGCCGGATCTGGACGCTGTGGCCGCTGGCGGTGGCTCTCTACTGGATTTGGGCCTTGCCCGGCCTGGCGAAGTGGGCGGCGCTGGGTCCGGTGGCGGCGGCGCTGATCCACGCCGGGTGGCCGAGCGAAGAGGCCCGCCGCCCCTTCCACCGGGCGCCCCTCCCCCGCTCCCGTTCCCGCGTCAGTCGAAACGCGTGAGCTCTTCTCGGTGGCGGGCCACGAAGTCCCGCACCGCGTCTTGCCAAGTCGGCATCTCGGGGTGGCCGCGCAGCCGGAGCCGCCGGTTGTCGAGGCGACTGTTGGCGGGTCGGGGAGCGGGCCGAGGAAACGCGTCGCTGGAGCAGGGCTCCACCTGAACCTCGGCGCCGAGCAGAGACAGCGCCTCCCGCGCGAAGCCGAACCAGCTGGTCTCGCCTTCGCAGGTCGCGTGGACCACCCCCGGAATCGGATCGGCGAGCAGGCCCGAAAGCGCCCTCGCCACGGCATCGCAGCTCGTCGGATTGCCGATCTGGTCCTCGACCATGCGCAGCGGTCCTGGCCGGGTGGCGGCGAGACGAGCCACGGTGTGGAGGAAGCTGGGTCCCCCCGTCCCGTACAGCCACGCGATGCGGACGATGCTGTGGGCAGGGGCATGGGCCCGCACCGCATCTTCACCGGCGCGCTTCGACGCGCCGTAGACCGTTTGCGGGTCGACCGGATCCCACTCGTGGTAGGGGCGCTCGAGGGTGCCGGAGAACACGTAGTCGGTGGAGATCGCGATCAGGTGGGCCCCCGCCTCGTCGGCCGCCCGGGCCACGTTCGCGCTCAGCTCGACGTTTCCGCGAAAGGCGCCGTCGGGATCGTTCTCAGCCTCGTCGACCCGGGTGAAGGCAGCGCAGTGAACCACGACCTCGGGGGCAGCAGCCCGGATCGCCGCCTTGGTGACCGACCCGTCCAGGAGATCGAGCTCGGACCGCGCGGGGGCGAAGACGGTGTGGTGGCCGCCCCAGTGAGCCTGGAGGGTCCGACCCAACATGCCCCCGCCACCGGTCAGAAAGACGCGCATGCTCGCCCCTGTCTCGCCGAAGCCGCACCGGGTCAACGTTCTCTGCTATGCAGGGCGGCGGGATGCTCGGCCTCTCCCCGGTGGCGCTGCTGAGAGCGCGCAAGCGCATGAACGACGCCGTCCGGCGCTTCTTCGATCGGCGGGGCTTCCTGGAGGTGGAGACGCCGATCCTCGTCCTCAACCCGGGGCTCGAGCCTCACCTGGACTGGTTCGAGACCGAGCTGCGCACCCCCGATGGCCGCCGGCACCGGCGCTTTCTCCACACTTCGCCCGAGTACGGCATGAAGCGACTCCTCGGCCAGGGGGCGCCGAGCTGCTTTCAGATCGCCCGGGTCTTTCGAAACGACGAGCTCTCCGACACCCACGCCCCGGAGTTCGCGATGCTGGAGTTCTACCGTCGCAACGGGACCCTGCCCCAGATCGAGGACGACGTAGTGGAGCTGGTGGAGGCGGTGGCGAAGGCGGTCGGCGGGCGGCGCCCCACCCGAGTCAGGCGGTCTAGCTTCGCCGAGGCCTTCACCGCCGCCGGCCTCCCCAACCCGCTCGACCTCGCCGGCGCGCCGGACCTGGCGGTGCGGCTCGCCGTGCGGGCCGTACCCGACGATCAGTTCGACGACGTGGTCTTCCGGGCCTTTTACGAGCACGTGGAGCCGAGCTGGGAAGAGGACGAGCTGCGCATCCTGTCGGGCTATCCGGCCGCCATGGCCGCGCTGGCCGAGATCGATCCCGACGACCCACGGCGGGCGCTTCGCAGCGAGGTCTTCTGGGGTCGGCTGGAGCTGGGCAACGGCTACCAGGAGCTCACCGATCCCAGCGAGCAGCGCCGTCGCTCGGAGCAGGACCGGGCTGTGCGCCGCACCCGCGGCAAGCCCGTCGCCCCCGTCGATGAAGCCTTTTTGCGCGGCGTGGCCGGGATGCCGCCCACGGCCGGGATCGCGATCGGGCTCGACCGGCTGCTGATGAAGATCCTCGACCGGCCAAGCATTGGGGACGTCTCGCCCTTCGTGTCCATCGACGTTGCGTCCGGGGGAGGGCCTCGCTAGACCGGCGGCCTGTGTCCCGGCGGATTCGAAAGCACGCGAATCCCTTCAACGTGACCACCGAGCTGGGGCGCCTGGACCGTCAGACGCTGTTCGGCCGTGAAGCGCCGGTCGAGGTCGACCTCGGCTGCGGAGGCGGCGCGCTGATCATGGCGCGGGCTCGGAACCATCCCGAGCGGGATTTCGTCGGCCTCGAGGTCCGGCGCCCCCTGGTCGAGCAGATCCGCGCCCGGGCCGAGCAGGAGGGCATCCGAAACCTCACCGCCTTCCACGCCAACGCCCACATCAATGTGCGGGAGCTGGTGCCGCCCGGGGAGGTGGTGATGTTCCACGTCCACTTCCCGGATCCCTGCTTCAAGAAGAAGCACCGCAAGCGGCGGATCCTGCAGCCGCCCCTGGTCCGGGCCATGGCCGAGGTGCTGCCCCGGAGCGGCGTCGTGTACGTCCAGTCCGACGTCGAACCCCTCGCTCGAGAGATGCTGGGCTTTCTGGAGCGTGAACCTGCCCTGAAGGGCCACATGCTTCCTCCGGGCCCCCCGCCCATCCCCGAGCGAACCGAGTGGGAGCGCCAGCACGAGCGGGAAGGGGAGCCGGTCCATCGGATGTGGTTTGAAAAGATCGCCGAGCCGGAGGGTCCGGTCGGAGACTGGGAGCTCGTCGACGTTCGACCGCCGGAGAAGCGCTCTTGATCCGAGCAGACCTGGCCGGCCTGCTCGCGCTCGGGGCCGCGGCCTGCCTGAGCGCCCGGCCGGCCCCCGCTCCCGGGCCCCGCTTCGTCTTCGTCCGTCCAGGCGCCGTCGACGGCGACGGCTCTCGGGAGCGGCCCTTCGCCCAGCTCGATCAGGCCCTCGCCTCCGGTGCGCCTCGGATCCGCCTCCTCCCCGGCCGACACGCCGCGCCGGCGGTCCCCATCACCCACAGCGTCGGCCTCTTCGGAGAGCCGGGCGCCCGGGTGGCGGGCCGATTGGAGGTCTCCGGTGCCGAGGTGACGGTGGCGGGTCTGTGGTTGGAGGCCGGCCTCGAGCTGCGCACCGGCCGGGCGGACGTCCGAACCAGCACCCTGGGCGCCGGTGGCGAGGACGATGCCCTGAACGCCTACCGGGCGCGGGTCGAGCTGGACGGGGTCCGGATCCGTCCCGGAGCCCGAGCCGGGGTGTACGTCCTCGGCGCCACCTTGACCCTCGCCCGAAGCGATATCGCCGGGGCCACGCGGCGAAGCCTGGTCGGAAAAGCCAGCCGGGTCGAGCTGACGGCGCTTCGGATCGAGGGGGCCAGCCACGCCCACGGGGTCTGTCTGAACTGCCGAGCTCGACTCCGGGGCGTGCACACCGGCGACAGTGCCCGGGTAGGCTGGGTCTTCAAGGACAGTGTCGTGCATGTTCGAGGCGGGGCGCTGCAGGGCGAGCGCCACGCTCTCCTGGCCACCGGGAGCCAGGTGATGCTCCGCGAAGGTCGGGTGGGCGGCGGCCGTGTCTTCGCGCTCGGGGCCAACAGCTCCACCGTGAGCCTGTGCCGAGTGCAGGTCGAGGCGGCCGGCGGCGGCCTCAGCGGCGCCACCGGAAGTCGGCTCGAGATCCAAAGCAGCACCATCGCCTTCGCCGAAGCGGACGGCATCACCATGAGCGGCGGCGCGCTGCGGCTGGACGAGGTTCGCCTTCGGGGCGGAGCGTCCAGTCGGGACGGCTTGGTGCTGCACGGCGCGCATACCGGGGCCGTGATCCGAAGGAGCCGGGTCGCCGGCACGTCGGGCTGGGCGATGGTCAGCACTGCCGACGCCAAGCTCTGGGTGGACAGCTCGACCATCGGACCGAGCGGGGGTGGAGTGTGGGTGCAGGACGGCTTTCGAGGGAACAGCCAGCTGCGGCGGTCGAGGATTCGGGGCTGCTTCGGCGAGGCGGGGCTTCGCTTCGACGGGGCGTGGGTGCGTACGAGCTCAATCAGCTTCGACGACTGCCCGGTGGTCGGCGCTCGCCGGGGCGAACTTCAGGCCGAGGGCGGGCGTTTTGGCGCCGGCATCCACCTGTTCGGCGACAGCCGAGCCGCGCTGACGAGGGGGCGGGTTCGGGGTCGGCCCTGGGCCGCCTTCTGCGGGAAGGGCGGCGAGTTGGTCCTCGACGCGACGACCGTCGAAGGCCCATCGCCGGGCTGCCGATTGCCGCCATCGTTCCCGGCGCCTGGGAAAGAAGCGCCCTGAAACGCCGCCCCTAGGCCGCCCCTAGGCCGCGCATGCGATGCGGTCGAGCTTCACCGGCAGGGGCGAACGGTAGAGGCGTCGCGCGTCCTCGAGGGCTTCGGCCGTTCGGCCGGCTTCCCGCTGGCGGAGGAGCCACGCCGCGTAGCGCCGACCCTCGCGATGGGCGACCCGGTAGCGATCTTCGTCCACGAGGCGAACGTCTTCGAACAATCGGAGGAAGAGACTGCGACCCTCCAGGTTGGACCAGAGGACCAGGAACTTGTCGATCTCGGCTTGGAGCTCGAGCTCCAGCCGAGACATCGGGCGATGTTCGGCCCAGCGGGTGAAGTAGACAAAGTGCGACACCCCTTCGATGGCTGCGCAGACGCCATCGAGATCGACGTGGGGCGACTCCAGGGCCGCCTCGGCGCTGGCCCGGACCTCGGGCGACAGGTGGAGGCCGAGATCGACGACGCCGTCGTCGGCGTGTCGGATCAGCAGCGCCTCCCGCCCGTGCTCGGGCGCTCGGACCCGGAAGTGGTCTACCGGCGGGCAGCCTTCGATCCGGTACAGGCTTTGCAACTCATCCTGCAAGATGGATTCGATGGAAGCGTTCATGCGCGGCCGCGCTGCCACACTACGCCCAGCCCCTGGGCCGCGAGGGCCCGGTGGCCGTCGACGGCCCCCGGGTCCGCGAGCAGCCGCTCCATCAGGAGCTCGGGCGCCTCGACCCCGGGCAGTCCGATGCGCCGCGCCACCTGGTTGAGGGCGTCCATCGAAGCCCGGAAGTGGCGAGCGAGGCTCTGCAGCAGCCGCCCGAACCCATCGAAGCGAGCGTGGTCGGAAGCGGTGGCGTAGGCGGCCGAGCCCATGGATTCGTAGTAGCGGCGCCCTACCAGGGCCCGAGGTCGCTCGACGTGGGGCGCGAAGAGCCCGCCCACCGCCAGGGCGACGTCGCCCAGGCGGCGCCAGCTCTCCACGCTGGGCCGGGCCCGGGCCTCGGCGTAGAGCCAGGTCAGGGTCGGGGTCCCAGGCTCGGGCCGGGAGGCGCGAAAAATCTCGGGCGTCGCGCAATGGCAGCACAGCTCCACGAGGTATCCACGGGTCTCGTCCAGGCCGTCGGCGTCGACGGCTTGAAGGGCTTCGGTGAACAGATCTCGGAGTGCGGCGTGCATCACGTATAGAATTATCGGAGCTCCGACCGAGAATTCAACGACCAAAACTCAATCATTTCAAAGGCTTGAGCCATCGACTGTGCCAGCGAGGGGCGCTGCGCGAGTAGTCGTGCCCAAAAACACAACGATATCAGACCTTTGGGATGGAGACCTGGCACTCGCAGGGCGCTGCTGGCTGAGAAAGAGCCCGATCAGGAAAGATACGGTCAAGTTCGCTTGCGAGAGAGCCATCCCCTCAGACGCAGCTTTCGCACCCGGGGCCGCACCAGGGCGTAGGCTACCAGAAACCCCAAGACCAACATCCCCACCAGGGCGCCGACGATGCCCACGATGGGCACACCGAACAGGGTGCCCTCCAGCCGGGCGAGGCCGATGAAGGCGCCGATGATGAAGGCCCCGGCCAGGATGGCGCCGGCCAGGGTGTTGGCGGCGGTGGCGATGCCCTGACGGAAACGCTCCACCTCCCGACCTCCGACGCTCACCCCCAGGCGCCCCCCCGCGAGGTCGGACAGGATCTGGCTGAGCTGCAGGGGCAGCTCTTCTTGCAGGCCCTGGAATTGGAGCAAGGCGCGGTACAGGCCGCCCTGAACGTTCTCGGGCGCGACGCGGTCCATCAGCAAGCGCTCGGCGAAGGGCCGAGCCACCGAGGCCACGTCGATGTCCGGGTCGAGGCCCCGAACCACCCCCTCGATGGTCGCGCTCGCCCGGGCGAGGAGCGCGTAGTCGGCGGGAAGACGGATGCCGTGCTGCAATCCGAGGTCGACCAGTCGGGCGACCAGGGCGCGACTGTCGACGTCCTTGATCGAGCGGTCGAGGGTCTGCTCGAACAACTCCGCCACGTCCCGACGCACCGCTCCCATGTCGATGCGCTGGTCCGAGCGACCGAGCCGGATGATGGTTCGGGCCACCGAGTCCGGGTCCCGCAGCGCGACCGCCAGGGCCAAGACGACCAAAGTCTCCTGCATCTGCGGCGTGAGGTGACCGATGAGCCCGAAGTCGAGGATGCCGTAGCGGTCCTCGCCCATGTAGAGCAGATTTCCCGCGTGGGGATCGGCGTGGAAGACGCCGTCGACGAAGACCTCGGTGAAGGCCTCCTCGACCACGTGGCGGGCGATACGGGCCCGATCCGCCTCCGGCGGCAGCCGACTGAGAGGCACGCCATCGAGGTACTGCATGGTGAGGACGGAGGTGCTGCTGAGGTCGGAATAAAGCGCTGGAACGACGATCCGGTCGCGCGTCTCGTGCAAGGCGGCGAAGCGGCGGATGTTGGCTGCCTCGTGGCGAAAGTTGAGCTCCTGATCCATGGACCGCTCGAAGGACTCGACGAGCGCGACGGGATCCGCGAGCCGCGACTCTTCGAACACGGCGTCGAAGACCCGGGCCAGCTTGTAGAGAATGTCGATGTCGGCTCGGATCGATTCGTTGATCCCGGGCCGGCGCACCTTGATGACGACCTCTTCTCCCTCGTGGGTGATCGCGCGATGCACCTGAGCGATGGAGGCGGTGGCGAGAGGGGTGGCTTCCATCGAAGCGAAGGCAGCCACCCCCAGCTCTTTCTCCAGCGCCTTTTCGATCACCGAGAACGGCAAAGGCTCGCAGTGGTCCTGCAGCAGCTTCAGCTCCGCCACGTAGTCGGGGGCCACCAGGTCGGAGCGGGAGGCGAGCACCTGTCCGAACTTGATGAAGGTCGGGCCGAGCTCTTCGAGCATGAGTCGAAAGCGACGCGCACCCTCGGCGGGGGGTGGAGGCTCGGCGGCCTGGAAGTCGCGGGTCCCGAGCTCGGGCGGAAACTCGGGCGACTTCCGGGCGAAGCCCTCATAGCCGTATTTCCCCACGATTCGGGTCATACGGCGGAGGCGGGCGAGGTCGGCGAGCACGCCCTCCAGCTCTGGACCATCCGGTGCGGGGGCGCAATCCGTTGTACCCCATCACCGCGGGTGTATATGAGGCCGACGATGCGAGGACGACGCGCGCCCACTCGCTCCTCGAAGAAGGACGTTCCGCCCTACGTTCACTCGCTGCGGACCAACTCTTCCGGTCTGCGGGTGCACGTCCTTCACATGCCCCACCTGCACACGGCCTCGATCGGCCTCTTCGTCCGCGTGGGCAGTCGTCAGGAGTCGCCGGAGCTGAACGGGATCAGCCACTTCCTGGAGCACGTCTTCTTTCGAGGCTGCGAGCGCTTCCCGACTTCACGTCAGCTCGCCGGGGCCTTCGAAGACCTTGGCGGCAGCCTCGATGGCTTCACGGCCCGGGACTACACCGGCTACCAGACCTCCGTGGTTCCGGAAGCGGTCGAAGACGCGATGCGGGTCCTCGGCGAGATGATCCGAACCCCGCGCATGGAGGGTCTGCGTGTCGAACGCCGCGTCGTCCGGGAAGAGATGCTGGAGGCTCTCGACGAGCGGGGCCGGCGCATCGAGCTCGACGCCTTGGCCCACGCCCACCACTTCCCCGGTCATGGTCTCGGCCAGCCGATCGAAGGCCTTCGCGTCAACCTCGCCCGCTTCGACGCCGACGCGCTGCAGGCCCACCGGCGGCGCTTCTACGGGGCACTAAACGCGGTGCTCGTCGTCGCCGGTCCGGTCGACCCGACCCATGTCCAGCGCTGGGCGGAGCGAAGCTTCGGCCTCCCGGCCGGCCGGCGGCGGGGGGACGGCGCACGCCCCACCCCGCCCACCACCGAGCTGCGCTTCGTCCGCCACAGGGGGCCTCAGACCCGCATCCGCTTCAGCTTCCGCGCCTTCTCCGAACGCCACCGCGACTTCGCGGCCCTGGTGTGGCTGCGCCGGTGGTTCGACGGCGGGCTGTCGGCGCGGCTGCAGACCGAGCTGGTGGATCGGCTCGGCCTCGCCTACGAGGTCGCAGCCGGCATCGACAGCTACTCGGACACCGGCGTCTTCGACTTCGAGCTGACGGTGGCGAACGAGAAGCTGCCCATCGCAGTGACGGAGCTTGGCCGACTGGTCACCGACGTCCGCCAGCGCCACTTTGATCCCGAGGAGGTCGAAGCGATCAAGCGACGGGCGAAGAGCAGCTTCGGGGGCATGCTGGACGCACCCCACGAGCTCGCGCACTGGTACGGCGTAGGCGCCCTCTTCGGGGCGCTGGAGGGCCCCGAGCAGCGCCTGGAGAGAATCCTCGCCCTGGACGGCGAGCAGATTCGACGAACCGCGCGCTCGCTCTTTCGGAACGAACGCATGTCGGTTACTGCCGTCGGCGGGGCCGCCCCCAGCGACGTCTCCCGGGCCCGCCGCGCGGCCCGCGGCTTCGCGCTGACTTGACCTCCCCCTGCTCCAGCCGGTCGCGCCAGCGCAATAGATCCCGGGGGAGCGGCGAAGACCACTCCTCCTTGGCCTCGCCCCCGGGGGGCACGAAGCTGAGCAGCGCTGCGTGCAGGAAGATCCGGTCCATCTGTCGCGTCGAGCGGCCTGCGTACTTCTGCTCGCCCAGGAGAGGGTGACCAGCCAGAGCGAGCTGGACCCGGATCTGATTCTTCACCCCGGTCTCGAGCACGACCTCCAGCAGCGCGCTGGACGGGTGCCGCTCGACCACGAACCAGTGCAAGATTGCCTGCCGGCCCTTGCCGGCCGCGACGGGGTACATGCGGAAATTGCCGCTGTTCTGGGCGAGATGATGCTCGAGCCGTCCCTCGTCTCGAGCGGGCACGCCGTGTACGGCGGCCATGTAGCGCCGCTCGGCGCTGCGGCTACGAAACTGGGCACGCAAGGCCTCCGCACCTTCCCGGTCCCGGGCGAACACGAGGAGTCCCGAGACGTCCCGGTCCAGCCGATGAACCGGGTGGACGAAGCCCCACTCCGACCCCAGCGTGTCGAGCAGACAGGGGTCGGTGGCACCCTTGGCCCGCTGAACCAAGACGCCCGGCCCCTTGTCGACCACCAGGTGGCGCTCGCCCACGTGAAGGACCCGGTGGCCCGCCTCCCGGCCGCGGTAGGGGCGAATGCGTGTGCTCTTCGCCACGGCGCGTCTTGTCCCACGGATGAGAATCAGGGACGAGGACTCCTGGGCGCCGGCCTCACCGGCTTCACCGGTGGGCGCAGGGGCGGACGCCTGGCGGACCCTGATCGCCCCCATCGGCTCCTGGCCACCGCGAATGGCCTTCGGAGAGGATGGACTGCTCGACGACTCGGGCCCTCCCATGCCGAGCGCGTGACCGCGACACGAGCGCCTTCGGCTTTGCTCGCCGGAATCACCATGCTAACCCCGGCTCGTGCTCAAGTATCGGGCAGACCTGCGAACCTTGGTGGTCATGGCGAGCTTCTTCGCGCTCATCGCCGCGGCCTGGCAGCTCCCCTTCGGCTGGATGCAGGCCGTGGCCACGGTCCTCATCGCCCAGATTTCCTTCGTCTGCGCGGTCATCACCCACAACACGATCCACTGCCCGATGTTTCGGAGCCGCTGGCTCAACAAGCTCACCCAGGTCGTCCTCACCTTGACCTACGGCCATCCGGTCAGCTCCTTCGTGCCCGGCCACAACCTCGCCCACCACCATGCGCCGCAGTCGGCCCGGGACGTCATGCGCACCACCAAGCTCCGCTTTCGCTGGAACCTGCTCAATCAGCTCTTCCACCCCCTCGTGGTGAGCGGGGGCATCATGAAGGGGGAGTGGGAATACTGCTCGCGCATGCGCACCGAGCGCCCGCGCTGGTTCCGTCAGCTGATGATCGAGACCGCGGTCCTGGTGCTCTTCGTGGTGAGCTTGGGCGTCCTCGACTTCTGGAAGCTGATTCTCTTCGTCATCCTGCCCTACCAGTTCGCGGCTTGGGGCATCATCGGGATCAACTTCTTCCAGCACGACGGCTGCGACGAGCACCACCCCTACAATCACAGCCGCAACTTCACCGGTCGCTTCACGAATTGGTGGCTGTTCAACAACGGCTTCCACGCCATCCACCACATGCACCCCAGCCTGCATTGGAGCCTGCTGCGGGAGGCTCACGAGCGCGAGGTCGCCCCCTACAACCACCCCAACCTCGACCAGGCCTCGTTGTTCGGCTACGGCCTCCGCGCCCTGGTGTGGCCCGGAAAGCGCTTGCGCTACGACGGAGCACCCCTCGTTCTGCCGGACCCGGTCCCCGACGAGTCCTGGGTCCCCGCCCGAGGTGAGACCCCTGTCACCCTCGCGCTCGGCGCCGAGCAGGACGACCCCTCCGACGGCGCCTCCTTGAACGAAGCGCGGGCCTGACCCCTCGCCGCGCGCCTCAACTTCCCGGCCGCGCGTCCGATTCCAGGGCCGAAATGGCGCACGCGAACCCCGGCCAGAGGGCCGAGCGAGCCCGGGCCCTGGCCCGGGAGCTCAACACCGAGATCCAGCTGGCCGTCGCTCGCTTCGAGCTGATCCTCAAGTCGACCCAGGACGGCCTGTGGGACGTCGCCTTCGGCAGCGAAGATCCCCTGGCCCCCGACCACGGATGCTGGTTCTCGGAGAGCTTTCGCCGGCTCCTCGGGCTCGAAGACGAGACCCACTCCGGCGCTTGGCTGCGGCTGATCCACGAGGAGGACCGCCCCGAATTCGAACGCGCCTTTCGCAAGCACGTGATGGTTTCGAACGCCGACCCCTTCGACGCGCGCTTCCGCATGCGGACGCCGGCCGGCCTGCGTTGGTTTCACGGTTCGGGCGCCACTTTACGCTCGGACGAGGGCAAGCCGATCCGCTTTGCCGGGCTCCTCCGCGACGTGACCAAGGAGCAGGACATGATGGCCGCCATCGACGGCGTGATGGGGGAGCTTCAGGACTCGACCCATCGCATTCAGTCCGGGAGCGAGGAGCTTCAGCAGGCCAGCGCCCAGACGGCGGAGGACGCCCAAGCCGCGTCGGCGTCCGCCTCCACGGTCCACGACAGCGTCCGGCAAATGAGCACCAGCGCCTCGGATTTGGAGAGCGTGGTCCGGGAGATCGCCGAAAACGCCAGCCGCGCCAGCGCGGTGGCGAGCCGAGGCGTCCACCAGGTCGAGCAGGCGAACACCACCATGCAGAGCCTGGACGTGAGCAGCCAGGAGATCGGCAACGTCACCAAGCTCATCATCTCCATCGCCGAGCAGACCAACCTCCTCGCGCTCAACGCAACCATCGAGGCCGCCCGGGCCGGCGAGGCCGGTAAGGGCTTTGCGGTGGTCGCCAACGAAGTCAAGGAGCTCGCAAAGGAGACCGCCCGGGCGACGGAGAGCATCACGGAGAAGATCAAGGCCATTCAAAAGAATACCGCCTCCAGCCTGGAGGCGACGGTCGAGATCACGTCCATCATCAACGACATCAACGACATGCAGACCAGCATCGCGGGCGCGGTCGAAGAGCAGCACGCCACCATCCGGGAGGTCGCCCGCTTCTCCCGTAGCGCCGAGACCGAGGCGGAGCGGATCGCGAGCAACCTGACCGGACTCGCCGAACGGGCCCAGAAGGTGGGCCGGATCGGCCGGGAGAATCAGGACAGCGCGGAATCCCTGGGTACGCTGTCCCAGCGGCTCTCGGCCATCCTGAGCTGACCTGCTTCCGAGACTCCCTTGGGCTCGAAACCCCTCCCGATCCGCCTTCGCCGGCGGCCCGATTTTGCTACAGAGGCTTCGTGACGGGGCGAAACTGGTTCGAAGTCGGGAGCGCGGACTACGCGCGCTTTCGGCCCCGCTATCCCCCCGCCTTGCTGAGCGCTCTGGAGGCCCGAACGCCCCGCCGGGACGTGGCGGTGGACGTGGGCTGTGGGAGCGGCCAGCTGAGCGTCGCCCTGGCCGATCGCTTCGAGACCGTCTTCGCCTTCGACCTGGCGGAGGCGCAGCTCGCCCACGCGCCGCCCCATCCCCGGGTCGTCTACCGGCCCGGCGCCGCCGAGTCGCTTCCTCTGGCCGACCAAACCGCCGCCCTCCTCACCGCCGCCCAGTCGGCCCACTGGTTCGACCTGGAGCGCTTCGCGGCCGAGGCGGCCCGGATCCTCGTCCCGGGAGGCCTGGTCGCCCTGATCGCCTACGGCCAGTGCCACCTGGAGGGTGAAGGCGTCGACGCCATCTTCGGGCGCTTCTACCGAGAGGACATCGGACCCTACTGGCCCGAGAGTCGGGCGCTGATCGACCAGGGATACGAAGGGATCGAGCTTCCCTTCACGCCGGTCTCGACGCCGCCGTTGAAGATCGAAGATGCCTGGGACCTGGAGCGTGTGCTCGGCTACGTCGGCACCTGGTCGGCCAGTCGCCGGGCGGTCGAGGCGGGCGCGGGCAAGGTCCTGGACGACTTCCGGGCCGAGCTCACCCGAGCCTGGGGGCCACCGGAGCGGACCCGAGCCATCGTCTGGCCGCTGCACCTGCGCTGCTACACCGTCTCCTGAGTGCGGACGACGCTCAGGCGCCGTCGGAGGCGAGGATGGATGTAGCCAAGATGTCGAGGGCCCCGACCGACTCCACGGCCGCGTCCAGGTAGGGCAGGGCGACAGCTCCTTCACCCTCCTGGGACCGGCTCTCCTCCTCGAGCGCCACGCGGAGCCGTTGGTGGGCCTCGAGCTTTTCGGACTCCGACAGGGCGAGGGGAATGAGCTTCTCCAAGGCGGAGACCAGGACCGCATCTTCGTGGGCGCTCTGCACATCCTTGGGCCTGTCCATCGGCCCCTCGGAGGCGTAGCTCCGATTGAGGATGAAGCCCTCGTTGCGGAGCCCGAGCTCGGCGATGCGATGCTGAAAGTAGCGCGCCTCCTCCAAGGCCGCCTCGTCGGGACTGGTCACCACCAGGAAGGCGGCCTGGTCGGACTGAAGCAGCTCCCGAACACCGCTCGCATGGACCCGCATGCGATTGAACAGCTTGCCGAAGGCGCCCAGGAACTGGCGCAGCTCGACCGCGAAGGACTCGCCGAAGGTCCGAGAGAGCGCGGTCGACACCACCTTGGACGCCGCCCGCAACATCGCGCCCGCCTTCTCGGTGGTCTCGGGGGCGAAGATGGCCAGGGTACGCTCGTCGAGGAAGCGGGCCAGGCGCCGGGGCGCGTCCAAAAAGTCGAGGGCGTTTCGAGAGGGCGGCGTATCGAGGACGATGAGATCGTAGCGTCCTTCCTCCTGAAAGGCGTACAGCGCCTCGGCCGCGGTGTACTCCTGAAGCCCCGTCATCACCTCCGACAGGGCCTGGTAGAGCCGGGTTTCGCGGATGCTCTGGGCGTCCTCGGGGCTGGGGGCGAAGCGGTCGACCACCGACTCCAGCACGACCCGAGGGTCGAGCATCCAAGCCGACAGGGCGCCGTTGGGCGGCAGATGAACGCCGGCGTCCAGGAGGACCTCTTGCGGGATGTCGAAGGGCTCTCTTCCGGTGGGCGGGATGCCGAGGGCCTGGGCCAGCCGGCGGGCGGGATCGATGGTCAGCACCAGGGCCCGACGACCCACCCGAGCCGCGGCGAGAGCGAGGGCGGCCGAGGTCGTGGTCTTGCCGACACCGCCGGCGCCGCACACCACGATCACGCGCCGCTCGCGCACGTGCTCTGCCAGCTTCATTGGCGGGCCTCCAGCTGGTCGAGGACCCCCGCGAGCACGGCCTGGTCGTCCCCATGAACCTCGTCGATGTGCCAACGAGGCGTCCCCTCGGGCGCTTCTTCGTGAAAGCGCGCCTTCGCGGTTCGGGCTCGGTCGAGGCGCCGAAACTCCCGAGAGCCCATCAGGCGACGGTCCCGATGCCGAAGGTGATGATCCAAGGCGTCTCGCTCCGCGTCGCTGAAGGGATCCTCGGGGATCCGATTCAAGACCAGACCGCCGACCCGGATGCCCAGCTTCTCGAGCCCTCGATGAAGCTCCACCGTCTCGGATACGGGCATCGCTTCGGGCAGGGAGGCGAGAACCGCGTGGGCCCGCTGGGGATCGGTCATGGTGTCGAGCCCCTCCTTGATCGCGTTTCCGATCAGGCCCCCGGGGACGACCTTCAGCACGGTCCGAGGCAAGGAGGCCAGGCCGAGGGCGTGCCCGGTGGCTGGGAGATCGATGATGACGTGGTCGTAGGCCTCGCGGCGCAGGAGCTCGACGAGCTGAAACAGGGTCCCCACCTCGGGAAAGGCGGGGGCCGCCATCAGGAAACGCTTGAGGGCCGCGCTCCGCATGGCGGCGTCCACCAAGACCCGAACTCGCAAGGAAGCCTGCAAAAACTGCCGGTGCCCGGTGGACGGCACGAGGCGCACGCCGTCGATCCCCGAGTCCAGCGAGACCGGCTCCAGCCCTTTGATGTCCGGTCGGCCGAGGCGCTGCATCAACGGTGAGCCGGTCGAGGCGTCGTTCGAGACTTCGGCCGCCAGCACCCGGCGCCCAGCGGCGGCGGCGGCCCGGACCAGGGCCGCAGTAATCGTAGTTTTCCCTACTCCGCCCTTGCCGCTGACCAACACCAACTTCCGGTCCCAAAGGGCCTCCACGGATGAGGGGATCGCATGCCAGCCCCTTCAAATCCATGCTCGCTGTACTTTTGGAACGCGGAGCGCGAAGACGTCCCATGCCCGCCCGGGCCCGGCCTCTGGACGTCCTGTACGAAGACGAAGCCTACCTCGCGGTGGCCAAGCCGGCCGGGGTCCCCGTGCATGGGGGCGCCAAGACCAAGGTCCCGACCGTGCTCGCTCGGCTTCCCAAAGGCCTTCGTCCCGTTCATCGCCTCGACGCGCCGACGAGCGGCGTGCTGCTCCTCGCGAAGAACCGGGAGGCCGCCGGCGCCGCCAGTCGAGGCTGGGGAGAGACCGCCAAGCTCTACGAGGCCCTGGCTTGGGGGGCCTGGGACGGTCCTGCCCGGATCGAAGCGCCTCTCCTGGACGGCGAGGGACGCACGCAGGCGGCGATGACCGAGGTTCAGGCGCTCCAGGCTTCTCCGGAGGCCAGCTACCTGACGCTGCGCCTCGGTACGGGGCGATTTCATCAGATCCGGCGGCATCTCGCCGGCTGCGGTCATCCCGTGCTGATGGACGACAAGCACGGCGACTTCGAGGCCAACCGCGCGTTCAAGGCCCGCTGCCAGACAGCGGGGGCACCGACCCCAAAGCACCTCCTCCTCCACGCCCGTCGCCTCGAGTGGTGGGGCCCGCCGATCGAGGCCCCCCTCCCCGGACGCTGGACGGCTTGGGCCCAGGTGGTGGGGCTCGATCTGACCCCTAGGAATTTTCCGGCGGCCTGATGGGACTGCTATGTTCGGAGGGTGTCTTTATCCAGACGCGTCCTCGGTGTCCTCGTCGACGGCATCATCCTAGCCTCGGTCGCGGTCCTGTGCGTGCGGGCCGGAGTCTTCGGACAGGCCGCCTCTCGGACCTACTGGCTGGAGCCGGACGAGTGGCTGCCCTTGCTCCAGAGCGGCGCGCTGCTCGCTGTTCTGGTCGGGGTGGTGGCCTTGTCGACCCTGCTGCACGGCCTCATCCATGGCCTGATCGGGACGAGCCCCGGAAAGCTATTGGTCGGGGCGAGCGTCCTCCATCGCGGTGCGCTGGCTACGCCGCGGCGACTCGCCGCGCGGAGCGCTCTGGCTGGTCTCGGCGCCCTGCTCTTCCTGGTCGGGCCGGCCTGGATCCTTCTGACGCCTCGTCAACGTGCCCTGCATGATCTGCTGGCCGGGACCGATGTCGGACGCCCGGAATGAGCGCCCTCGCTCGTTCGTTGTGAGCGCGTGATCCGCCGTCGCTGGATCGTCGGCCTCGCTCTCCTCCTCACCACGAGCGCGGCTCGGGCCGAGACCGGCCTCATCATGAAGCTGGAGGCACGGAGCGCCCAGACGCTCCTCGACGAGCTGCGCCGTCTCGGTCCGCTGGTCCGAGCCCATCTCCCTCGGATCCTCGCCGTGACCACTCCGCCGGCCGGGTTGAACCCGGCTGCGCCAGCAGAGCTCGAGCTGGTGCCCGGCGGCGTGCTGGTGCTGGGTCTGCACGTCGCCGACCGGGACGCCGTCGACGCGTGGCTCGAAAGCCAGGGCGATGAGCCGGAGGAGGGCATCTTCTTGGTCTGGGCCCACGCGCCCGAGGCGCTGTGTGGGCGCGACCAGACCCACCTTTGGTGCCAGATCGGCGTGGCCGACGACGGCGTCCGGCCCCTTCGTCGGGCTCTTCGCGCCGAACCGCAGGCGCCGGTCGAGGGGCACTGGGCGCTTCAGGCGAAGGGGCCCGCCCTCGCCGAATGGCTCCTGCACTGGGAGCTCGCGCTGGCTCGACGAGACATGCGCTACGAATGCCCAGAGCGTCGCCGGGCTCGACTGCGTCGTGCGCTCCGCCTGGCCCAGGCGCGACAGGACCTCGTCGGTCCGATGCAGGCGCTCGAGCTGATCCGACGCGCCGACGGTCTGGAGCTCGAGCTGGAGCTGAGCCCGGCCGCCGCCAACCGGCTGAGCCGAGCGACGGCGCCCATCGATCCCCGCGTTGCCGGCTGGACCCAGGGCCCGTCGCTGCTCAGCGGCTTCAGCCGCTTGCCCGCCGACTTCGTCGCTTCCTGGGTCGAGGCCTTGGCGTCCGACGAGACCGGCCCTGTCCGGGCCGACGGCTGCTTCGCCCTCGCCGCCTTCGGCTTCGATCCCTACCACTGGGCGAGTGAGCTCGCGCTGCCGCTGCGGATCGGCGCGCTGCTGTCCGGCGCCGTGGCCCTTCCGAGCGCAGACTCGAGCACGACCAGTCTTCACCTGCGACGCCAAGTCTCGGGAACGCCGATGGAGAGCCTGCGCCATGACGGCGTGATCGTACTCGGCTACGGGCACGGGGCTGGGCCCGCCGCCGTCCGTCGATTGAAGCGAAGCCAACCGCTCCCGGTCCCGGAAGAGCTGCTGGTCCACGGCCGCCTCGACCTTCAGGCGGTGAGGGCGGCCTTGGAGTCCATTCCCGAGCCGGCCCTCGACCGCCCCGAACTGCGCTGGCTCCGGGAGCTCCAGCTGACGGCCCGGGCGTGGCCTCGTTCCGTCCGGAGCTTGGAGCTCGACGTCCGGCGCCTCGACGAAACTCGCGTGCAAGCCCGCCTGCAGGCGCTCCCCTAG
>CAYZFR010000020.1:0-7782 GCA_964477875.1 uncultured Myxococcales bacterium
CCACCGCCCCGGCCGCCGACCCCTTCGAGCCCCCCCGCCTGCTGGCCCCCGAGCCGGTGGACGCCCTCGGCGCCCATGGGGTTTACCGCCCTCCAACCTGGATCCTGGGCCCGGACGGCGCCGGCCGCGCCTGCCTGGCCACCGCCTCCACGCCTTTGCCCGATGACTGCGTCGTCCGCCCAGGCCGAGACGGGCGGCCCCAGCCCCGGCTCCTCTGGCAGGGCCCCTGCCCCCTCCCCGACGGCATGCCGGCGGGTCCCCTCGCGGTGGAAGCCTTCGGTCAGCGGCGCAGCCGGAGCGTGCGGCGCTGGGCGCCGGGCAGCATCCGCACCCTGGAGCTCGGCCCCGACCCCCGCCTGAAGGTGCGTCGAGACGTTCGGGTGGCGGTGGAAGGCCCCCGCCAAGACGTCCAGCTCGAGCTGGAGGTCCGGGCCAGCCGGCCGCTTCGGATCCGCTGCCTGGAGCCGACCCCACGCTCGGTCGACCCCCAGCTTCGCGTCGACCTCTACGCCCTGGAGCCGAGGGACACCGCCTTCGACGAGGGCGTCTTGGGTTTTCGAGCCGAGCTGGGCCCGGACGCGGTCCAGACGCTGTCGGCCCGGTTCGCCGTGACTTGCCCGACCGGCCACCACCCCGTGCGGGTGCCCGGAGGCCCCGAATGACGGCCGAGGAAAACGGGGGACAACCCGGCGGGGCGCGCCGGCGGATGCGGATGGTACGCTTTGGCGCCGAGGGGGCCTGGGTCGAGCAGGTGGCCGAGCTCGGCCCCGATGGGTGGCACCGGTGGCCCGACGCGAGGCCGGGCCCGAGGCACCGGGTGGAGCTGCGGGAAGGGGCGCTGGTACTGCCCTTGGCGGCCCACATCGACGAGGCCAGGCTCTTGGCTCCGGCTCGACTGCGGGCGCGGGGCCAGCTGCTGCTGGTGGATCACGAGCCCTGCGGGCGCTGCGAGGTCCTGGACCGGGTGGTGATCGACGGCGACCGCCTCGAACATCGACCGGGGCGCCGCCTGATCCAGACCTCGGGCCAGGACTGGGACTGCGCCCACGTCTTCGTCGACGCCCCGGAAGGCCTGGACGAGGAGCCGAGCATCGCCCTCGCCGCCCAGGCCGAGCGCTCGGAGGTGGCCCTGCCCCCGTGGCGCCCGGAGGCTGGCCGCTGGGAAGCGGTGCCGCCCCGAGACCTGGGCCCCTTGCTCCTTCGCAGCGGAGAGCCGCTCTGGATCGGCGTCGGCCCGCCCCGACGCCGGTTCGGTGAGACCCGGTGGGTGTGGCGCAGCGAAAGCGGTCTGCATCCCCAGCGGGAAGCCATCGACCCCGAGCTTCCGCCGGGCCGACCGGTCGAGCTCATCGTGGACGGACGGCGCCGAAGCGAGCAGCGCGTCGGCCCCGCCCACGCCTTCGTGCTGGAGCGGATGACCACGGTCGACGTCGAAGCTCGGACCGAGGCTGGTGACGAGGCGGAGCTCGTGCATCATCGTCTTCTGGTCCACAATCGAGGGGAGACCGCCTTCGGCTTCGACTGGCGGGTCCCCCTCGAACGGGATGGGGCCGTCGTCGTGCTCGACCGAGACGCCGAGTTCGACGGCGAGGGGCTGCGGGTCCCGGTATGGGCGCCGCCCGGACGAGTGGTCGACGTCGGGTTCTCCACCCGGCGCGCGGCCGGAGCGCTGTTACCTTGGATGCCTACGCAATCCTGAGTGTGGCCCGGGACGCGAGCGTCTACGAGATCCGGGTCGCCTACCGGGCACTGGCTCGCCGGCACCACCCCGACCGGCCGGACGGGGACGAAAGCCTCTTTCTGCAAATTCAGGCCGCCTACCAGATCCTGATCGACCCCGGCAGCCGGGCGGCCCATGACCGGGATCCCGAACGAAGCTTGGCGCAGCGCACCGCCGTAGAGCGCCGCCGCGCCCAGCTGAGCCGCCGCAAGAATCGACTCCGGAAGCTCTATGACTGAGCTCGCCCCGGGCTCGAGCTCAGGCGCCGGGCTTGCGTAGCTCGTCCTCGAGGCGCTGGCTGGCCCAGTCCACCGCCACCCCCGCTGCTCGCTTGATGATCAGCCCGCCGATGCTGCCGAGCAAGCTCGTCCGGGCGGAGGACGCGGGCTCGGTTCGCACGATCAACACCGCCCGCTCGTCGGGCGCGTCCAAGGCGATGGGCACCTTCTCGTAGCGACGCTTCTTTCGCCGACCGAAGGCCAGGCCAAAGCCGAAGGCCACTGCCAGCAGCGGCCACCGATGGCGAACCGCCCGCTCTCGGACCGCCGCCTGGGCGCCGCGGACCTTCTGCACGTCTTCGTGGACCCGATCCCGCAGCGCCTCCACCGACGCCTGCAGCTTCTCTCGGCGGCGGCTCGCCTCTGCCGTCGCGGCTGAGAGCCCTCCGTCACCCGTCTCCACGGCCGAGCTCCTTTCGCGCCGCGCCCGGCGGGAGCGGCTCCCGCCTCGGCGGCGGGCGCAACCCAATGGCCGCCGCCGTCAGGGCCACCAGAAGGACCCCGCCACCGACCGCCAGCGGCGCGCCGATGGCGCCGGCCCACGGAGTGAGACTGCGGGCGGCCGCGGTCGCCAAGAAGTGCAGGGCCACGGCTAGGAGCGACAGCACGACCAAGGCCAACGTGACCTTCTGGACGAAGTGCTTGATCCGCTGCTCGGCCTCCAGCCGGACGCGGACGATCTCGGCGTCCACGTAGGCTCGGGTGTCGTGGCTCAGGGTCTCGAGGAGATCGGGAAGAGGTCGTTCGCTCACGCCTCAGTCCCGCCGAAAGAAGCGGCCGACGAGGTACCCGATCGCCGCACCGGCGGCGAGGGCGCGATAAGGGTGCCGCTGGATCGCGTCGTCGAAATCACCAAAAGCGGACTTCGGATCTCGATCCTGAAGGTAGGAGGCGGCGCCGTGGATCCGGTCCGCCATCGAATCGGCGTGCTTGGGGTCCACTTGGATCCGCTCGGCCGCGTCGGCGCCTCGGCTTCGAACGTACTCGGCCGCCTCGTCGAGCCGGCGGCCTACGCTCGACATGCCCTCGGCGCCTCGCTCGTTGGCTTTGTCGACGAACTGCTTCGTGGCGTCCCCGGCGAGGGCTTTCGCCCGGGGTCCGATCGCTTCTTCTTCGGGGGTCCGCTGCTGGCTCATGCGCCCATATGACCGCGGAGAACACGATCGCGCAAATGCTCAAACCATCGTCAGCTCGATCCATCGGGGGTGGGAACGAAGCGGCTGCACTTCGGGGCGAAAGTTCAGCCACTCGACGCGGTCGAAGCCCCACGCGCAGGCCTGCTCCAGCAGGCCCAGAGACGACCCCCAGGCCCCCCGGCGCGCTTCGTAGAGGCCGAACTCGGCCACCGCCTCCGCCGCCTCGTCGCTCCTTCGCCCGCCCGCGCTCAGCACATCGACCAGACGTTCCGCCCAGCCGACACCTCGCTCATCGTCCCTTTTCAGCATCCAGGCGATCGCGCGGAGCATCACCGGCTCCAAGCTCGACACCCCCTCCGCGAGCTCGGCCACCGCGTCGGGGTCCCGCAGCTCCATCGCCGCCTCCAGGCCCAGGCGACGCAGAGCGGCCCACCGCCGACCGACCGGCCGGCGGCGAGCCAGGGCGACCGCCCGCTCGGGCTCGCCGGCCTGCCAGGCGCGCCAGGCCTCGGCATGGACCACCGCCGGCCACTCCGATACCGCCATCAGCACCGCCGCCGCCACCCAAGGGATCAGCGCTTCGACGCTTCGGGGCCCCAGACTCCGCCACATCCAGACCAGCACCGCCCCTGCGACCCCCGCCGACAGCCAGGATAGAAGCACGAAGAGCCGGCGCTCCGTCATCCAGCCAGCGAAGAGTCGGCGCAGCGCCACGCCCCCGTCCGAGGAGGGGTGCGGAGCGATCTGGAACAAGGCCCAATGGAAGGCGCCCAGGGCCGCTGCCGGGGGCCCGACGGGGAGCCCGACCATGAGGACCACCAGGGCGACGCTCGCGAAGGGCCCGGCGCCTAAAACCCACCAGAACCCGCTGGAGAGCCCGGCGGTGTAGGCGTCCCCCGCCCCGAGCTGGAGATCGAGGACGGGGCCGCGCCCTCCCATGGCCCGCCCCATCGAGCCGTGGGCCGCCTCGTGCAGGACCACCGCCAGCGCCCACCCCACCGCATAGCTCGGACCGCCGACGACGACGGTCAAACCGGCGACGAAGACCAGCTCCAGCCGGACGCGGATCACGGGCCACCGCTCCCCTTCGCTCGGCGAGGGATGGAAATGCGGGCTCCGTCGGCGGCGAGCTGCACCTCGCCGCCAAAGGCTTCGGCCGCCTGCGCCCGCAGCTGATCCGGCGCCGGTCCGCCGGGAAGAAAACCGGTCAGGACGAGGCGATGGGCCCCGGCCCGCCGGGCCGCCTCACCGGCTTCGGCCGCGCTCATGCCGCCCTCGGTCGGCGTCGATCTTCCAGCGTGGACCAGGGCCAGATCGGCGTCCCTCAGCAGAGCGTCGACGCCCGGATCGGGCCGGGTGTCGGGAAGGTAGGCGACCGCATGACCGGGCTTGAAGACGCTCACTTCGTCCAGCTCGACGATCCGCCCCTGCTTCTCGAGCCGCCCCTCGGTCTGCAGGCGCTTGATCTCGGGCCCAACCACGCCGGCCGCTCGAAGCGCCTCCGGCCGCATGGTCCGGCCGTCGGGCTCCTGCAGTCTCAGCCCAAAGCCCGGGGGCTCCCCGACGAGGGCGGCGACGTGCAAGGAGAGCTGCTTCCGCTGCAGGATGACGCCGCCCGCCTCGATCGGCCGCGGGTCGAGACGCGCCGCCGAGTGGTAGACGGAGGCCTTGCGAAGCCGCTCGTAGAACACCTGCCCGCACGCGGGGAAGTGCACCGCCACCGGGTGGGGGACGCGGTCGAGGGAGATCCGCTGCGTCAGCCCGGCGAAGCCGAGGCAGCAGTCGGCGCGGAAACGCGAGATGAAGATCCGGGTGAGGGAGGTCGCCGTCACGTCGGCGCCGATCATCCGGCGCTGAGACCCCTCGCCCGGGTCGAGCATGATCCCTTCGTCGTCCCAGCGGAGCAGGTAGCCATGGAGGGCGCGCTCGGGGGTGGCGCGCTCGGCTCCGCTGCCGAGCACGACGATCTCTCGAACCGACACGGTCCGCCCAGCAATGACCTCGGGCCGAGCGGAGGGTCAACCGGAGCTGTTCAGAGCGAAGGGATATTTGACGACCACGATACCGCCACCTTTCGGCTTCGGAAAGCGCCAGGTCTTGATCTTCTGCATCATGCAGCGCTCGACGGGCGGGCTCTGAAGCGTGCTCTGGCTGACCTTGGTCGTCTGCACCCGGCCGTCGCCGCCGATCACGAACTCGGTCGCCACCTTTCCGAACAAGCCGGGGCTCCGGGTGAGCTCCTTCTCGTAGCAGTAGCGGATCTGCGCGATGTTGCTTTGGATGACGCGGCGGATGACCTCCTTCGGCAGCGAGCCCATGACGATGGTGCGGCCAGCCGAGATCTGAATGTCGCGGTCCTTCTTCTTGCCGATCGAGCCGGCGCTGGCGAACTCGTCGCCGGTCCCCCCCCCACCGCGTCCCCGGGTCGCGAGGGCGCCGAGCCCGATGCGGGTGCTGGACAAGCCGCCACCGCCCGGACCCGATCCCCGGGTGCCGAGCCCGCCGAGACCCTGGGCGTCGCCGACCTTGCGCCCCGCGATATTGCCGATCGCGCTTTCCAGCTCGTCTCCCAAACCAGGGGCGCCCATCACCGACGCCACCTGGCCCTCGATGTCGGCGCCGAGCAGCTGGTCGAGCGCCGCCCGGGCCTGAGCTTCGTCGTCCGGCTTGCCCTTCGCGGCACGGCGGGTGTCGCGCTCGGGCGCTTTCTTGCGCCCCGCCTTGCCGTCCTTGCCCTTCGACTTTTCGGCCTTCTCCCCCTTCTTGAGGTCGGCGAGGAGGCTCTTCTGCTTTCGCTGCTGCTCGGGCGTGAGCTTCATTTGGGCGAAGCGGGTGACCGCCCGGTCGATGTCGTCTAGGCGTCGCGCGTTCGTCTGGGGGTTCAAGAGCATGCTCGTCACGGCCAGGACGTGGGCGAAGAAGACGAGTAGAAAGGTGTTCAGCCAGCTGTAGTCGATGCGCTCCGCCAGCGGCAGGAGCGGCGTGACGGAGCGCTTCACGTAGCGCATCTGAAGCGCGATCGCGCCGTGGTCGACCACCACCGTCTCGGCAGGCTTGAGGGGGTAGCTGGCCAGACCCGGCTCGTCCCCCTCGCCGATGGCGCCCCACTCCTTCAGCTCCGCGAACTCGATGACCTGTCCGTTCGGCCGGTGCACGCGCCCTCCGAGTTGGGCCGGCCACTGCAGATCGTAGGTGCCCCCTCGCTTTCCGCTCACCTTTGCGATGGGAAAGGACTCCAGGCCCAAGCCGCGACTCGGGATCTCGAGGTCGCAGCGCTCCACCTTCTGAAAGGGTCCCCAGCCCTTCACCTTGCGAGCATCGCCGGCCGAAACGGTGGCGGCGTCGAACGTCGACACCGAGTCGAGGACGGTGTTGCCACCCCACATCGCCTTGATCTCGAGGAAGCGCTCGCTCTCGGGCACCTCGTCATTGGCGAGGGTGGAGTCGGCGGTACCCCAGCTCCGATCGCGATCGGGCGCCGCGGGGGCCGTCGCCGGAGCCGTGGAGGCCGAAGGCTGGAGCGCCGGGCCGACGGAGCTGCCGGCGGGAGCGGGCGCGGGCTTGGACACCGAGGGGCCCCCGGCCACGGCGGCTCGAAGCGCAGCCGACGGTACGGTCGCCGCGTTCGGGATCGAAGGGGCGACGGACGCCGGAGCGCCGGGCCCGCGGCGGGTGGTCGCCGGTCCCTGGCTGCGTCCGCCCTCAGGACCGACGGTGACCGCTGGAAGCACGGTCGAGATCGCCGCCTCGGGAACCCGTGAGGCCTGGCTGGGCTCGGTCACCGGCATCGCGCGCAGCTCGCCGCTGGTCGGGCTGGGGCCGGACATCGACCCTTCCGTGACTTCATCGACGTCTTCGGAGACCGGCGGCGGCGCCGGCGGGGCCGACCTCTGCTTCGGCGCATCCAATCGGAGCACGTAGGGTCCGACTTCGATGACGTCGCCGGGGACCACGCCGGCTTTGCTCACCGGCTGACCATTCAGCTTCGTACCTTCCAGCGAGCCCATGTCGATCAGCTGCAGGTCGGCGCCCGAAGCGTCGATGACGGCGTGGATGCGAGAAACGCTCGGCTCTTCGAGCTTCACGTGCGCCGAGGCGAGGCGACCGATCTTGACGACGTCGCGTTCGAAGACCTCGTCGAGAACGGGCCGTTCGCCTTGAGTGACGGTGATGCGGATGGATTGAGCCATGGTCAGAGCTCCGACACCGAGCGCAGGATACGCATTCGGAAGTTGTCGCGGATCTTGATCAGGTTGCTGTGGCGAATGCGCTTGCGGCTCTCGATGAACTCACCGTCGGGGCGGGTGAGATCGCCATCGATGGTGTCGCCGTCGAAGCTGACCACCGTCTTCTGCTGATAGATGATCGTGTCGCCGGCTTGGACTTCGTCCTGCGCGAAGGCGGCCGCCGGCGCGGCGAGACATATTGCGAAAACGAGAGGCCTCATGACTGCGTGCGGCTCCAGACCGCGGATCCTCATCCTAACGACTCATGGGCAAGGCCGTAAGGGATCGTTTCTGCGCGAAGGTGTGCGCTCGCCTACACTTTCATTCGAAGTCGTCGTCGGTGGGGAGGTCGAGGGGATCCTCCTCCTTCTCGCCCTCGTCCGGCGCCCTTCGACGGGGCTGCGCCGGCCGCCGTCGGGGGC
>CAYZFR010000020.1:7882-30743 GCA_964477875.1 uncultured Myxococcales bacterium
TTCTCGCCCTCGTCCGGCGCCCTTCGACGGGGCTGCGCCGGCCGCCGTCGGGGGCCGGGTTTCGGCTTGGGCTCGGGGGCCGATTCGACCTTGGCCGGAGGCTCCGGCGTCGGCTCGCCCTCGCCCTCGAGCGCAGGCTCGGGTTCGGAAGCCTCGGCGTCCGAGGTCTCCGCGTAGCGGCGAAGCGCCACGGCCTCCTCCAAAAGGGGTTCGGCCCGCTCGGCCAGGGCGTCCGAGCCCTGCAGCGCTTGGCGCAGGTGGTCTTCCGCCAGGCCCGGATCCGAGAGGGCCCTGAGCGCCACCCACCCGAGGCCGTAGTGGGCCTCGGCGTTGTCCGGCTCCAGCTCGAGGGCGGCCCGAAAAGCCTCCACCGCCGCCTCCGGCGCCCCGGTCCCCTGCCGGGCCCGTCCCAAAACCACCCAGGCCCCGGCCATCGCCGGCTGGGTCGCGACCAGCGGCTCCAGATGCTCGATCGCCCTTGGGTAATCCTGGATCTCGAGGGCCAAGGCCGCCGCCCGGCCGCGGGCCGACAGGCGCTCTGGAGCCGCGGCGAGGGCCCGGTCGTAGGCCGCGAGCGCCTCGGCGGGCCGAGATTCGGCCCGAAACACGTCGCCTAGGGCCTCGTGCAGGCAGGCCGCATCGGCGTTCAGCTCGAACCCCTGACCGGCCAGCAAGCGCACCCGATCCCAATCGCCTCTGGCCCGGGCGGCCCCCGCGAGGACGCAGTAGGCTTCTTCCAGGTCCGGCTCGTAGGCCAGGGCCTCTCGGCAAAGGCGCTCGGCCTCGGCCAGCTGACCGGCCTCTAGGCGCCAGTAGCCCAGGGCGACCCGGGCCCCGGCCGCCGCCGGCTGCAGCTCGACGATGCGCTCGAGCAGGCGGACGGCCCGGCCCGGCTCCCCCTTGGCCACGTACAAGGCCGCCAAGTTCTCGCAGGCCCGATGCATGTCGGGCCGCAGCTGCAGCGCCCGCTCGTAGGCCTCGATGGCGCCGTCGAGGTCGCCCTGCTCGCTCCGGGCGAGCCCGAGGTCGTACCAGGCCTCGGGCAGCTGCTCGTAAAGACGAACCACGCGCTCCATGCCGTCTTCGACCCGAACCCAATCGACGGCGCCCGCCTCGATCTCGGCCTGAAGGCGCTCCGCCTCGGCCGCGAAGAGCGCCTTGGCCTCACCCACCGGGTCTTCGACCTTTGGTCCGAGGCTCCAGCCGGTGGACCCCGCGCAAGAGGCCAAAAGGAGCGCGGCGACGCCGGCAACAGCGGCTCTCATGGGGCCTCCTCTTCGCCTTCGCCAATCGGCGCGGCGGCCGCTGGCTCGGCGACCGAAAGCCGAAGCTGGGGCCCGTGGGGCGCGGGCACCCAGGGCTGGGCCAAAGACTCGATGGAGGCCGGCGGTTCCCCGTCGATGGCCGACACGAGGCCGCGCTGGCCGAGCTCATCTCGGCAGGCCCGAGCCGCGTCGCCGTAGACCCGCAGCTCCCGGGCTCGGTCGAAGCAGGTCTGGTAGGCCTCGAGGCTGGCCTGCCGAGCCGGCGCGACCGTTTCTTCCAGCCGCTGCTCGACCATGCCGCAGGCCTCGGCGCCGACCCCCCGGGGACAGGGGACCGAAGTCACCGCCTCCACGAAGTGGTCCCAGCTCTTGGCGATCTGGGCGAGGGCGGCGATCGAGGCTTCGGGGTCGCGGTAGGTCGTCACGACCTCGGTGTAGGCTTGGAGCACTCGGTCCCGGGCCTGGGCCTTCGCGCGAAGCGAACGCTGAAAGACCCGGGGGTTGCGAAGATCCGGCCGTGCGATGTCGGCCCGGAGATAGCTCCGGTAGAGGTCCCGCGCCTCCTCGAGAGCGATCTGGGCTCGCCAGCGCCGAGCGGCCTCGCCTGGCTCTCGGGCCCGCCGGAAGCGCCGGACGATCTCGGCCTCCAAGCCGCGCGCCCGTCTGAACTGACGCATGCGCCGGCGAAGCTGAGCCTCTTTCCACAGGGCGTCCCAGACCCGCTCGTCCCCGGGATGGGCCTGCCGGAAGTCGGCGTAGCGAGCAGCGGCCCGCCCGACCTGTCCGGCCTTTTCGAGGTCCACCGCCATCGCCCAGTGGATGTCGGCGCTCTCCTTCTCCGCCCCGTCGCTGCGCCCGTAGCGTGCGAGGTAGGTCCGACGAAGCCGCTCGGCCTGCTCCACCTGGCCGGTGCCAGCGAAGAAGACGGCCGCGTCGAACAGCGCGTCGCGGGCCCTCGGGTCCTCGGGATAGGCGTCGGCGAAGGCGGCGAAGGCTTCCGCCGCCTCCCGGTACTCGGTGCGCTCCTGGTGCTGCTTGGCCAGGTAGTGAGCGACGTCGGCCCGCAGCGGCGAGTCGGGGTGCTCTTCGAGCAGCTTCTCTCTCAGCCGGTCGGCGCGGGCCCGGTCTCCAGCCTTGTCCCAAGCCACCGAAGCGTTGAACAACGCCTTGTCGGCGTCCTCGCTGCCCGGGAACTCGTCGTGAAACTCCTCGTAGGCGACGGCGACGTCGGCCGGGCGGGCGCTGCCGGCTTCGACCGCGGCCTCGACTCGGCCCACGAGCTTGAACTTCGCGAACTGCGCATACTTTCGGAGATCGTTCCGCAGCCGGGCCCGGCCCGCGACCAGCCGGGGCAGCTCGAGAAAGGCGGCGGAGGCGTCGTACAGGCTGTCCCAGTCCTCGTTCAGGTTGTGGACGTCGACCACCAGGTTGGCCGAGGCGGCGGCCTGCTCCGACGCCGGGTGCGCTCGCACCACGGCGTGAAAGCGAGGCAAGGCCTCGTCGAAGCGGTTGTAGTCGTACAGCGCCTTGGCGGCCTTGAACTTCACCGCCACCACCTGCTCGGCCTTCTCGGCCGGGACGTACTCGACGTAGCGATCGCAGGCCTCAACCAGCCGCTTCAGGGCGGGCGGGAACTCCACCTCGGCCTTCGGATCTTTGGGGGGCTCGAGCTGCAGATCGCGCAGGTGCTCTTCGACGGCGAGGATGTTGTCGGTGGCGGCCGGCACCGCGTACTTGCCCGCAGGGTCGGCGAGCACGGTGGCGCGGTAGGCCTGGGCCGCCTCGTCGAAGCGCTCTACCTGGAAGTACAGATCCGCCAGCTGAAAGCGCATCTGGTAGGCGAACTTCGAGTCGGCGAAGAGGCTCATGTAGTCCTCGTACATCTGGAGCGCGTAGCCGCGGGTGCGGGCGCTGCGGGTCTTGCGCGCCTCCTTGTTCCAGGTCTGGGCCATCCGGCGCAGGGTGCTCTCCGACAGCAGGCGTGCCTCCTCCAGCACCGCCGAGTCGGCGCCTGCGGCCTCGACCTCGCGCACGAGGGCGACCAGCTTCTTGGATTCGGCCACCGTCCGTCGCTTGCTTCCGCCGCGAGAGACGAGATCGACGATCTTGGACTGGCGGAGCGCGTTCTTTGGGGAGTCGGGCTGGCGGGCGATCAGCTTGCGAAACAGAGCCGCCGAGGCCTCGAAGTTTCCATCGGTCTGCCAAGTATTGGCGAGGGCCTCCAGCATGACGAGGCAACGTTCGCTCGTGCAGTCGCTCTCCCCGAGGAGCTCGGCGAACACGGCCTCGGCGCGATCGGCGGTGCCGATGTGAGCGTAGGTTCGAACGAAGTCACCTTGGGCCTCGCGACCGAGAGCGATCTTGTTTTCGCCGCTGAGCTCGGTCGCGAGCTGGGCGTAGATGACGGTGGCCCTGAACTTCTTCAGCGCCGCCTCCCACTCCGCCATGTTGTACAGGCACCACCCCTGCTTATAGAGCGCGAAGCCGTACACCCGCGAGCGCTTGTCTTCGGCCGCCTTCTGGTAGCTGGCGAGGGCCTTTCGGACCTGCGCGTCGTCGAAGTAATACTCACCGAAAGCCAGCCACGCCTCGGCGACCAGGGGGCTCTCCGGATGGTTGCGGATGAGCTCCGCGTACACGCCGACCGCGTCCTGCTTGCGGCCCAGGTTCCAGTAGGCCTGGCCGAGAGCGAACAAGACCTCGGGCAAGCGAACGTAGCGCGGGAAGTCGCGACGAAGGCCCTGATACGACTCTAGCGAGCGCTGGGTCCACTCGTCCTTCTTCGCTTCGAAGTCCTTTCGCCGAAGGAGCGCGGCCTCGCGCTGGTTCGGGTTCTCGGCCCGCAAGCCGTCCTCTCGGGCCTCCTGCGCTCGGAAGAAGAAGTAGCGCGACTTCTCGAAGTAGAGCTCGGCGAGGCGAAAGCGGATGTCCGGCAGCTCGTCGGGATCCGGATCGAGCTCCAGGAGCCGCTTCAGGCCTCGGATCTGCTCTTCCCGTTTTTCTTCGACCTGGACCTCGACCGAGCGCCGGAATTGCTCGTAGCGGAGGGCAGGCGCGTCGCCCTTCTTGGCCTCCTCTTCGGCCGAAACCGAAGCCGCCAAGCAGAGCATCGCCAGCCCCAGACCGATCAGCGAACCCTTCATGGGCACCTCACCGGCAGGAGCGGGCGAGGGTCAGCTCATAGGTCCCCAGCTCGTCCCGCCAGAACTCTCCTTCGAAGGGCCACACGATCTTCTCGTCGTCGGTCCACTCCACGAAGGTCTGCTCCACGTTCTTCGGCCCTACTTCGACCGAGCGGAGGCTGGCCTCTATGCGCTCCTGCTCGCCGCGTGCGGTCTCGATGTCGATGCGAATGGCCTGCTGCACCAGATCCTTGATGTGATCCTGCTCGTCCAGGAGTCGCCGCTCCACCGCCTCCCCGGCCCTCGCCCGCAGCTCGGCCTGCTCGTCCCGGAGCACGAGCTCGATCTCCTCTCCGAGAGGACCGCCGACGGCCGCGCTCGACCAGCGCCTCAGCTCGTCACCGACCTCGGCCTGGGCGGCGTCCAAGCGTGCGAGCGCTCGATCTCGGAGGGCGATCTCGAGGATTCGGGCCAGGATGTCGGCCTGCTCGCCCACTGCGGACAGGAGGTCGTCGTTGCGCAAGGAGTCGAGGAGCTCGAAGTACTGGGCCGGGCTTCGCTCCTGGGCCGTCATGTCCTGCAGCTCGGCCAAGACCGGCTCGTAGCGCCGCAAGAATCGCCGCAGGATGGCCTTCGCCTCGGGGTAGCGGCAGTTCTCGTAGTAGATGACGGCCTTCAAGATCCGGGACTCCGGATAGTACTCGTCCTCGAAAAAAGGCGCGTGCAGGGTCAGCAGGTTCCCGAGGGCCCGCTCGTAGCTGCCCAGTCGAAACTGAGCCCAGCTCTCTTCGTAGAGGGCGTCCAGCCAGCTCGGCGAGTCCCGGTCGACCCGATCGTAGTAGAAAATCGAGAAGGAGGGCTGCTGAGCGCCGAAGTGGGTCCGAGCGAGCTGGAAGAAGGCGAGCTCCCGAAGCCTCTCCTGCTCCGCGCCTGCGCCGTCCCGGGTGGCGCGGACCACATCCTTGAACGCGTCCAGGGCCTCGTTGGGTCGACCGTCGTCGTACAGGACCAGGCCTTCCAAGAAGCGAGCCTTGGCGCCGAAGCGAGAGTCACGGTCGACGCGAATCGCGTAGCGCTCCGCCTCCCGGAGATGACCAGCGGCGGTGAGCTCACCGCTGTCCGACGGTGTCGAAGGAGCGCCGGTGCCGAACAGATCACCCTCGAAGCTGAGGCCGCGCCCCTCCTTCTTCTCGGCCTTGGGCGCCTCCTCGCCCCCGCTGCCGAAGATGTCGCCCGAGAAAGACAAGCCGCCGCTCTTGGTCTCGGTGACGTCCATGCGTCCGGTGCGACCGGCGATGGCGCCGGTCTGGATGCCGAGCGCGCGCTTGTAGTGGTAGCGAGCGAGGCGGAAAAGAAACTCGTCTCGGTAGGTTTCGGGCAGATCGGAAGTCCCGTAGCGCGCCACCAGCTCGTTCACTTTCGCGTCGTCGACGACCCGGCGGCTGATGAACAGACACCACTCGAGGGCGGCGGAGAAAAAACGATTGTCGGGACCTTGCTCCAGAATCCGCGCGAAGTAGTCGAGTGCGCCGTGGTAGATCTCCATTCGGTAGAGCGCCTTCGCGAGGACATAGGTCGCTTCGTCGATCTGCTCGACCTCGGTCGCTTGGTCGAGGACGGCTCGAGCCGCCATCGCAGCCTCGCCCCAGCGCCTCGCGTTCAGGGCTGCTCGAGCCGACGCGAGCGGACCGTTCGGCCGCTGCTCCTCGGCGACTTCGCCCACCGAGAAAGCGCCGCCCTCCTGGGCCGGCGCAAGGAGCGCCATGACGAGAAAGGGAATCATTCGAACTGATGGCTGAAGCTGGTCGGCAAGAAGCCACTCAGGCTGAAGGTGAGGAAGCCGGGAGTCTGCAGCTCGTTCTCGCCCGCTTGTTCGTCCACGAAGAAGTAGTTTCTGAACTCGATCCGCGCCGTCAGCCACTCGGTGAGGAAGAATCGCTGGCCGATGCCGATGTTGGCCGCGCCGGCGGTCGTGTCGTCGGTCGCGAAGACGCCGCCTCCAAGAGCGACGTAGGTGTCGAAGTGGAGAATGCCTTCGCCGAAGATGCTGATCTTTCCGTAGAAAGGAGAGACCAGAACGTCGAGCTCTCCGTGCCAGCTCAGCTCTGGGGGATCCTGGAGCAGGCTGTCGGTCTCGCGGCGAACGAAGCGAATTACGCTGGACTCGCTTCGGCCCACGACGCCACCACCTCGGGCCTCGATGCTGAACGCGTCCGACAGGTGATAGGCCAGAGAGCCGTCGACGAGATAGCTTCGAAAGAAGGCGTCGTTGAGGTTGAGGCCGAAGGAAGGGAACAGCTCCACCCGGTTCTTCTTGATGAAGACTTTGCGCTGAACGGACTTGATGCGATCCGAGAGCTTCTCTCGCCGCTCCCGGTCTGCGTCGTTTCTGTCGGCTTCACGGGCCGCGTCTGCATCGCCTTGGGCCGAAGCGGTGGGGACCGAAGCAAAGAAGAGAAGGGCGAGGAACGCCCATTGACGAAAGCAGCCCACGAGTCGGCGGGATGCTATGCCCATCCCCGAGCCGCCGCAAATCGCACGACCGGCGCCGGCTCTCCCCTTGTCCTACACCGACTCGACTTTCGCCGAACCGCGGCCGAGGCTATGAAGGCGGAGATGCGTTGGACGCTGTGCCTCGCCGCCCTACTGTCTTGGACGGGCTGCGACGACGAGGACGTGGGTCGTTGCTGCCGATTGGTCGGCGCCTTGGATCGCCCCGACCCGATACCGATGGCGAGCTTCACGCCCGAGGGCTCGCCCATCAACGACATCGCCATCGACCCCGCCTTCGACTGCGCGAGCCTGACCTGCGTGGTCTTCGAGCCCGGCATGGAGGCCGGGGCCGACAATCAGGCCTACTGCACCGCTCGCTGCGAGGCGGGCGAGGACTGCCCCGCCGGATTCGACTGCCGCAGCGTCCTCCAGAGCGCACCCGACCCCGACGCCCCGATCCAGCCCGGCGATGGATTCTGCGTGCAGGCCGATCCCCGAGACGCCTGTTTCGACTGAGCGGAGGCGCCCCTTGTGCGCCCGGCTTCCCATGCCCTAGACGTGAGGGAGGTCATGCGCGCGCCTACGTGTTGCCTCGTCGCCGCCATGTTCGCGACCGGCTGCCCCAAACAGGAGTCCGCCGCTCCCACGGACGTACCCTTCGTCACGACGAAGTTGGCGCGCCAGGCGGTGAACGCTCGCCTCCTGCGCCAGGCGGTGCCGGTGTTCTGGATGGAGGACACCAACGGAAACAAAGCCATCGACGCCCGGGAGCTGGCGCCGGTCTGGTCCCTCGACGACGGGCGCGCCTGGCTGCGGAGAGGGCGCTTGACCCCTGCCCTCGTCGCGGCCCTCCAAACGGCGGCGCCCTCCGCCACCGAGGGGGTCGACGAGGCCGAGGCCGCCCGGCGAGCCGCGGTGAGCGCGGAGCTGGACCAAGGCCAGCCGACCCTGGTGTTCACCGACTTCGTCCGTTCCACCCCCGAGGAGGTGAAGATGGTCGGGGCCGTCGAAGCCCTCGCCAAAAGCGTCGAGGCGCTCCATCAGGCGCAGCTCGGCTCCCGCCGGTACCGGTCCCAGGTCCCGGACCACGGCCCGTCCCAGCTCCTCTTCGCCCGCAACCAGGCTCCCTGGTGCATGGCGCCGCTGACCGAAAACGATCCCGCTTGCACCGCCGTCCCCGACGCGAAGCGGGTCTCGGGTCTCTACCCGGCGGCGCTACAGGCGGAAGAAGACTTTTGCGGGGCGCTGTCCCCGGAGCTCGGCGGACCCTTTACCGTGGTGCGAGAAGAGGACGGCAAGCTGGTCGCCCTGCCCTACCATGAAGCGTTTCCGGAGCTGACCGCGGACGCGGCGGCCAAGAGTCGAGCCGCGGCGTCGGCCTTCGGCGGCCAGCCCGAGATGGCCCGCTATCTGGAAGCGGTAGCGAAGGCCTTCCAGAGCGGAGACTGGGCGACCGCCGACGCGATTTGGACCACTATGGGCGGCCCCTGGTACCTGCGCGTCGCCCCCGACGAGGTCTTCTTCTCCCCTTGCGGGCGTAAGGCCCTGTTTCACCTCAGCTTCGGGCGGATGAGCGAGCGGGCGGCGACCTGGCGCAAGAAGCTCGACCTGTTTCGCCAGCAAATGGAGCGCGAGGTGGCCCGGCTCGCTGGCCGGCCCTACCGGGCCCGAGAGGCCGACTTCCGGCTCCCAGACTTCGTCGAAATCGTGCTCAACGCCGGGGACAGCCGGCGCCCCCACGGCGCCTACATCGGCCAAAGCCTGCCCAACTTCGGACCCCTGGCCGAGTCCGGCCACCGGCGAACGGTGGCGATGACGAACCTCTACGCCGACCCTGACAGCCACGCCCAGCTCCGTGCCCAGGCCGAGTCGGCCCTGTGCCCCGAGAGCATGTCCGCCTTCAGCGACGCCGACGCCCCTCGGATCATGAACACGGCCTTCCACGACGTCGCCCGGAACCTGGGGCCCGGGGCGGGCTGGAAGGTCCGGGGGCAGGACGACAAGACCATCTTCGGCGGCGCGCTCGCCGCCACCCTCGAAGAGCTCAAGGCCCAGGCGGTCGCCCAGCATCTCGTGCATCAGCTGGCGGCTCGGGACCTGGTGAGCCAGGAAGCGGTACGCGGAATGTTCAGCTTCGCGACCCTGTGGGCCCTGTCCCACTTCAGCCGCGACATGGTCGGCCCCGGCGGCGCGCCCCGGCCCTACAGCCAGCTCGCCGCCATCGAGCTCGGGCTGCTCCAGCGCGAGGGGGCGCTTCGCTGGGAAGATCGGACCGCCTATAACGGGCGGGACCAAGGCTGCTTCGAGATCGATTTCGATCGGCTGGGGCCGGCCCTGGAGGCCACCGCCCGTGAGGTCCTGCGGATCAAGGCCGGCGGTTTGAAGAAGCGCGCCGATGCGCTGGTGAAGACGTGGGTCGAAGAGCTCGACCCCGCCCTTCACGACGCGATCGGCGAGCGCTGGCGGCGATTTCCCCGCGCCAGTTTCATGTATGGGATCCGAACCCCGCAAAGGAGCGCCCTGTGAGTCACGCCAAGATCGCCCTGACGGCCGCCATCGTGGGCTGCCTCGCCTTCGCATTTACCGCCTGGGCCGCGGTCCGAAATCTCGCCGACTCCGACTCTCGGCTGATGGCCATCATGCAACGACAGGCGGAGACGAGTCAGCGGGCGGCGTTCGAGGCCCACCGCTACGCCCGCAAGCCCAGCCCCGAGAACTTGGCCGATCTCCGGTCCACGATGCAGTTCTTCTCCGCCACCCAGCTCGCCCTCCGCCTCGGCGGTCAGGTCCCGCTCGACCGGAGCGGGCGGGTTTCGTCGAGACTTCAGGCCC
Source organism: uncultured Myxococcales bacterium (assembly GCA_964477875.1). Taxonomy (GTDB): domain Bacteria; phylum Myxococcota; class Kuafuiibacteriia; order Kuafuiibacteriales; family Kuafuiibacteriaceae; genus Kuafuiihalomonas. The sequence continues at coordinate 17,595 of CAYZFR010000020.1, forward strand.
CCACCGACGAGGCGCTGCGGGCGCGGCTGACGGCCATCGGCGACGCCTGGGATCGGATGACGGGCCGCATCGAGCTCCTGGTCGAGTCGGCGCGCCAGCGCGCCACCGCCCTCACCGAGCTCGAGCGCGTCAATCCGCGACTGCTCCGGAAGGTGCAGGAACTGACCCAGCTCCTGGAGGCGGAGCAGCTCGGCAACCCGGAGACCCTGGAGCTGGCCCGCGCCGAAGCGGTGTGGGTCCAGATGTCGGCCAAGGAGGCCTTGCTCTACGACGTTCGCCCTTCCCCCGACCGGCAAGACCGCCTGCAGCAGCTGGTGGAGCGCTTCGACACCGCCCACCGCACCCTGCGCGAGGGCGGTCGCCGTCAGGGTCGACCGATCGACGCCTTGGGCCAGACCTATGCCCGCGGAAAGCTGGATGAGGTTCAATGGCTTTGGATCGATCAGGTCGACGTCATGCAGCGCCTGACCGCCGCCGAAGACGGGGTTCACGGGCCCCTCGAGGCGGTGTCGGCGGCGGCGCCCGAGGTCGTGGAAGCCGTGGAGGCCAGCTTGGACCTGGCCGAGCGCCTGGAAGACGAGCGCCGTCGGGTCTCGGCCAGCACCTCGGCCGTGGCCTCGGGGATCGGCCTGTCGGTGATGCTCCTCTTCTTGGCCTGGGCGGTAAACTTCGGAAGCGGCCTGGCCAGGCTCCGGCGGGCGGCCGAGCACGTCAGCACGACCCGGGAGCATCGCCCCCTTCCCGTCATCGGCCGCTGGGAGCTGGCCGACCTCAGCCGGGCCTTGGAGCGCCTCCGGGTCAGCCTTCAGAAGACCTTGGAGATCCTCGAGCGGGACCGGGACGCCCCCCGAGGAGACTGATCGGTGGCGGCGGCCTATCTGGAGATCGAGGGACACCTGCCGGCGCTGCTGGATCCCCCGGTCGAGCTTCGTCCGGTCGCCTGGCGAGCGGACCTGCCGCCGAACGAGCTCGACCGCTGCGCCTTCGCCCTCCAGAACAGCAGCCAAACCGACGGCGCCTGGGCCCAGCGGATCCCGACCGTGGCCTGGCCGCCGCTGCTGGTGGTGGCTCCCCATCGGCCTTCGGTCGAGCACCTGGAGCGGGCCCGCCGCCAGGGCGCCAGCCTGGTGGTCACAGCCCAGGACCTTCCGGGGCTCTTCGCCCACCCCAGCGGCCAGGCCCTCCTCCGATCGGGGGACTGGTTTCAAGCCTCCCTGAAGACCTTGAGCGCCGCCGACGCGCTTCAGATGGCCTCCATGAACCAGCGCTCGGGCGTCTTGACGGTGACCTGCGCCCACGCCCCACCGGTGGCGCCGGCGCCCTGGTCGGCGGGGGCGGGGGGATGCGTGGAAGGGCCGAGCTGCCGAGGCTTCATCGGCCGGGTGATCCTGGAGCGGGGACAAGTGCTTCACGCCGAGACCCCCCACGCCCGGGGGGTGGACGCGCTGTCGTCGATGATGGCCGTCCCCGCTGGGCAGGTTCGCCTGCACGAAGTCTTCGTTCGACCGGCCGTCCGCACGCTCCGAGGGAGCACCGCCCAGATCCTGATCTCGGCCGCCGCCCGGGAGGACGAGCGCCGGCAGGGGCGAGGGGTGGTGACCGAGGATCTCCTCCCCGACGCCGCCGGTTCGACTCCGCCGACCTCGGTCGAAGCGCTGGACGAGAGCGCGACGGACCCAGGGGGCGTGCGTGCCCCCACCGTACCGGGCGTGGAGCAGAGCGCCCTGGTGGACGCTGCGGGCCAGATAGTGGTGGCGAGTCCGGGCGTGGACGACGCCTTGGGCCCGGCCGCCGCGCAATGCGCCCGCGCCTTTGGGGAGGCCTCCGAACGCCTCGGCCTGGGCGAGGTGAAGTCTTGGTTGCGACTGGGCGAGGACGCCTTCTTTGGCGTACGGGTCGGTGAACGCCTCGCGATCGGCCGCGGCGCCGGGGTCAAGCGGGCCTTTCGTCGCCTGGAAGACTTCCAGGCCGCTCTGGAGGAGGAGCGGTCATGAGCGGGACCCTCGCGAACCTCTGCGCCGTCGAAGGGGTCCGGGGCGCAGCGCTCTTCGACCACGAGGGCCGATGCCTGGAGTCGGCCCTGCGCGCGCCCTACGAGGCCGACTTCGTGTCGGCGATCTTGTCCGAGCTCCTCGCCGGCCTCGACGCGCTTCAGGCCGCCGACGGACGGCCCAGTCGGGCCGCCTTCGCCCGAGCGGAGAGCGGCTGCATCGGCGTCCTGCGAACGGAGCAGCACGCGCTGGTGGCCCTGGCGGACGAGGACGTCGAACCCAAGCATCTCTGGGTGGCCTTCGGCGCCTTGGAGGCCCGGCTGTCGCGCCTCGATGACGCGCCCCGCGAGGCCTCGCTGGTCAGCTCCAGCGACCTTCCCCGGCCCGACGCCTTGGTTCCAGTCGAGGTGCTGGAGGCGGTCGAGGCTGCCTTGAGCCGCGAAGTGGGTCCGGTGGCCCGAGTCTTGATGCTGGACGAGATGAACGCCCTCGGCGCCAGCGCGAGCTCCTTGGGCGAGGCTCGGCTGCCGGAGCTGCTTCGCCGCTTGGAGCGATGCATCGAGCGCGCGGTGCATCGACGGAGCTTTCGGGCCGCGGTCGAGCCCCTCTTGGGGCCACTGGAGAGGGGTCAGTAGGTGCCAGGGGCGGCAGGGATGCTTCGGGCGATGTCGTCGCGGACGTCGATGCCCTGCCCGGCGGCGCTGCAAATGTCGCGCGGCCGATCCGAGCTCATGTAGGCGCTCAGGAAAGCCTCGCAGCCATTGGGGTCGAGTCGGGTCAGGATGCGGACGCCGATCACCGCCGCCTGCACCCGCGCCTCGGCCGCTTGCCCCGATTGTTCGGTTTCGCAGGCCGGCCGAAACGCCCCCATCCACGCTTGGGCCGCCGCTTCTTCGCCGTCGAGGTCATCGGGGACCCTTCCGTCGGGGGTGGCCTTGCGGTTCTGGGTCAGGTAGCTGCGAACGGCGCGACTCCAGGCCGTCATGCACTCGGGGGCGGAGCGGGCCCAGGCCTGGCTGGGCGTGGCCAGTCCGAGGACGATGGCCCAAAGCAGGGTCGCGCGCATGGGACGAGACTGACACGGCCCCGCAGGGCTCACAAGTTCGCGTCTGCCCCTCGGACCATCGGCCCCGGGGCGTCTTCGCCGAGGACCGAGAGCACGGTTTGCTCCGTGGTCTTTCGGGGCGAAAAGCCCAGCCTCTCCCGGGCCGCCCGGCCGTCGACCACGCAGGAGAACTGGACGTGGCGCAGCTCCGCCGCCGGGAAGTCGAGCACCCCCGTCCGCCAGCCGGTGGCCAGCATCCGAAAGGCCAAGGCGGTGGGGACGGAACGGGGCCGCCGGCCCAGCAGGGCCAGGACCTTGGACAAGGGCGCCTCCCCCGGTCCGACGACGTTGAACACCCCCGACACCGCCCGCTCCAGCGCCAGCTGCAGGGCGTGGATCACGTCGTCGACGTGGATGAGCTGGATCATGGGGTCGTAGCCCATCAAGGTCAGCGGCCGCTCCAACCGGAGGTACTTCGAGGGCGCGTTTCGGATCCGAGGGCCGACGATGTGGACCGGCCGGAGCATGACGGTCGAGACCTCCGGGTGGCGATAGAAGAAGGACTGGACGATGCGGTCCACCGCCACCAGGTCCCGGATCTCGACGTGGTGCTCGGCCCCGAGCAGGGGCGCGTCTTCGTCGAGGTACTGGGAGTTGTCGGGGTCTGGGCCGTAGATGTTGGCGCTCGACAGGACCACCAGCTTGCGGACCCTGGCCTTCGCCGTGAGCTCCAGCAGCCGCTGGGTGCCCATGACGTTGTAGCGGTACTGACCCACTTCGTTTCGAGGGTTGTGCATCAACCCCAGGTGGATGACGCCGAAGACCGGCCCTTCGCGAAAGCACTGCTCGACGCTGCGCCAGCGGATGTCGGCTCGGATGGCGCGAACGTCCTTCGGCAGACCCTCGATGGGTCGGCGATCGACCGCCACCACGTCGTACAGACGATGGAGCGTCTGCACCAATCGGCGACCGAGGTTGCCGGCCGCGCCGGTCACCAGGACCCGTCCCGCGCTCACCGGAAGATGCCTCCTCGTTCGGCGAGCAAGTCGTCAATCTGCCCGGCGAGGGCACCGGTCACCTGCTCCACCATGGAGCGGACGACGTGCTCGTCCTCTTGACCATCCCCCTCGAAGTGCAGCGGGGACCCGAAGCGGATGTGGTAGCGGACCGGCAGCGGCAAGAGCCCGACCGGCCCCAGCCAGGGGAAGGTTGGCGTGATCGGGAGGGCCGGCATGCCCAGGCTCCGGCCCAGCTTGCGCAGATTGAACAGCGCTGGCGCCTGCTCCTCGGCCCCCACCACCGAGACCGGAACGATGGGCGCGCCGCACTCCAGGGCGAGGCGCATGAAGCCGGAGCCGAAGCGCTGGAGCTGGTAGCGCTTGTCGAAGGTCTTGGACAGGCCGCTCACGCCTTCGGGAAAGACGAGGATCGCCTCCTCTGCTTCCAGCAAGCGGCGGCAGTTCTCGGGAGTCCCCACCACCTGGCCCGAGCGGGCCATGAACACCGACACCCAGGGGAGCCGCGGCACCCAGCGCTCCACCATCGCTCGAAGCGCTCGAGGCGGGTCTCGCTCCAGCAGCAGAGCGGCACAGATCATCATCCCGTCGAAAGGCAGTTGGCCCGAATGATTGGAGACCAGGAGAACGCGGCCGTCGGGGACGCTCTGGACGCCCTGACACTGGACCCTGAACCAGTGGCGGTACAGCCACGCCGCCGGAACCGCGGCTCGCTCCAGTGTATCGGGATCGTAGCCGAAGCCGTCGGTCCCCAAGGGCCCCACGTCCCGAGGGAGCCGCGCTACCCGGCGTCGCACCTCCTCCACGATTCCCCCTCGCGCCACCATGCCAGTGGAGCAGGACTCAGGGCTCGGGACCAGCAGTGAAGCGGCGCCGCGAAGCTGCTATCCTGCGGGACGGTGAGTGCTTCTTCCGGACCCAAGACCGCCTTCGTCTCGGAGCAGATACGCCTCGACCGGCCGAAGCTGGTGGTCCTGAACGGTCCCCGGAAGGGCCGGGAGATCCAGCTCGAGGTCTTTCGAACCACCATCGGCTCGGGCCCCGATGCCCTGCTGCGCTGGGAGGGCTTGGCGCCGACCCAGGTAGAGCTCATCCAAGAGCCGGACGGGCTCCACGCCATCGACCACTCGGGAGGAAAGACGCGCGTCAACGGGAGCGTGATCCAGGAGGCGGTCCTCGGCGCCGGAACAGTCCTGGACCTGGATGGGACGGAGCTCCAGGTCATGGAGTCCAAGGACGCGGTGAAGATCTTGCCCTCCAGCCACGACCACTTCGGCCGGGCCCGGGGCAAGTCCCTGGTGATGCGGGAAATCTTCGGGGTCTTGGAGGCCATCGCGCCCACCGAGGCCACCGTGCTTTTGCTGGGCGAAACCGGCACCGGCAAGGACGTCATGGCCCGGGCCATCCACGAGGCCTCGCCGCGGGCCCAGGGTTCGATCGTGACCGTGGACTGCGGCGCCATCGCCCCGACCCTGGTCGAGAGCGAGCTCTTCGGCCACGAGCGGGGCGCGTTTACCGGCGCCGAGGAGCGCACCGCGGGCGCCTTCGAGCGGGCCAACGGCGGCACCCTCTTTCTGGACGAGGTGGGAGAGCTCCCGCTCGACGTGCAGCCGAAGCTGCTGCGAGCGCTCGAAGAGCGAATCGTCCAGCGGGTGGGCGGCAACGACTGCCAGCGCATCGACGTTCGGATCGTCGCTGCTACCAAGCGGGATCTCCGGGACGAGGTTCGGCGAGGCCGCTTCCGAGAGGACCTCTGGTTCCGGCTCGCGGTCGTGCCCTTGACGCTTCCACCGCTGCAGCAGCGGCGCGAAGACATCCCGCTCCTCGCCCAATCCTTCGCCCGGGCCTTCGCGGAGCGCACCCGACACCGTGCGACGATCCCCTCCGAAGAGATCGCGGCGCTGCAGGCTCACGACTGGCCGGGCAACGTGCGCGAGTTGAAGAACACCGTCGAGCGGGGACTCTGGTTGGCACAGACCGGCGATGGGGTCGCCCGCTTCATGGTCCACGGCGTGACCGGCGAGCCCGAGGACGCGGTCGAGAGCTTCGACGAAGCTCGCTCCTTCTCGGAGCACAAGGGCGAGTGGGAGCAAGACTTCGAGCAAAGCTACCTACCCTGGCTGCTCGCCCGCTCCGACGGCAGTCTGTCCAAGGCCTCGCGGCTCGCGTCGATGGACCGCAAACACCTGCGCAACCTGCTCCGAAAGCACGACCTCTACGAAGCCCCGGAGTGACGGCGCCCGCCCCTCAGCGGAGGCGAGCGCCAAAGAAGCGGACCTCGCCGTTGATGACGGCGAGGCTCATCCCCCCAGCCCGCGGCGAGGGTGTATCGCAGCGCAAGTTCTCTCGACCATCCGCGCCCACGTCCAGGACGACCTCTCGGCCCCGATTCCGGCGGGCGACCCGAAGCAAGGTCGGCTGCCCCTCGGCGCCCAGCGCGTCGTTGCGCACCGGCGGACAGTTCAGGGGCGCAGAGCTGCGACGTCGAGGCCCACGAACGACCTGAGGCGTGCTGCTCAGGACGACGTGGTCGAAGTCTTCCTGGACCTGACCGAACACCACCGAAGCGCGGGCCTGGGGCCCCAGCTCCAGTCCGAGGGTGAGCTCGAAGTCCAGGCGGGCCTCCGCCGCCAGCAGGAGCCGCTCGCTGGGCAGCAGCTGGACGCTGAAGGCGCTCGGCGCCCGACCGACCACCCCCGCCGCCGAAGCCTGCCAGGCGCCGGGGCGCAGCGGGACCAGCCCCAGCGGAACGTCGGGCCCGAGCAGCTCCAGGCTCGGCGTAGCCGCCAGAAGCCCCTGCGGCCCCGCATCGAAGCCCCATAGACGCCCGCCTCCGTCGACGAGAAGCGCGCGGCCGGTCCCCGCGCTCGCGGCCCGCCAGGGCCCCGCCGTCCGAGACTCCACCTCGACGACGCGCTCCGGAAGCAGCTGCAGCCACTGCACGCGGCCACCACGCTCGACCCAGAGCAGGCTCCCATCCTCCAGGTCGACCAGATCGCCCTCGCCGCCGCCGGCCCTCCCGAGCGTGGGAGCCAGCGTCGCGGTCCGAGTCGGCTCCAGCTCGGGAACGATCGCGGCCGCGCCCTCTCGACCGCCGACCACGAGCAGCGATCCCGAGGCCAAGCGACGAAGCGCCGGCGTGAGCCGCGGGCCGCCGAGCTCGATGCCGAGGCCCTGGGAGCGACCGGCGCCGAGAGAGAAAAAGGACACGTTCGACAGCACGGAGCTGGTCGAGGTTCGACTCCGTCCCCCGGCGAAGGCGACCAGGTCCTGGGTCAACACCGCCCCCGCAGCCCCGACCCGGGGACGGTCCAAGCGCCCCAGCAGCTGCGAATCACCGGTGCTGGGGTCGAGCTCGAAGACCTCCACGCTGCCGAGGCCGGTGGCCTCGACGCCCCCGGCCAGGAGCACGCGGCGCTCTGACGCCACCACCAGGGTCGCGTCGGCTCGAAGCGGGACGTCGGCGACGTACGCTTGCTCCAACTCGCCGGTCGGGCCCAGCATCCCCCAGTCCGGTCCCCCGCAGCCGGAGCGTCCGACCAGCAGCGTCCGCGCGCCGACCCGCGCCGTGCGGGGTCCGGCACCAAAGCCGGCCGGCAGAACGGGGCCGGGCCCCAGGTCGCCGTCCCACAGCAAAGTCGGGACCGGCGCACAGCCTTCGACCTGCTCCGCCACCAGGACCGCCTCGCCCAGGGAGGCGAGCCAACTCGGGCCGGTCCACGGCAAGTCCTCCAATCGGCTCAGACGACCGCTCGCCCAAAAGTCGACGCGCAGCGCGGAGCTTGGCGGCGACTGCAAGACGTCGAGCGCACGGGTCCGTCCGGCGGCGAGCACGGCATCGACCCGAGCCCCCGGCCCGAATGCGAGACCGGCAAACACGAGCCGCTGCACTTCCACCGGCGCCAGAGGGAGGGTGAAGCGGCCCTGATCCCAGCGGTGTCGGCCGAGGTCTTGGACACCATCTCCCAGGACTCCCCACACCTGGAGTTGGTCGACCCCAGTGAAGGGATTCGGATCCCCAGGCGCCTGGAAGCGAACTTGGAACGACTCCGTATTTCGACAGGAAACCAGGGAAAGGAGGGCGATCAGGCCAAGCTCTCGGGTCATTGCACTGCCCCCGACTCCAGGGCAAAATTCGGGTCTCCGAAGCTGCCAGGGCTTCGTTCGGGGGCCTCGTGTTCCAACCCACCACTTTCGGCAAATACTTCCTCACGCGCCGCATCGCGGTGGGCGGGATGGCCGAGGTGTTCGCCGCCAAACTCTACGGCGCGGACGGCTTCGAAAAGGATCTGGTGATCAAGCAGATCCTTCCCCAGTATGCGCGAGACCCCGAGTTCGTGCAGAGCTTCGTCGCCGAGGCGAAGATCGCCGTCAGCCTCAATCACGCCAACGTGGTCGGCATCTACGAGCTGGGCCGCGTGGACGGCACGTACTTCATCGCGATGGAGTACGTGGACGGTCTCGACGTCTTCCAACTCCTCGATCATGCCCGAAAGTTCGACCGAACGCTCAGCCCGGGCCTCGCTCTGTTGGTCGGCGAAGAGGTGGCCAAGGGTTTGGACTATGCCCATCGCAAGCACGGTCCCGACGGCGAGCCCCTCGGCCTCGTCCATCGCGACCTGAACCCCCGCAACGTCCTCATCTCCAAGGAGGGGGAGGTGAAGATCCTCGACTTTGGGATCGCGAAGACAGCCTCCACCGCCGCCGCGATGCCAAAGACCCGGGCCGGTGTGGTCAAGGGAACCACCGGCTACATGTCGCCCGAGCAGGCGGTCGGCCTCGACGTCGACCCCCGAACCGACATCTACCAGACCGGTCTGCTTCTCTATGAAATGCTGACCGGCGAGGCCCTGTTCTGGCGGCCCGATGACGAGACCACCCGCTCCTTGATGCGGGCCCACAAGGTCCCGAGCCCGTCCGATCGAAATCCCGAAGTCTCCCCCGAGATCGACGAGCTGGTGCTCCGCTTGCTCTCCAAGAGCCCGGAACGACGGGTGGCCACCGCCGCCGATCTGGCCCAGCAGCTTGCGCGGCTGCGCTTCCTCTTCCACCCCGACGACGACCACCGTCGGCTGGGCCGGCTCGCGAGCGAGCTGCTCGTGCTGCGCAGGCAGGAGGAGAGCCAAACCGAGCTCCCGCCCATCTCGGTCCCCAGCACCTTCGAGCTGAGCGAGGTGATCTCGAAGGCGATCGAGCACTCGATCAGCGACGACATCGAGACGATCGCGACCCGCTTTCCCAGCTCCCCCGACGCCGCTCCCGGCTCGACCCCGCTTCAGGTCAAGAGCGACTCCAGCGTCGAAGAGACCCCCGCCTTTGGCACCAGCCAACCGGCGATGCACAGTCGGCTGACCCGGGACGAGACCGCCGCGAGCCCGCCTCGAGTGCCCACCCCGCCCCCGACCTCAGCCGAAAGTCCCTGGGCCGGCGTCGAAGCGCCGGTGGCGCCGATGGCCTATTCGTCCACGCCGGGAGAGGCCCCGTCGGCCGAGCGTGGCTGGCTTCGGACCCTCGCCATCGGCGGGGCGGTGGCGACCGCGGTCCTGGTGCTTGCCTTTGGGTTGGGGGGCGGGAGCCCCGAGGGCCAAAGCGAGGCCTCGGCCTCCGGCTCCGAGACAAGGCCATTGGCCGAGGCGCCGGTGCCTGTGCTGGTCGAAGAGGAGCCGCCCCCCGTTGACGAGGGCCGGGACGCGCCTGCCCCTCCGGCCGAGGACACCGGGCCGACCGCCTCCGCCGGAGGCCCAGCTGCGCGGCCATCTCCACCCAAGGAGGCGACGGTGGCCTTCGGCACCCGCTCCTGCTCGAGCCGGGTCACCGTCGATGGCGTCGTCGTCGCGCGGAGCACGCCCACCTATGACCATCGCCTTCGCCCCGGTCGCCACCGGATCTCGATCGAAGGGACCAGCTGCCCGCCGATCGAGCGTCCGGGCTCCTTGCGCCGAGCGACGCCGGTGGTGGTCAAGGACGTGGAGGTGAGAGCGGGCGCTCGGCTGAAGGTGATCGCAGACTTCGAGCGCGACCGACTCGAGGTCCGAGGCGAATGAAGCGCAGGTCTCGAGCTCCGGGAGCGGACTTCAGAAGGCGGCGGTCGGACGCAGGGGCAGGCCGTCCACGGCCAGGGAAGGGACGACGCCGCCGGGCGACCACAGCGGCTGACCCGAGTCCATGACCGAGCCCAGGACCTCGATGACGCTGCACTCGAGCCGCAGCGGAGGCCCGAAGGCGGCGATCTTCCCGTCCTCCACCAGCCGGACCCCGCCCCGGGTCACGCCGGTCACCCGAACCGTCTGGCTGTCGATCAGGCGCATGTGGTCGAGGTCGGAGATGTGAACGCCGCCGCCGACGGTCGAGAGCAGCTCTTCGAAAGGCGAACCTTTGCCATCCATGACGAGATGGCGAGCCCCTTCATACTCGCCAACCACGGCCTGACTCTGGCGGTGACCGGTCGCTTCGCTAGCCAGTCGGCAGGCGTTCTCCCAAGAGAAGACCGGCGCAGTGGCCACACCGTCGACGATGATGTCGACCCGCTTGCGACCGACCCCCTCCAGGTCGAAAGGCATGCCGCGGTGCAGCGGGTGGGCGAAGTCGTCGCGCAGGCTGATCTGCTCGCTGCAGATCCGGGCCCCGAGGCGATCGGAGAGGAACGAGGCTCCGGATTCGGTCATCCCGGCGCCGCAGGTCAGACCGAGGAAGCGGACCAGCTGGCCCACCGCCGCCGGGCCCAGCAGGCCTCGCTGGAGCCCCGGGCTCACGCTCCGCCAGGCGTCGGCGGACTCGAGCTCTCGCAGCGCGACCTCGATCAGGGCATCGGGATCCACGGACTCGACGGCGTGGGCCTCGAAGCGAGCGCCGCCGAAGCGGCCCTCGGCGTCGGTGAACTCGACCGCGAACTCGACCCGGGTCTCGGGATGGTAGGCGAGCAGCCCCTTGGTATTGGCGATGGCGTAGGGCCCGACCTGGCTGGCGGCGTCCATGCCGCCTCGACGGACCACGCACTGGCCCCGGGTCCGAAAGCCCTTCTCCTTGGCCCGGAGGACCGCCCGAGCGGCCATGGCAGCCCGCTCCAACGAACGCGTCGACTCCGCCTCGGCGTCGAAGGCGTCGACCACGGTGTAGTGCTGGGGGTCGGGCAAGCTTCGCTCGAAATCGGCCGGCGGCAGCGCTTCCACCCGTCGCTGGGCCTCTTCGGCCGCTTCGAGGATGCCGTCTCGGCTGAAGTCGGTCGTCCCGACTTGGCCGAGGTTGCCGTCTTTGAGGACCCGGATCGTGATCGCCTCCGAGCTCAGCTCCTGACTGTCGACGAAGCCCTCGGTGCAAAAGCCCGTACGGCCGACATCGCCTCCGCACAGAGCAACCTCGGCGTCACTCACGCCCCGAGAGGCCAGCGCCAAGGCCGACTCCAAGATGCGAAAGGCTTCCTCCCGGGCGCGCATCGTCAACCCCGCCTGGCCTTCGGCGGCGACGAATCCCGGTCGCCCACGACCGGAAGATCGACCGAGTCCCCGGGCGGGAGCTCGGAGCTCCCGACTTCGACCTTGGTGAAGTGAGCGCAAGGTGTCTTGACCCCGACGGAAACGAACTGATCCGGCCGCCCCTTGCTTCCCACCGCGGCGCCCGTCGTCGGCCCGCTCGGGTAGGCGCCGACTTGCTCCAGGCTCTTGAAGAAGTCGCGGGTCTTGCCGCGGTAGGCGGGATTCTTCAGCATGCGAACACGCTCTCCCTGTTTGACCTCCCAGGCCCGCTCGCCCACGGCGACGAACTCTCCGCCGCGCTCGCTGAGCGCGAAGCTGCGCATGCCCTCGATGAGGACGCCGGTGCCGACGTCGGCCACGAAGTCGTCGACCTCACCCTCCCCTGCCTCGACGACGAGGTTGCTCGGACGAACCTCGGGCGGCTGGGCCCAAGAGACGGCGTGGGCGGCCCCTGGAGGCGTCTTCAGACCCGCCGCCTCGTAGGAGGCGCGACTGGCGAGCATGTGGGCCAGGGAGCCGGACTCGACGAGGGTCAAAGCGCGAGCCGGGACACCCTCGTCGTCGAAGGCCACGGTTCCGGCGCCCTGCTCGAGTCCAGGCTCGTTTCGCAGCGTGAGTCGTTCGCTGCCCACCGTCGAGCCCAGGAGCTCGGTACTCCCCCGTTCGTGAATTCGATCGAAGTCGAACAAGCCCCGGCAACCGAGGATGTGGGCACCGAGGGTGTCGGGGCAGAGGAGCAAGGTGGTGGTGTCGGAGGGACAGGGCGCGGCCTCGAGCTGCTCGGCGGCCAGATTCGCCACGCGCTCCGCGGCGGCCGAGAGATCGAGGGACTCGACGCACTCCCATCCCGCACCCATCACACCCTGGCGGGCCGGAGGATGGGAGGCGACCTGGAGCTCGCGACCGTCCGACGCGCCGGCCTCGAAGGACAAGCTGGAGCGCAGCAGGTCCTGGTCGAGCTCGGAGCCCTCCGAAGTGACGACGAGCTTCCGGATGGAGTGCCCGAGCCAGAGGCTGCGCGTGGTCACCACCTGCGGCGTGAGCATGAGCCGCTCGTCGATCGAGCGGAGGCGGTCGATCTTCTCCTCCAGCGGGACTTCGAAGGGGTCCCTTTCCCGAGGGGTACGATAGCTCCCGCGCTGGACCTCCATCGGCCTGATCCCGACCGAGGATGGACGCAAGACGCCGGCCGCACGAGCGAGCTCGACCGCTCGCTTGGCGCCCACCGCCACGTCGTGGCGAGACGGCTCGGCGATGGCCACGAAAGCCCAAGCGCCTCGAACCAGCACGCGAATGCCCATGCCCTGGTCGCCGGTGAGTCGTGACAGGACGAGGCGCCCGCTGCGGGTTCGGACCTCTTCGATGCGCCGCGCCTCGAAGCGCGCTTCGGCGTAGCTCGCGCCGAGGCGCAGGCACTCTTCGACCGCGATGTACGCGAGCTCGGTCGATAGTGACTGGTTGAAGCCGGGGGTCATAGGCCGCCGTTCACACTCCCTCGCTTATCCCCCGGACGGCCGGACAGAGCAAGCTTTGGGCCTGGTGACGCGCCACGCGAAAGACTTCGACATCGTCTAGGGGGGTGCTGAAGAACGGATTTATTCGTCTGGGTAGGCAGGCTTTTCGTG
>CAYZFR010000021.1:0-30588 GCA_964477875.1 uncultured Myxococcales bacterium
GGCGAGGGCGGCGATGCGCCCGTGATACGGCCAGCCCTTGCGGTCGAAGATGCAGCTCTCGATGCCCTTCTCCTTGGCCAGCTTCGCGAGGTCTTCGCCCACCTTCTTGGCGGCGTCGGCCTTCTCGAGACCGTTCAGCTGGTCTCGCACGTTCTTGGCCAGAGTCGAGGTCGCGACCAGGGTCTTCCCGTCCACGTCGTCGATCAGCTGGGCGTAGATGTGCTTGCTGCTCCGGTACACGGCCAAGCGAGGACGCTCGGGCGTCCCCCCCATCTTCCGGCGAATTTTCAACGCCCGGCGCACTCGGCGACGGACGTTGTCGTCTCGAATCTTGCGCTGCATGGCTACTTGGCTCCCGTCTTGCCTTCCTTGCGGCGGATCCGCTCGTCGGCGTATTTGATGCCCTTACCCTTGTACGGCTCGCACGGGCGAACGCCCCGGATCTTGGCCGCCAGCTGACCGACCATCTCCTTGTTCGACGACTCGAGGTGCACCGTCGTCTGCTTGTCGATCCGGCAGCTGACCTCTTTCGGAATCTCGAAGTTCACGTCGTGCGACAGCCCGACCTGCAGATTCAGGGTGCTTCCCTTCAGCTCCGCGCGATAGCCGACGCCGGTGATCTCGAGGGTCTTCTTGAATGGCTCCGAGACCCCCCGGATCATGTTCTCGACCAGGGTGCGCCCGAGCCCGTGCATCGAACGGGCCTTGCGACCGTCGCCGTTCCGCTCGACCACGGCCGCACCGTCGCCGACCCTCACCGTGACCTGAGACGGCAAATCCCGCTCCAGGGTCGCCTTCGGCCCTTTCACGACAATATGCGCACCGTTCAGCTCGAGCTCGACGCCCTTTGGGATCTCGATGGGTTTGTTTCCGATCCGCGACATGGTTCTACCTCACCAGACCGTGCACATCAGCTCACCGCCGATGCGCTGGCGCCGGGCCTCACGGTCCGTCAAGACGCCCTTCGAGGTCGACAAAATCGCGACGCCCAGACCGTTCCGCACGGTTGGGATGGCATCGGCGCCGACGTATTGCCGCAAACCCGGACGGCTGACGCGCTTGAGTCCCGTGATCACCGGGTCTCGGTTGCGGTCGTACCGCAGCTGGATGGTCAGCATCGGCTCGGCGTTTCCGTTCTGGACGTCGAAGTCCTCGACGAAGCCTTCCTGCTTCAGGACCTCGGCTACGCGTACCTTCAGCTTCGAAGACGGCATCGGCACGCGCATGTGGCGCGCGTTGATGCCGTTCCGAATGCGGGTCAGCATGTCCGCGATGGGGTCCGTGACTACTCCCGGCATGGTCTAACTCCTAGGCTCAGGCCGTGGCCTGGGCCTGCTCCTCGCCCTCGGCCTGTCCGCCCTTCTTGCGGAAAGGAACCCCGAGGGCCGTCAGCAGCGCGCGACCATGCTCGTCGTTCTTCGCGGTCGTCACGATGCTGATGTTCATGCCCCGAACCTTGTCGACCTTGTCGTAGTCGATTTCGGGGAAAATGATCTGTTCCTTGAGGCCCAGGGTGTAGTTCCCGCGCCCGTCGAAGGCCTTCTCCGACACGCCCTTGAAGTCCCGAACCCGAGGCAGTGTCAGGTTGAGCAGTCGATCCAAGAACTCCCACATCCGGTTTCGGCGCAGGGTCACCATGGCACCGATGGGCATGCCCTCCCGAAGCTTGAAGTTCGAGATGGAGTTCTTGGCCCGGGTCGTCACGGCCTTCTGGCCAGCGATGGTGCCCAGCTCCTCGAGCGCTGACTCCAGAATCTTATTGTTCTGAACGGCCTCACCGAGCCCCATGTTGATCACGATCTTCTCGATTCGCGGGACCTCGCTCACCGACTTCAGCCCGAGCTCCTTCTTGAGCTTCGGCACCGCCTCGTTCCGGTATCTCTGCAGCAAACGGGCCGGAGGACCGAACACGTTGGCCGTCGTGATCTCCGGGATCTCGTTGGCGTCCCTGCTCTTCTTCTTCTTGCCGCCCTCGGCGGCTTTGCCCTTCTTTTCGGCCATGGTGTCCCTCTAGAGCCCTAGTCGAGCTCGGCTCCCGCATGCTCGCCGCCACGGGCGACACGCACTTTGTTGCCGTCCTTCTCCACGAAGCCGACCCGCACCGCGGCCTCGAGCTCGTCGGAGTAGAACATGACGTTCGACACGTGGATCTTCCCCGGACGCTCCAAGATTCCGCCCTGGGGCATCGACTGCCGCGAGCCCGGCTTCACGTGGCGCTTCTGGACGTTCACACCCTCGACCACCACGCGATCTTCACCGGTGAGGACGTCGAGAACCTTACCGATCGCTCCTTTGTCCTTACCCGCGATCACCTGGACCTTGTCTCCTTTGCGAATCTTCGCCGCCATCACAGCACCTCCGGAGCGAGGGACACGATCTTCATGAACTGGCGCGCCCGCAGCTCACGGGCCACCGGCCCGAAGATACGCGTCCCCACGGGGTCGTTGTCCTTGTTCACGAGGACCCCCGCGTTCTCGTCGAACTTGATGTAGCTTCCGTCCAACCGGCCGGTCGGGTAACGCGAGCGCACGACCACCGCCTTGACGACGTCGCCCTTCTTCACGCGGCTGTTCGGCATCGCCTCTCGCACCGAGCAGACCACCACGTCGCCGATCCCTGCGTAGCGGCGGCGGGAGCCCCCGAGCACCTTGATACAGAAAAGCTTGCGAGCGCCGCTGTTGTCCGCGACGTCCAAAACCGAGGTCATCTGAATCATCGTCTACTCCTGGTGCCCCAGCTTTCGGGCGACCCGCCAGCGCTTGTTCTTCGACATCGGGCGAGTCTCTCGGATCACGACGATATCGCCATCCTCGCAGCCCATCGCGTCGTGAGCGGTGTACCGCTCCCGCACGGTGATGAACTTGTTGTACCGAGCATGTCGGACCCTTCGCTCGACCTGAACGATGACCGTCTTCTGCATCTTGGCCGAGACCACCTTCCCGCGGCGGGTTTTCACGCCACGGCGCTTCTCGACCGCCTGCTCCTGCTGAATGACGTCGCTCACTTCTCGCTCCCCTGCATCTGCGCGTGCACGGTTTTGGCCCGCGCAATCTCCCGCCTCACGAGTCGTAGGCGCGCGACGTTCTCCAGCTGACCGGTGTGGTGTTGGAAGCGTAGCCTGAACAGCTCCTCCTCCTTCTCCTTGATCAGGTTCTCCAGATCCTCGGCGCTCTGCGAACGCATCTCGGACGCCTTCATGGTCGAACTCACGACAGGTAATCCTCCCGCTCCACGATTCGGGTCTTCAAAGGTAACTTGTGACCCGCCAGCCGGCAGGCCTCCTTCGCCACCGCTGGGTCGACGCCGTCGATCTCGTACAGAGTTCGGCCAGGCTTCACGACCGCGACCCAGTGGTCCGGTGCGCCCTTGCCTTTACCCATTCGAGTCTCGAGGGGCTTCTTGGAGACCGGCTTGTCCGGGAAGAAGCGAATCCACACCTTCCCGCCCCGCTTGATGTGGCGGGTAAGCGCGATCCGAGCCGCCTCGATCTGACGCGAGGTGATTCGGCCCGGCTCGACCGCCTGCAGCGCGATGGTGCCGAAGGCGATCGTCGACCCGCGATAGGCCTTACCGCGCATCCGGCCCTTCTGCTGCTTACGGAACTTGGTTCTCTTCGGCTGAAGCACTGTTCATTTCCTCCGCTTCAGTTGGCCTGCCGCTCGTCGCGGCGCGGGGGCCTCGGGACCCGCTGCTTCTGCTGCGGCTCTCGGCCTCCGGGCAAGACCTCGCCCTTGAAGACCCAGCACTTCACGCCGATCGTCCCTTGCTTGGTCTTGGCGACCGCGAGGCCGTACTCGACGTCGGCACGAAGCGTGTGAAGCGGCACGCGACCGTCCCGGTACCACTCGTAGCGCGACATCTCCGCACCGCCGAGACGGCCCGAGCTGGCCACACGGATCCCCTTGGCCCCGAACTTCATCGAGATGGTGACCGCCTTCTTCATCGCTCGCCGAAACGCAATGCGGCGCTCCAGCTGAGTGGCGATGTTTTCGGCCACCAGCTGCGCGTCGATCTCGGCTTTGCGGATCTCCTGGATGTTGATGAAGACTTCGTTGCTGGTGAGCTTCTGCAACTCCTTCTTGAGCTGTTCGATGCCCGCACCCTTCTTGCCGATCACGATGCCGGGCCTCGCGGTGTAGATGTTGACCTTCACCTTGTTGGACGCCCGCTCGATCTCCACCCGGGAGATGCCAGCCGAGTAGTGCTTCTTCTTCACATGGCCCCGCAGCGCGAGATCCTCGTGAAGCCAGTTGGCATACTCCTTCTTTTCCCCGAACCACTTGGATTCCCATGTCCGGGTGATGCCCAGGCGAAAGCCGATGGGGTTGGTTTTCTGACCCATGCGATTACTCCCTGACCTCGAGCTGGAGCGTCACATGGGACGTCCGCTTGAGGAGCGGCGTGGCTCGGCCTTGGGCCCGGGGCATGAAACGCTTCATGACCGGCCCGCCGTCGACCAAGCAGGTGCCGATGTAGAGGTTGTCGAGGTCCACGCCACCCTTTTGGTCGGCGTTGGCCACGGCGCTCTTCACCAGCTTGGCGAGGGGCCGGCACGAACGCTTCTGCGTAAACTGAAGAATGTTGAGCGCCTCTTCGACCTGCTTACCGCGGATCAAATCCGCCACCAGGCGAACCTTTCGTGGCGCGATACGCAGGTTTCGGAGCTTGGCTTTCGAGACGTAGTCCACCGACGACTCCTACTTCCTCTTCTTCTTGTCCGCGGCGTGACCGTGGAAGGTTCGAGTCGGCGAGAACTCGCCGAGCTTGTGACCAACCATTTGGTCCTGCACGTAGACAGGGATGAATTTTTGACCGTTGTGGACGGCAAAGGTGTGTCCGATGAAGTCCGGCGTGATCATGGAGCGCCGCGACCAGGTCTTGACGACCTGTTTTTTCACCTTTCCGTCGTTCATTCGATCGACTTTCTCCTGGAGGTGATAGTCGACGAACGGTCCCTTCTTCAGCGAGCGACTCATTACTTGCTCCTACCCGACTGCTTTCCACGACGCCGTGCGGCGACGATGTACTGCTGCGAGGACTTCTTGCCATTCCGTGTTCGTAGGCCTCGCGCCATCTTGCCCCAGGGTGTGCGCGGCGGCTTTCCGCCCTTGCCCCGGCCCTCGCCGCCACCCTGCGGGTGGTCGACGGGGTTCATGGTCGAACCGCGAACGGTGGGTCGAATACCCATCCACCGACTGCGACCAGCCTTTCCAAGCGTCATGTTCTCGTGGCCCTCGTTTCCGAGCTGACCCACGGTGGCCATGCAGGTTCCGAGCACCCGGCGCATCTCGGTCGAAGGGAGGCGGACGGTGACGTACTTGCCTTCCTTCGCCATCAGCTGGGCCGAGTTGCCGGCCGAGCGCACCATCTGTCCCCCCCGCCCGGGCTTCAGCTCGATGTTGTGGATGACGGTGCCGAGGGGCATCATCATCATCGGCATGGCGTTGCCGGGCATGGGGTCGATGGCCCGCTCCGAGGCCATGATCTGGTCGCCGGTCCTCAGCGAGCCAGGGGCCAAGATGTAGGCCTTCTCGCCGTCCGCGTAGTGGACTAGGGCGATGCGACAGGACCGGTTGGGATCGTACTCGATGGACTCGACTCGACCGGGCACGTCGTGTTTGCGCCGCTTGAAGTCGATCAGCCGGTAACGCCGCCGGTGTCCACCGCCCTTGTGGCGGGTCGTGATGTTCCCCCGCTGGCCTCGGCCGCCGCTCTTCTTGAGCGGAGCGAGGAGAGACTTTTCGGGCTCGCCCTTCGTGATCTCTTTGAAGTCCGAGGCGGTCATCTGACGCCGGGAGGGCGTGGTGGGCTTGAATGTTCGGTTTGCCATGCTCGCTTCCTCCTCAGACCGCGCTTCCGTACAGGTCGATGTCCTGGCCCTCGGCCAAGGTCACGATCGCCTTCTTGAAGTTGGGGCGCTTACCAATGAATCGACCACGTCGCTTGATCTTGCCGCGCACGATCATGGTGCGCACGCCGTCTACCTCGACATTGAACGCCGACTCGACCGCGGAACGAATCTCCAGCTTGGTAGCGTCCACTGGAACCTCGAAGACCACCGTCGACTGCTCGTCGCCGCCGAGCTCGGCGCTCTTCTCGGTCAGTCGAGGACGCAGAAGCACCTGATGGGGACTACGCATTCTTGGCCTCCCTCAGCTCCCGCTCCTTGCGGGACATGGCGGTGTGGTAGCGCTCGTTCAAGCGAGCCACCGCGTCTTCGCTCAGGACCAGCTCTGAATGATCGAGCAGGTCGTAGACGGTCAGCTCCTCGACGCTGATGAAGTTGGCGTCCGCCAGGTTGCGAACCGACAGCGCGAGGTTCCGGTTGGCATCGAGGTCCACGACCAGAGGCTTATCTGTCTCCAGCGCAGCCAGGACCGACTGCGCCTCCTTCGACTTCGGAACCTCGGGCTTCCAGCCTTTCACCACCCGCAGCTTTCCTTGCTCTGCTCGAAGAGAGAGAGCGCAACGGATGGCTTGGTCCACGACCTTCTTGGGAACGCTGAAGCTGTAGTCCCGCGGCTTGGGCCCGAACACGACACCACCCCCGCGCATGTTCATCGCGTAGTTGGTGCCGTGACGAGCTCGGCCGGTGCCCTTCTGTTTGTAGGGCTTCTTGCCGGAGCCCTTCACCTCGGACACGGTCTTGGTGGAATGGGTGCCGCGACGCCTGTTGGCCCGCTCCATGCGGACCACCTCCCAAAAGAGATGCTCGCGAACCACCGCGCCGAAGACCGAGTCGTCCAACTCGATGTCCCCAACCTTGGAGTTCTTGGTATCGACGACGTCGCACTTCATGACGTACCTCAGGTCTTGATCTCGACGTCGACGCCCGCCGACAGGTCGAGCTTCATCAGCGCGTCCAGGGTCTGGGGCGTCGGATCTTGAATATCCACGAGCCGCTTGTGGGTCCGAATCTCGAACTGCTCCCGGCTCTTCTTGTCGACGTGGGGTCCGCGCAGGACCGTGTAGCGGTTGATGCGCGTCGGCAGCGGAATGGGCCCCGCCACCGTGGCGCCGGTCCGACGAGCGGAGTCCACGATCTCGGCCACGGCCTGATCCAGAAGCCGGTGGTCGTAGGCTTTCAGCCGAATCCGAATCTTTGTGGTGTCGTTCTTGGCCATCGCTCGTCCTTCTCGCTTCGCTCGAAACGGCAAGAGGGCCCGGGTTCGTCGCCGAACCCAGACCCTCTCGACCGAAAGCGCTCTCGTTACTCGGTGATCTCCGTGACCACGCCAGCGCCGACGGTGCGGCCGCCCTCCCGGATGGCGAAGTTCATGCCCTTGTCCATGGCTACCGGGGTGATCAGCTCCACACCCAGTGCCACGTTGTCGCCCGGCATGACCATCTCGGTGCCCTCGGGCAGCGTGATGGAGCCGGTCACGTCCGTGGTCCGGAAGTAGAACTGCGGCCGGTAGCCCTTGAAGAAGGGCGTGTGACGACCGCCTTCCTCCTTGTTCAGAATGTACACCTCGCAGCTGAACTTGGTGTGAGGCTTGATGCTGCCTGGCTTGGCCAGCACCTGACCGCGCTCCACGTTCTCTTTCGCCACGCCGCGGAGCAGGCAGCCCACGTTGTCGCCCGCGATGCCCTTGTCGAGCAACTTCCGGAACATCTCGACGCCGGTGACCGTGGTCTCGCTGGTGGGCTTGAAGCCGACGATCTCGACCTTCTCGCCCACCGTGACGGTGCCTCGCTCGATGCGTCCGGTGACCACCGTGCCGCGTCCCGAAATCGAGAAAACGTCCTCGATCGGCATCAGGAAAGGCTTGTCCTCCTCGCGCTGAGGCTCGGGGATGTAGCTGTCCAAGGCCTCGAGCAGCTCCAGGATGGGCTCTTGCCCTTCCTTGCCCTCGGACTCGTAGGGCTTGAGCGCGCTGCCGCGGACCACCGGGACGTCATCGCCCGGGAACTTGTACTTGCTGAGGAGCTCGCGCACCTCCAGCTCGACCAGATCCAACAGCTCCTCGTCATCGACGAGGTCGACCTTGTTCAGGAAGACCACGATGGCCGGCACGCCGACCTGACGAGCGAGCAGGATGTGCTCCTTGGTCTGTGGCATGGGACCGTCGACGGCGGAACACACGAGGATGGCGCCGTCCATCTGGGCCGCACCCGTGATCATGTTCTTCACGTAGTCGGCGTGCCCGGGGCAGTCGACGTGCGCGTAGTGCCGCTTTGCGCTCTCGTACTCCACGTGGGAGGTCGCGATCGTCATGATCTTCGAGGCATCGCGGCGACCCTGGGACTCCGAGGCCTTCGCAATCTCGTCGTAGGACAACTTCTTGCCCCATCCCTTGGCCGCCGCCACCGCCGTCAGCGCCGCCGTCAGGGTGGTCTTGCCGTGGTCGACGTGACCGATGGTCCCGACGTTCACGTGGGTCTTCTTACGCTCGAACTTTTCCTTCGCCATTTGTGTTCAACTCCAATCGACTCGATTCGCCGCTGACGCGACGGGTTGCTCAGGTTTCACAACCTCCCCTGAGCTTTTGCCAAGGCCTCATCCGCAAGGTGCTGAGGCACTGGACTGTATGATCCAAAGTGCATCGAAAACGTGGCTCGCCCCTGGGTCTTCGACCGAAGGTCCGTAGCGTAGCCAAACATCTGTGCCAGTGGCACTTCCGCCCGCACCACCTGGGTGCCTGGTCGCGGATCCATGCCCGCGATGTTGCCCCGCCGGGCGTTCAAGTCGCCGATGACGTCACCCGTGTACTCTTCGGGGGTCGTCACTTCCAGCGCCATGATCGGTTCTAGGAGCGTGGGCCCGCTGAGGCTCACCGCCTCCTTGAAGGCGATCGAGCCAGCGATCTTGAACGCCATCTCACTCGAATCCACCTCGTGGTAGCTACCGTCGACCAGCGCCACGTTCACGTCCACGACCGGGTAGCCCATCAAAACCCCATCCCCAGCCGATTCCTCGACCCCTTTTTGAACGGCGGGGATGAACTCCTTGGGGATGGCGCCGCCGACGATCTTGTTCTGGAAGCTGATGCCGGCCCCGCGCTCGGCGGGGGAGAGCTCGATGACGACGTGGGCGTACTGCCCTCGACCGCCGGTCTGGCGCACGAAGCGATGCTCGTGCTTGACGCCCTTCGAGACCGTCTCCCGATAGGCGACCTGGGGTCGACCGACGTTCGCATCGACGCGGAACTCCCGCTTGAGCCGGTCCACGATGATCTCGAGGTGCAGCTCACCCATGCCGGAGATGAGGGTCTGGCCGGTCTCGTCGTCGGTACGGACGGTGAAGGACGGATCTTCCATCGCCAGCTTGCCGAGCGCACCGGCCAGCTTCTCCTGATCGGCCTTCGTCTTGGGCTCGATGGCGATCGCGATGACCGGCTCCGGGATCTGAATGGACTCCAAGAGCACCGGCTTGTCCGCGTTGGTGAGCGTGTCGCCGGTGGTCGTATGCTTGAGACCAACTGCAGCGAGTATCATGCCGGCCGAGGCCTCGCTCATGTCCTCGCGCTTGTTGGCGTGCATCCGGAGGAGCCGGCCGATACGCTCCTTCTTGCCCTTCGTTGCGTTGTGGATTGCGGTCCCCGCCTCCACCTTGCCGGAGTAGACCCGGATGAAGGTCAGGTTCCCGGTATGGGGGTCGCTCATGATCTTGAACGCCAGAGCGACGAAGGGTCCCTTGGGGTCGGCGGCGAGAGCCAGGGTCTGGCCCTTCTTCCCGAGGATATCGGCCTGGGGATACACGATATCGAGGGGGGAAGGCAGGTAGTTCACCACCGCGTCGAGCAGCGTCTGCACGCCCTTGTTCTTGAAGGCGGTCCCGCAGAAGACCGGGAAGGCTTTCAGGGTCAGGCAAACCTTCCGGATCGCACCCCGGAGCTCGTCCGGGGTGATCGTCTCGCCTTCGAGATACTTGGTGGCGATCCCGTCGTCCACGTCGGCGACAACGTCGAATATCGCCTCACGAGCGGCCTGGGCGACGTCCTGGCGCTCGGGGGCGATGTCGCGGGTCTCGTACTGGGCCCCCAGCGTCTCTCGGTCCCAAATGAGCTCCTTCATCTCGACGAGGTCGACCACCCCTTCGAAGTCCGACTCGGCCCCGACCGGAAGCTGAAGCGGCAGCGGACGCGCCCGAAGCTTTTGCTCGATGGAGGCGACGGAGTCCTCGAAAGAGGCCCCGACCCGGTCCATCTTGTTGATGAAGCAGATCCGCGGGACCTTGTAGTGGTCGGCCTGGCGCCAGACGGTCTCGGACTGGGGCTCGACGCCGTTCACGGCGTCGAAGACGGCCACTGCGCCGTCCAGTACCCGCAGACTTCGCTCGACCTCGATGGTGAAGTCGACGTGGCCGGGGGTGTCGATGATGTTGACCCGGTGGTCCTTCCACGAGCAGGCGGTGGCGGCGGACGTGATCGTGATTCCCCGCTCCTTCTCCTGCTCCATCCAGTCCATGGTCGCCGCACCCTCGTGCACCTCTCCCATCCGGTGCTCGACACCGGTGTAGAAGAGAATGCGCTCGGTCGTGGTCGTCTTCCCGGCATCGATGTGGGCCATGATGCCGATGTTCCGAACCCGCTCGAGCGGTATGGTGGGTGGGGTGGCCATGATGAATTCCTACGCGGATCGCCTCCTCACCATCGAAAGTGGGCGAAAGCCTTGTTGGCGTCGGCCATCTTGTGTGTCTCTTCGCGCTTCTTGACCGCGCCGCCCCGGCCCGCCGAGGCGTCCAAGATCTCGCCGGCGAGGCGCTCGCGCATGGTCTTCTCGCTGCGCTTGGTAGAGAACTGGATCAGCCAGCGCATGCCCAAGGAGGTGCGGCGCTCGGGACGAACCTCGACCGGCACCTGGAAGGTCGCTCCGCCGACGCGCCGAGACTTCACCTCGATGCGGGGCTTGATGTTCTCGAGCGCCTTCTTGAAGACGTTCAGGGCTTCTTCGCCCTCGGAGCGACGCTCCACGAGGTCGAAGGCCCCGTAGCAGATGTGCTCGGCGGTCGACTTCTTGCCGTCCGACATCAGTGCGTTGATGAACTTCGCCACCAGCCGATCATGGAACTTGGGATCCGGCAAGACCTTGCGCTTTGGTGATTCGCGACGACGCATCCTTCAGTCTCCTCAGCGAGCCTTCTTCACGCCGTACTTTGAACGGCCTTGGTTGCGCTTGAGCTTGTTGGTGTTGGAGGGCCCCTCGGCCGCCGAAGCGTCCAGAGTCCCACGGACGATGTGATAGCGGCAGCCTGGAAGGTCCTTCACACGACCACCGCGGACCAGCACCACCGAGTGCTCCTGCAGGTTGTGGCCCTCACCGCCAATGTAGGCCGTGACCTCGATACCGTTGGTCAGACGGACGCGAGCGACCTTCCGCAGGGCGGAGTTCGGCTTCTTGGGCGTGGACGTGTACACACGCACGCATACGCCGCGCCGCTGGGGGCAGGACTTGAGGGCGGGCGCCTTGGTCCCGACGAATGGGTCCTTACGCGCCTTCCGAATCAGCTGGTTGATGGTGGGCATCCGCTCGATTGCTCCTCGACTCCCTCGGGTCACCGAGGGCGCCTGTGAAGTTTTGGGTGCGATGGCCGGAAAGGAAGGACGCCGCGTAGGGACCTGGGTCCGCGACACGGTGGGGGCGCTCGGGAATCTGGCCCCTCCCTGAACTCGGTTTAACTGCGCGCGCGCTTTGCACCGAGTCGGGTTCGTCTGTCTTTCATCCGCATGGGTGCCGGCTGCGATCGGGCCTCGTGACGGGACGGGCGTCCTCATTCGTCGCGAGCGTTATCGCCGTTGGCCTCAGCGGTGGCTTCCGCACCTCCCATCCCGTGGATCGCTTGGCTCTTTCACCACGAAAGCGCCTTCCGAGGGGGTCATCGCCGACCCCCTCCCCGCGGGAGAGCGGGCATTCATCATGAGCCGAGCAGGGGTGTCAAGACGCAATGCGGCTTCGAATTTCGCCGCCCTTCAGCCGCCGAGGGCGGCCCGAGTGACGTCCAGCCAGGTGCTGGGAAGGACCCCCAGCGCCACCACGCCGGCCGCCGCCAGGGCGAGGCCGATGCTCGCGTGAGGGGAGCGGGCGAAGGACAGGGCCCGGGCGTAGGCCGGCGAATCCTCCCGCATGTAGAAGGCCACCAGGACCCGCAGGTAGTAGACGATGCCGACCAGGGAGCCGGCTACGCCGACCACCGCTAGCCAGGTCTCGCCGGCCCGGACCGCCGAGGACAAGACGTAGAGCTTGCCGAAGAAGCCGGCCGTCGGCGGAAGCCCGCCCATGGCCATCATGAACAGGACCATGGCCAGCGCCAAGGCCGGGTGCCGGTATCCCACCCCTGCGAAGGCCTCGTAGCGCTCGCTCTGGGCGCCGCCGTCGATCCGCTCCAGGATTCCGAGGACGCCGAAGGCTCCAAGGGTCATGAAGGTATAACCGGACAGATAATACAGGAGGGCGCCGGGCGCGCTGGGCTCGCCCTTGGCCGCCGCCACCACCGCGATGAGCAGGTAGCCGGCATGGCTGACCGAAGAGTAGGCCAGCATTCGCTTGATGGTGGGCTGGGCCAAAGCCAGCAGATTGCCGAAGACGATGGTCAGGACCGCGAGCCCGGACAGGAAAGGCACCCAGACCATGTCGTCCGGGGTCTCGAGGCCCGGCAGCGCCACCACGACCAGGCGCATCAAGGACACGAAGGCGGCGGCCTTGACCGCCGCCGCCATGAAGCCCGCCACTGGGGTCGGGGCGCCCTCGTAGGTGTCGGGTGCCCACATGTGGAAGGGCACGGCGGCCACTTTGAAGCCGAAGCCGATGAGGATGAGGAGGATGCCGAGCAGAAGAATGGGCAGCTGGCCGTCGCCGCTCGGATCGCGCAGGGCCTGGGCCATCTCGCCGTAGCCCACCGAAGCGGTGGCGCCGTACACGAAGGCGATCCCGAAGAGCAGGAAGCCGGTCGCAAAGGCTCCCATGAGGAAGTACTTCAGGGCGGCCTCGGAAGACCGGCGGTCCTCCGAGCGAAGGCAGGTGAGGCAGTAGACGCCCACCGACATGGTCTCCAGGCCGACGAAGAAGGTGATGAGGTCTCCCGACATCACCATCACCATCATCCCCATCACCGCGAAGACGATCAGGGCGTAGTACTCGCCGTGATCGTGCCCCGCCTTGCTCGAGTAGACCGGAGTCATCAGCGTGGCCAGCAGGCCCGCCACTACGCAGACCAGCGACGCCGCCCGGCCGAAGTCGTCCACGATGATGGCGGCCACGGAGCCGCGCTGGAACATCTCCACCGCCGGCTCCCCGATCTGGCGATACAGCAGGATGCCGGCGAGCAGGAGGCCGGCGGATCCGAGGCTCGCGATCCAGGCGCGATCGGGCTGCTCGGCAAAGACCTCGTACATCAGCAGCAAAGCGCCCACCACGAGGAGGAGGAAAAACGGGAGCAGGTGGGTAACGATGTCCATCAGTGGACCGCCTTTCGGGGGGCCGGGGCGGCGGGCTTCACGTTCGAGTAGACGCCCTCGTCGGGGGCGTAGGCGCCGTGGCCAGAGCGCACGTGGACAGTACGCACCCATTCCTCGACCGGCAGCCTGAGCTTGTCGAGGACCAGGTTCGGCGCCAAGCCGAGCACCAAGGAGGCGCCCATCAGGCAGGCGACGCTGAAGATCTCACGCGGATTCATGTCCTTCAGCTTCTCGTTCGCCGCGTTGGTCAGGGGGCCGAACAGGATTTTCTGGACCATCCACAGGATGTAGACGGCGGCCAGAATGACGCCGGTGGCTCCGAGGATGGCCCAAGTGCGCGCAAGCGAGGTTTCGGCGGTGAAAGTGCCGAGGAGCACCAAGAACTCGCCCGGGAAGCCGGACAAGGCCGGTAGGCCGGCGCTGGCCATGGCGGTCATGACGAGGAAGAAGGCAAAGACTGGGACCTGTTTCGCGATGCCGCCGTAGTCGGCCATGATCCGGGTGTGGCGTCGTTCGTAGAGGACGCCCACCAGCATGAACAGCGCCCCGGTGGAGACGCCGTGGGCGATGCAGACGAAGAGCGCGCCCGCTACGCCTTCGGTGGTCATGGCGGCCAGGCCAAGCATGCAAAAACCGAGGTGGCTGACCGAAGAGTAGGCGACGAGCTTCTTCATGTCCGCCTGCACCCAGGCGACAAGGGCGCCGTAGATGATGCCGGCCACGGCCAAGCCCCCCAGAATGGGCAACGCTTCGAAGGCGGCCCGGGGGAACATGGGGAAAGCGAAGCGGATGAAGCCATACACGCCGAGCTTCAAGAGCACGCCGGCCAGGATGACCGAGCCCGGCGTGGGCGCCTCGACGTGCGCATCGGGGAGCCAGGTGTGGACGGGGAACATCGGAACCTTGACCGCGAAGGCGAGGGCGAAAGCCCAGAACAGGAGCCGCTGGGTGGCGAGGGGCTGACTCTGCTGAAGCGCCCCGGCGAGGCTGAAGTCGAAGCCCTCGGGACGCATCGCCACCACCAGGATGGCGACCAGCATCAACAGCGAGCCCGCCATCGTGAAGACGAAAAACTTCAGCGCGGCGAAGACCCTGCGCTTACCGCCCCAGACCCCGATGATGAAGTACATCGGGATGAGCATCGCCTCCCAGAAGACGTAGAACAGGAACAGGTCCAGAGCGACGAAGGCCCCCAGCATGCCGGTCTCGAGGACGAGCATGCAGATCGCGAACTCCTTCACCCGGTGCTCGATGGCGGACCAGGAGCCCAGCAAGGTAATCGGGCAGAGGAATGTGGTGAGGATGATCAGGACCAGCGAGATCCCGTCGATGCCGATGCGGTAGCCGATGCCGAAGGCCTCGACCCAGGGGACGTGGGCAGCAAATTGATAGTCGGTCCGGGTGGCGTCGAAGCCGAACCATAGGCCCAGGGACAGGAAAAAAACCGCGGCACTGATGCCGAGGGCGGTCGCCTTCACGTTCTGGCGATCCCGGGAGGGAAAAAGGAGCAGCAGGACGGCGCCCAGGGCGGGAGCGAAAACGACGGCGGTGAGGAGCGAAGAATCCGCCATGGGTGGGCTGGCGGTACTACGGGGCCCCAGGTCCGTCAATGCGCCGCTTCTCGCTCGAAATCCTCTTTGACTTCAGCAGCTTCTAGGCATCATCGCTCCACCATGGCGCGCACGGTTTGGGGCTTTTTGACGCGAGCCGACAGCGTCGCCGACTTGCTCGACGAGGTCCCCGGCGCCGAGGCTGTGGCCGAGGGCGTGGTTCGGTGCACGAACCGACCTCGCCGGTCCGACGGCCAGCTGGTCGACCCCACGTTCGCCCGGCAAGCGATGTTCAAGCCGGTCCAGGTTCACCCTGAGGACATCGCGGCGGTGGAGGCCAGCCTCGCCCGGCTGCTTGCCCAGGCTCGGGATCCCTGGGCGCTTCAGGTGGTCGCGCCCGACGGCACCGACCCGGCAGACCCCCGGCGGCACCTCGCCGGCGAGTGGGAGGCCCGACTCGCCGACGACCACTGGCGCAGCGGCGTCGAGGGAGGCCCCCAGGTCTCGCCCGATGAGGCGAAGCGGCTGCTCCAGGTATGGGTGCTCGACGAGGACGTCCTTTGGATCGGGGCCACCGCGATCGCCAAGGCCATCAGCACCTGGCCCGGCGGAAAAAGCCCCCTCAAACGGTCCAAAGCGGCGGTATCCCGTGCCGGGCTCAAGCTGGAGGAGGCCATCGCCTGGGCGGGCGTCGGCCCCGAGAAAGGGGACATCGTCGCCGACCTGGGGGCCGCCCCTGGGGGCTGGACCCAGGTCTTGCTGGAACGCGGCTGCACGGTCATCGCCGTCGACCCGAAAGGCCTGGCGGTGAAGGCCCCTCCCCAGCGCCTCGCCCACCTGACGCAGAGCGCCTTCGCTTACGCTCCCCCCGAGACCCTGGACTGGGTGGTCTGCGACATGGCCTATCGGCCGCTGGAGGTCGCGAAGCTCCTCGCCAAGTGGGCCCGCCGCTCCTGGGCCCGGCAGGTGATCTCGAACATCAAGCTCCCGATGCGGAGCAAGGTCGAGACCCTGAACGAAGTGAAGGAGGCCCTCGTCGAGGCGGGCTGGGAAGGGCTTCAGACCCGGCAGCTGTTCCATGACCGGGACGAGATCACGCTGTACGCCCACCTTTCCGCCAAGCAGGCCGTACGGCCCGCCCAGCCCCCCCACCGGAAGAGCCGTGGCCCCCGCAACCAGGCCCGGCGCGGAAAGCTCCCCCGCCGCGGCCCCCGCAAGCGCCCCCGAAAGACCTCCATCAAGCGTCGCTGAGCCGGGGCCCAGCGCCGGGCCCGGCGCTATGCGAGGAGGCCTTTGGGGGGAACGGTGTCGATGGGCTCCTGGCGCAGGCCTTCTTGCTCGAAGATGGCGTTGGCGGCCATGAGGCCGGACGTGTAGGCGGCCTCCATCAGCATGGCGGGGAAAGGCAGCTTGACCCAATCGCCGGCGAGGAAGAGCCGGGGGAGACCACCCGAGGTGCCGGGCCGGCGACCGCCGAGGCCGGCGTGAAAGGAGGTGAAGTTCCTCTGAACGTAGCCGCTGCGATGGCGCACCTGGTAGCCTTCGATTTCGGGGAAGAAGGTGACGAGCTCCGTTTCCAGCTTCGCGAGAAGCGTAGAGTCGTCCATCTCGTCGGGGACGGCGTAGCAGTGCATCTCCACCACCGCACCGCCCTTCCGGCGGACGTAGTCCTCGGCTTCTCGCTCCATGCGATGAACGATGGCCACCGCATCCAGAACCTCCTTTCGGTCCGTGATGACGAAAGGCGGCGTCCGATGGTGGAGGTCGCGATCGATCCAAAGCCGCAATGACGCATAGCGCTGGCCCGGCACCACGGAATCGGTCGGAATCGGGACCCGGAGCTTCCGCAGCAGGGGACCGGCCGCCGCCACGTCGCAGGCGATGACCGCGAAGTCGAACTCCTGGCCTTCGACCCGCCAGCCCTCTCCCGTCGCCTCCATCGACGATACCGGCGTCGACAGGCGACGCTCGACCTGCAGCCGATCCAGATCCCGCTCGATCGGGTCCCAGATCGCGGGCTGAAAGTCGGCGGTCGGATAGTCGTAAGCGAGGCCGTGATCGTGGCCGAAGTAGTAGAAGTGGACGCTCTTCAGCAGCTCAGCGGTGCTCAGCTTGGACTCGTCCGAGAAGAAAGCCCGAGCGAAGACGTTGAAGGCGAGCCGGAGCCGCCCCGGCAGGTGGGTGCGCTCGGCGTAGTGGTCGAAGGTCTCGTCGTCGAAGCGCTTGAAGATCTCCTGCTCGTCGTAGCTCATGTAGACGTTCATGTGGTCTCGAGCCTTGGTGAACAGGATGTCCCGGAGCCTCCAGAAGCCCGACTTGCGCAAGGAGATCAGATTGAGCACCGGCGTCGGATCCATCTGGCCGAAGCGCATGTGGTCACCTTCGGGGCGCATGATCATGTAGTCGCCGATGGGCGCGAAGTTCTGCCGGATGCCGAGCCGGTTCAGGAACCGGTTGAGGTTGTAATAGTGGCGAAAGAAGGCATGAAATCCGTGGCTGACCGGCTCTGCCGTCCCGTCGGGAAAGGTCGTGGTCCAGGAGCCCACCTTCCCGCCCAGCTGCGCCTCCTTCTCGAAGATCGTGACCGAAAAGCCCCGCTCTCCCAGGGCGTGGGCGGCCGAGACTCCGGCCAGACCGCCGCCGATCACGGCCACCGAGCGCCGCCCCTCGGGCTTCAAGGGTCGTTGGGGGTCCACCCGGTTGTAGCGCTGGCGAAAGCCCCCCAATCGCCAACGTACGAGCCATCTGATCATTTCGGGCACCAAGAGGATGACGGTGAGGACGGCGAGGAAGGCGAGGCCCCAGGCGATCATCCGCCGGACCTCTTCTCAGGCCCCAGGGCCCGAAGCAACAATTGCCGCCGCTGGCAGCACGCGGCAGCCTCTTTCTCGTGCGACACGTGTTGGTCCTCGGCGCTGGGCAAAGCGCTCCCTACCTGATCCAAAAACTACTCCAAGAGGCAGAGGCCCTGGACACCTTCATCACCGTCGCCGACCGAGACCTCGCTTTGGCCCGGGCCCGCGTCGGCGACGCGGTGAGAGGCGAAGCCGTCAGTGTCGACGCTGCGGAAATAGCGATGCTGCGTGGTTTGGTCGAGCGGGCCGATGTAGTCGTGAATTTTCTCTCCCCCGTCTTTCAGCAGCGCGTCGCCCGAACCTGCGTCGAGCACAAAAAGCACATGATCTCAGCCAGCTACCGAGACCAGCGGGTCCGGGAGATGGACGCCGAAGCGCGACGCCAAGGCTGTCTGCTCGTCAACGAAGTCGGTCTCGATCCGGGTGTCGACCACATGTCCGCCATGGAGCTCATCACGCGGGTCCGAGCCGAGGGTGGCAAGATCTTGAAGTTCGCCTCCTACGGCTCCGGTGTTCCAGCCCACGGCGAACCCATGAACCCGCTCCGCTACTTCGTGACCTGGAACCCGCGCAATGTGGTCATGGCCGGCGAGGGCGGCGCCCAGTACCTCATCGACGGACGGATCAAGATCGTGAACCACGCCGACGTCTTTCAGCGAAGCTGGCGCTTCGAGGTCCCCGGCGTGGGGCCGATGGAGGCCTATCCGAACCGAGACTCGCTGTCCTATCAGGCCCTCTACGGCCTCGAGGAGGTCGAGACCATGTTGCGAGGCACCCTGCGCTATCCGGGCTGGTCCGAGACCTGGCGGCAGGTCGTCCGCCTGGGCCTCCCGAACGAGCAGCTCCGGATCCCTCGCCTCGCCGAGCGGAGCTGGGCCGAGCTCATCGACATGTTCCTCCCCCGAGACGCGGTCGGCCTGCATCTGGAGCAGCGGCTCGCGATGTACCTCGACATCAGCCCCACCGGAACCATCATCCAGAACATGCGCTGGCTCGGTCTGTTCGACGACACGCCCTGCCACGCGCCAGGAGAGACCAGCGCCGAGGCCCTCATCCACCTCCTCCGGACGAAGCTCGCCCTCCCCCCCACCGGTCGAGACATGGTCATCCTCTGCCACGAGCTGGTGGCGGACTTCGGGGGGCGCCGGGAGCGGATCCTGTCCACCATGCTCGAAAAGGGGACGCCGGGGGGCATGACGGCCATGGCGAAGACGGTGGGTCTGCCCGCGGCGCTGGTCGCCAAGCTGATGCTGCAGGGCGAGCTCCCGATGACCGGGAGCCAGATTCCGACCCATCCCGTCCTCTACCAGCCCCTCCTCGCCGCCCTTGCCGAGGAGGGGATCGTGTTCAAGGAGCAACGCACGATCATCGATCCCGAGGCTCCGATCTCCTGAATCGGTCCAGGACGACCGAGCGGAGAGCGACCCGGGCGTCGGGATCTTCGGGCTGCTTTCGGAGCCGGCGGCCGGCCTTGTCGATGGAGCGACGCAGGCCCGCGTCGTCGAACCACGGTGACCGGCCCTCGGCCGAGAAACCGCTCTCACCCTCGGCCGCCGCCGATCGGCCGTGGGCCCGGGCCCGCACCTCGTCGTGGTGAAGGCAGGCCCGCTCCAGGAGCACGAAAGGAAAGTTGGGATGGGCGAGCGGACCGACCTGCACCCGCTTGCCGGAGGCGAAGGCCCGGCGCGCCCGGCCAGCGAGCCCTTCGCGTGAGGTGGCCTTCGCGAAGCGCCGCTCCAGCCGCGCCAGACCGACGCCGGCCCCGATCGCGCCGCCGATCAGAGTGCCGGCCATGAACGACGCGCCGCCGACCCCGGCATCGACGATGCCCCCCGCGACCGCCCCGCTGGACGCATACAGGCCGAGGAGCTGGGTCGAAGAGAGACCGAGATCGGTCCAGGTCCGGCGAGCGAAGAGGTCCTCCCCAAAGACCGGCCGGGCCATCTGGGAGCCCGGCTCGAAACGGACGCGATGCTGCAGGTAGGTCTTCTCGACCTCTCGCCGGGCATCTCGCTCCTTGCGCCGGAGCTCTTCGTGAAACTCCTCTTCCAGCTTATTTGGATCCTGGGTCTCCTCCTCCCCGACCTCGAGGGTGTAGGACACGGCGTCCGCCACGAGATCCACGATGATGTCGGCCACAACCTCTTCCCGGCGGGCCCGCTCCGCCTTCAGCCCCTCGATGGCCGCATCGAAGGCGGCGGCGTGCTCGACGTCGAGCTCCCGAAAGGTCTGGAGCAAAGCGATCCGCTCTTCGAAGCTCGCCGAGTGGGCGTCGAAGGGGCGCACCACCTTGAAATATTGATCGAGAGCGCGACGCCACGCCTCGAAGTGGTCACCGTCCCCGATCCGATTGATGAGGGCCATGCTGGGGCGCCCCGTCCACCGGAGGATCTCCATCTCGCTGGCGTAGTTCTCTCGGTACGGCCGGGTGCCATCGACCACGTAGAGGACGACGGCCCCCTCCATGAGCGGACGCAGCAAGGTGCGCTCCTCCGGAAAGTCTCCTTCATCCGACTCCAAAAAGGCGCGGATGCGGTCGGTCCGCTCGTGGGCGGCGGGCCCGGTCGACCGCAGCCGCTCGAGGACGGCGGGCGCCTGCTCGAAGCCCGGCGTGTCGACGAGGGTGAGGAGGATCTGGTCGTCGACCACGACTGGGTAGTGGACCAAGCGCGTCGTCGTGCCGGGCTCGGCCGCGACCGGGACCCGATCGTCTTCGGCCAGCGTGGCGATGACGCTCGACTTGCCCTTGTTGACGCGGCCAACCACCGCCAGCACCGGACCGCTCACGAGCCGAAGACCTCCACTCCCAAGTACGGGTCCTCGAGGAGGGCCAGGCGGCGCTCCCAGAGACGGCGCTGGTCCGTCGAAGGCGGGCTGGCGCCGTCTTCGCCGGTGAGGACGAACCAGATCGGAACCCGCGCCCCCGCCCCATCGCGGATGCGAGCCACCAAGCGCACCAGGCTCTTGTCCGGCGCCTCCCAAGCCTCGGCCAGCACGACAACGACATCCCGTCCGCTGGCAGCCGAAGCCGTCCGTTCGTCGGCCCCGGCGTCGGCCGAGCCCGCGACCAGACTGTCGGCCACCGACCAGCCGAATTGGCTCTCGATCCGAGCCCGGGCCTCCTCCTCGTCGCTTGGATGATCCCGCCACCGGATGAGGAGGGCGGCCTGGCCCGGCTCGGGCCTGGGGGCTTCGACCCGGGCCTTGATGGATCCGGATGCTTCGACCGGATCGTCTTCGGCCTGGGTCCGGACCATGGGGCTGCGCAGCCTTCGCAGGACGGCTTGCAGCTGGGCGCTCGCCACCGGAACCCGGGCGATGGACCTACGGCGCAAGAACGCGGCCCCCGACCACAGAATGAAGCGAGGGAGGAAGCCGTAGACGACGAGGGCCATCAGCAGGAAGGGCCACCATCCCGCCGCCACCACCGGATCTCCCTTCCGGCCACCGCTGGCGGCTGCGTAGCGTCCCTCCAGCCGATAGTAGCGCGTCTTTTCGATGAGCTCGGGGTCGGGGACGGCCTCCGGAAGCCAGCCGGCCCAGGGCGACGCGAGGGCCGAGGTCCATCGATGGACCTGAGCAGCGTCCACCGAGGTGGCGCTGGTGCTCCACCCGAAGGCCAAGTCCGTGAACAGGACGAGCTGAAGGCATCGAGCGATGAGACCGAGGTTGAAGGCCAGCATGAACAGCTGGGTCTTCTCGAGAAAGAGCCAACGCTCGGCCCGCCCGTAGAGGGAGGCGCGCGCCCGGAGGCGAGCCCGAAGCCGGGACCAATCTTCGGGCAGAGGCCCGGTGGCGCGGGCGATGATCTCGGACAGCCACCGCAGCAGTCGACGGCCATCGGCGATCAGCGGCAGCTCCGGAAAGGCGAAGGAGAGCGGGATGAACAAGGCCGCCAGAGCGAGCAGGCCCAGCTGTCCGAGGACCGTCACGCCCAGGAAGGTCCCGGCGTTGACCGGGGAGCCCCCCTCGCGGAACGCGAGGAGGCCGGTCGCCGTCGCCCAGCCGAGCCCGCCTCCGATCAACACCGAGAGGGCGCTCACCCACCGCAGCCCCACGGCCAAACGGTGGCCGGGACTCGGCGAGGGGCGAAGCTGGTCGAGCCAAGCGCGCAGCGCCGCCGAGGGGCTCAGCCCACTCGGAAGCCGCCGGCCGATGGCGCGGTCACGCCGGCGGAGATCGTCGGGGTCGGCGCCCTCGTCCAAGACCAGTCTCGCCTCGAGATCGATCAGATCCTCGAGACGCTGGGATGGCGCGTTCAGCCCCACCCGTCGGGTTGACCACGGGCTCTCGGGCTCGTCGACCCCAAAGCGGAACCACCAGCGCTCAGCCGACCTTGCGGGCGAGGAGATAGTTTTGAACGTAGTCCATCGCATAGCGATGGGGCTTGGACATCAAGACGTCGCGGAAGCGCTGAAAGAAGTCGTCCACGATCGCCTTCCCGCCGTCTTCTCGGTCGGCCAGGGCCCGCTCGAAGGTGCGCCGAGCCCGGGTCTCGACGGTGCGCCCCAGCCCCTCGCCGAAGGCCTTCGCGTCCCCGTCCCGGTCAAAGCGCGCGTGGTGGGGGCACGGGATCATCTCTGTCCGAATGTCGACCAGCCGCAGGCCCTTTCGGTAGGCTTCGGAGCTGCGGTCCTTGAACACGCGCTTGAGCTCGTCCTCGTCTTTGTAGAAGCCCTGCACGTTGGCGGCTCGATACTCCTCGCGGCTGACGAGCCCCTCGCGATGCATCTTCTGCCAGATCCGCTGGAGGACGTCCCAGACATTGGCTCCCTTGCCGCTCCAGCCCAGGTAGTAGTCGTGGTGGTCCCGGGCCCGGTTGACCACCACCAAAAAGCCTCCCACGCTCAGCTCCTCGGCCCGGAGCGACATCAAGGTCCGAAAATCCCGCAACGCCAAGTCTCGGTATTGCGCGAAGACCGAGTCGTCGAGGCTCGCGTTGACGTGAATGTGATTGGGGATGATCGGCCCGGGCTCGGAGAGGCGGTGCATGGCCGAGGCCGAAAAGCCCACGCTGACGCTTCCCCGGTCGGTGACCGACTCCCAAAAGCTCCCTTCATGGACCTTCACTTCCGCCTCGTACCGGGCCACCGCGAGCTTACCGTTCTCGAGGAGCGTCTCGTTGTCGTTGCTGGGGACGTCGTTGAGCAAGAAGGCGAGGGGCTGGTCTCGGTCCGAGACCGCGCGCGCTACCCGCTCGTACAGGCTGATCGAAGCCGCGCCATCGGCGGCGCCGTAGTCGACGAACAGAAAGGGCCCGCTTTGCGGGCTCTCGGCCAGGGCTCGGTCGAGCATGTCGAAGCTTCGCTCGACCACGAGGCGGGCCCCTTCGACTTTTTCCGGCGACGTCTTCGTTCCCGTCATTCGGTCCTTTGTCCCGCAGCCGGGAGGAAGGAACAAGCCCCCAGAAGTCGGCGCCGAGGCCTCAGTAGCGAGGCTCGGAGCGGGCCAGAAGTGCCGGTACGGTGAAGAGCAGGGTCGCCATCAGCAGCGAGACGGGTACCGCGGTGACGACGATGAATGATTGGAGGGCGTGGATGCTGCCCTCCCCCATCAGGATGAGCGCCCCCGCCACCGCCCCCATCGCCAGGGCGTAGAAGGCTCGGTAGGCCGCTGGGGGCGTCTGTCGCCGGGTGATGATCATGCTGATCGTGTAGGCCATGGAGTCGGCGGAGGTGGCCAAGAAGACGAAGATCAAGACGATGAAGGCCGGGATCCACACCACCGCTCCGGGCAGCTGTTCGACGATGGCCAGCAGGGCGGCGGGAAGGCCGTCGGTCGACAGGGCCTCAGTGACGCTGCCCGGGCTCTGGAGCTCGAAGAACAGGCCCGTGCCCCCGAGGATTGAAAACCAAAAGTTGGTCAGCAGCGGTGCGATGACCCCGACCGCAAGCACGATCTCTCGCACTGTTCGGCCCCTCGAGATCCGGGCCACGAAGAGGGACATCAGCGGGCCGTAGCCGATGAACCAGCCCCAGTAGAAGACGGTCCAACTCCCCAGCCACGCGGCGTCGCCCCGAAAGGTGGCGAGCCTGATGAAGTCTCCCAAGTACAGGCCCATCCCGCCCAGGAAGTGGTCGACGATGAAGGCGGTCGGGCCGACCAGAAGAATGACCCCGCCGAGCCCGAGGGCGAGGACGACGTTGAAGCGAGACAGCCACTGGATCCCCCGGTCGATGCCGGTCACCGCGCTCAGAGCAGCCACCCCGACCAAGGCGGCGAGCACCGAGAGCTGGGAGGGCCAGGCATTCGGGATGCCGAGCAGCACTTCGAAGGCGTAAGCCAGCTGGAGGCCCAAGAAACCGATGGGCCCGATGGTCCCGGCGGCGGTGGCCACGATGGACAAGCCGTCGGTGAGGCTGGCGAGGGGGCCCCGCAGGGCGCGGTCACCAAGCCAGGGAACGAGGAGCGCGCAGGGTCGAAAGGGAAGCTCCCGCTCTTCTTGAAGCAGCATCAAGGCCAGCGCGCCCAGGGTCCCGACCACCGACCACGCCAAAAAGCCCCAGTGCAGAAAGGACTGGGCCAAGGCCACGTCGACCGCGCCCGCCGTCTCCGCCTCCACGCCGGCGAAAGTGGGCGGCGGGCTCCGAAAGTGAAAGATGGGCTCGGCCGCCGACCAGAACACGCCGCCTCCGGCCAGGAGCGTGCACAAGATGATCGCGATCCAGCGGGCGGTCGACATCTCGGGGGTGGCCGCCCCGAGCCGTCGCCGGCCGTGGGGCCCGAAGGCGAGCGCCCACCCGACCACCGTCGAGGCCAAGGTCAACAGCTGCCAGAAGGCGCCGAAGCTCCCGCTGACCCAGGTCGAAGCGGCCTCGATCGCCGCCTCGGTCGAGGCCAGATCGAACACCGACCAGACCAGGAATCCGACCAGGATCCCGGCCGAGCTCCCGAAGGCCCAGAGGTCGAGGCTCGGGCTCGGCCGGGCCATCTAGGCGGCCAGCCGCTCGGCGCGCCAAGGCCCTAGGTCGCAGCGCGGGCCGTCGCCTCGAGCGAGGTCGGCGAGCAGCGCGCCGATCAGCGGCGCGAACTTGAACGCCTGACCGGAGCCGCCGGTGAAGACCGCGATCCCAGGCTCGACCTCGTCGAGGACGAACTGCACGTCGGGCGACATCGCGTAGGGCGACACGAAGGTCTCCAGCCGCGGGCCCACGCCCTCCAGGCCCCGGGCCATGAAGTCGTCCAGGAGTTCCACCATCCGAGGCTCGGCCGCCGGGGGCAGAGCTTCGACCGTCTCGTGCTGCATCTGGCGCGGCGCCCAATCGATGCCGGCCTTGATGACGGGGTGGCCGCCGATTCGGTGAAGGACCGGAAAGCCGTAGTAGAGCCCGCCGTCTTCGCCCCGACTCTGCTGAAAGCAGAACCACTGGGGGT
This sequence comes from uncultured Myxococcales bacterium, assembly GCA_964477875.1. GTDB lineage: Bacteria > Myxococcota > Kuafuiibacteriia > Kuafuiibacteriales > Kuafuiibacteriaceae > Kuafuiihalomonas. The sequence continues at coordinate 25,177 of CAYZFR010000021.1, forward strand.
AGCGGTCGGCGAGCTCCTCGTCGACGGCGTAGTGGGCCCACAGCATCGACCACGCCTTCAGCGCGTCGAGGCCCGGTACCAGCCGGGGCGCCCAGGCTCCGGCGCATACCAGGACGCGTTCGAAGTCTCCGGCGCTGCCGTCCTCGAAGCGCACCCGGGCGCCGCCGCCGCCCTTCGGGCGCAGGTTGATCACGCCGAGGCCTTCGTCGATGCGCACGCCGGCCCGACGGGCCTCATCCGCGAACAAGGCCAGCACGCGGTCGCTCAGGATGGCCCCCGCCGTCGGCTCGAAGAGGCCCTGGAAGCTCGGGTCCGGTCGGAGCGGAAAGCGGCGCCGGATCTGTTCGGCGCTCAGGGCCTGGTAGGGGATGCGCTGCGCGTCCATCACCCGGCGAGCCCCGGGAATGCTGCCCTCGATGGTCTCCTCGTCCCAGCTCTCGCCGTAGAAGAGCAAGCCGTGTTGACGGCGGAGCTGGATCCGGTGCCGGGCCTCCAGGTCGCGCCACATGGCGTTCGCCTCCCGGGACCGGGCGCAGAGGTAGGGGTCGGAATACATCTCGCGGTACATCCGAGACTGGCCGTGGCTGCTCGCCTGCGGCGAGACCAGAACGTCTCGCTCCACCAGGCGCACCCGCTCGCCCCAGTCCCGGAGCTGGTAGGCGGCGGACAGACCCGCCATGCCACCACCGATGACGAGGACCTCGGCCGCCATCAGGCCGCCGCCTCCACCCCGAAGGCCCGCCCTAGGGGCTGCAGGTGCCGAGCTTCCTGTGCGGCGGCCTCGACCACCTCTTTCAGCGGGGCGCGGCTCTTCATGCTCCGCAAGAGCAGCTTCCGGGTCAGGGCCCGGATCTGCTCGGCCACGAAGGCGTAGATCGACTCGGGGTCGGCGCCGCGCCAGGCGTCGGGGCTGAAGTGCTCGACCGAGTCCACGACCACCGCGCCAGCGTTGGAGACCGGGTCCGGCACCCAGCGGATCTCCCGCTGATCGAGGATCGTCTGCGCTTCCTCGGTCATGGAGTCGTTGGCCGCCCCGATCACGAGCTTGGCCGAAGTCTTCTTCGCCACCTCGGCGTCTACGAGTCGGCTCATCGAGCAGGGCATCAGCACGTCGACGGGCAGCGAAGCCCAGTCCGGGTGCTCGGAGACGTCGATGCAACCCGGGATGGCGGCCCGCCCCGGCTTGGCGTCTACCGTAAAGACCTGGGCCCCCGCGTCCCGCAGGCGCCGGGCGACCACGCCTCCGGTGGCGCCGCAACCGTGAACGAGAAAGCGCTGGGGCGCGTCCAGCTCGGTACCCTCCAAGACCTCCAAGGCCCCGAGGAGACTGGCGATCACGCCCTCCCCGGTCGCACGGCTGGCGTCCACGCCGCTGTCGAGGGCGGCGAGGACGTAGGGGGCCTGGTTGGCCAGGGCCCGCATGTCGTCCCGGGTCGTGTTGAGATCGCAGCCCGTGTAGAGCTGGCCCTTCAGCTCCTGGAGGACCTCGGCCACCTTGCCGAGGAGCACCGCCTTGGCCCCCGCCTCCGTGGACCCGCGGACCACGACCTTGGCTCCTCTGAAGCCGGTGCCGTAGAGGCGATGTTTGATCCGCATGTGCTGGCAGAGGGCGTAGGCATCGGCGACCGCCTCCCCATCGGAGAGGTAGGGCAGCAGGCGCATGCCGCCGTTGGCGGGGCCGTCGGCGGGGCCGCCGCCTCGGCCTTCCATGGCGACGAAGATGCTGGCGCCCGGCGCCACCCGTCGAGCCAACAGCTGCATCTCGGAGCGAGTCGCGCTGAGCATCGGTCAGGCCACCTTCCGGGCGAGCAGATAGTTCTGGACGTAGTCCATGCTGAATCGCTCGGGGCGAGCCGCGACCGTCTCGGCGAAGCGCCCGTAGAGGAGCTCGAGGATCGCCTCGGTCTCGGGGTGACCGTCGAGGGCGGTGCGAAAGGTGTGGCGAGACCAGGACTGCACCGTCCCCATCAGACCCTGGCCGAAGGTCCGAGCGTCTTTGTCCTCGTCGAAGCGGGCGCGGTAGGGGCACGCGATGCGCTCGGTGCGCATGGCTTCGAGGCGAAGCCCCTTTCGGTAGGCCTCGCTGCCCTCGTCTTCGAAGACCCGCGCAAACTCGGCCTCGCTCTTGTAGAAGTTTTGGAAGTTGGCGCGGCGGTAGGCCTCGCGATCGATGCGCCCTTCCCGCAGGAGCTCCAGCCACAGGCGGTGGAGCTCGTCGTGCATGTTGAGGTCCCGACCGTTCCAGCCGAGGTAGTGGTCCTGGTCGTCCCGAGCCAGGTTGACGAGGACCAACGCGCCGCCGGGCGCCAGCTCGTCCGCCCGCAGCGCCATCAGCGCCGAGAAGTCGGCCACCGCCCGCTCGGCGAAGGCGGCTCGGACCTCGGGCTCGTTGTTGGCGTTGCCGTGGGTGTGGTTCGGGACGTGGGGCGGCGCCGCTCGAAGCCAGTGCATGGCGGTGGCAGAGAAGCCGAGGCTGACGCTGTTCGGCTCGCTGACGGGCTCGTAGAAGCCGTGCCGCACCACCTCGACGTCACCCACCTCCGCGAAGGCGGCCCGACCGTTCCGCGCCAAGGTCTCGAAGTCGTTGTCCGGCAGGTCTTCGAGCAGAACCCTCACCGGCCCCGAACGGCCTCGGACCCGCTGGGCGACCCGCGCGTAGAGGCCCGTCGCCGTCCCACCGTCGGCTGCACCGTAGTCGACGAAGCAAAAGGGGCCGTCGCCGCTTTGGGCGAGGGCGCGGTCGATGAGGTCGAAGCTCCGCTCCAGGCACAGGCGCGCACCTGCCGTCGCCTGCGAGTATCCGGCGGTCATTGCGATGGGCATGGCCCGGGTGCATGCCGGGATGCCCAACTTATGAACAGGCTTTGCCGAATTTTTTTCTAGCCTCGCGGAAAGCTCCCCGTCTCGGCCTCTAGCGGCCCCATCAGCTGGGCGTAGTCCGGGGTCAATCGGCCGCGGTCGACGATGGCCGCCCGCCGGAGCTCGGGGCACAGACCGTCGATCCCCTGACGAAAGTCGTGACGGATCAGATCCGGGAGCAGCGGTCTCAAGGCGGTCGAGAACGCCTCCGATGCCTCCACCGGAAGCTCGGTGGGGAGAATGTCCACCGTCATCATCAGGGGTCCGTGGCCCTTGCCGGGCCGCTGGGCGCGGTCGGTCTTGGTGTCCCAGGTATAGACCGGGTCGTCTGGGGTGGTCGCCTTGACCGTCAGCTCGACCGAGCCGGCGATGTCGCAGCTGATGTCGGCGATGGCGGCCAGTCGAGGCTTGGGTCGCAGGTAGTGGGATCGAATGCCGGTCCGGGAGACGAGCCGCGGAAAGCGGGGCTCCCAGTAGATCCCGTTGACCAGCAGGTCGAGTCGCCCGGCGTAGCGCTCCTCGAAGATCCCCTGGTAGGCCTCTGGCTCGGCGTAGTAATGCGCGAGCTCGAAGGGTGCGCCGTCCCGGCGCTCGGCGAAGTGGGACTCGTCGAAGCGAACCCGGCTGAAGCGCCCCGGCTTGGCGTCGTGGATCTGCTCCGGCGCCAGCTCGTCCGGAGAGAGGGCGTCGATGATCTCGTGGGCGCCGCGGGCGACCCGCCCGCCGCCGGTCACGCCGATGACCGCCCGGTGCTGCTGAAAGGTCTCGTCCCGCAGGCAGTGGGCGGCGATTTCGGCGATGGCCGCCTTGGCGACGTCGGAGTGACCGTACGCGTGGGCCAGCTTCAGCTGCCGAAGGGGGGTCCGGATTTTTCGGCGTCGCCAGGCCTGCCCCAGGGTCCAAAGCCCGTCGATGGCCCCCGCCAGACCGGCGTGCCGACCGAAGGCGACCAGGCGCTGCCCCGCCTCGTTCACGATCCGCTCGTAGTCGATGAGGGTGCAGCCGCGCTCCATCAGAGCCCGCAGGAGATGCATGTTGTAGGCCTGACCTTTGATGGTGTGGCTGAAGAAGATGTAGGTCTTGCCGGATTGAACGGCCTCGACCGGGACCTCCTTGACCCCCATCACGACGTCGGCCTCGTCGATGTCGTCCCTCACCTCGATCCCGGCCGCCTCGAAGTCGGCGTCGGGAATAGCCCGCTGAGGGGAACGCTGGACGACGAAGCGGGCGCCGTGCTCGGACCGGATCGCCCGAAGGTCTTCAGGCACGAGGGGGATGCGCCTTTCGTGGGGACTCTTGTCTTCGCGTCGAAAGCCGATGAGATTCATGACGGCGAAGGCCTAGCGGAGTGCGCGTCCTTCCGTAACTGTGAGCTGCGTCGCCATTCGCGCAACCTGTCCTCCAGGCCAGGTCCGCAGCCAGGCCTCGAAGATCCCCGACTCCATCGGACGGCCGATCCAGTAGCCCTGCAGGGCATGGCAGCCCTCTCGCCGGAGGAAGTCTGCCTGCTCCGTCGTCTCGACGCCTTCCGCGATCACCCGCAGATCGAGGATCCGACCCAGCCCGATGATGGTCCGGACGATGGCCCGGCCCTCGGGCTCGTGGATCTCACTGGTGAACGCCCGATCGATCTCGAGGGCGTCGACCGGAAAGCGGCGCAGGTGGGCGAGGGAGGAGTAGCCGGTCCCGAAGGCGTCGCCCGTCCAGTCCTGGACCCAAGCGTCCGAGAGCGGGGTCTCGTTCTGGATCTCTTCGGCGTCGACCTCGGTCTGAAGCCGGCGGCCCAGGGCGTCCAAGCCCTCGGTGACGCCCAAGAGCAGCCAGTGCCGGGCCGAACGCTCCACGAAGTGGTCCCGCAGGCCCGGGGAGTGGGACTCCGAGCCTGGGGCGTGACGCGTCACGGTCCCCCCATCGGCCGGCGAGCGCGAACCTCGAGCACGCCAGGGCCCGGGCTCGAACCGGAAGCTGTTACAATTCGAGGCATGAAGCGGGCGGCGATCCTGACGAGCGGCGGCGACGCCCCCGGGATGAACGCGGCGATTCGGGCCGCCACCTTGGTCGCCCGGGCCGAGGGCTTGGAGATGTTCGGGGTGCGCCGGGGCTACGAGGGCCTGATGGAGGGGAAATTCGTGCCGCTCCCTTCGAACGTGGTCGGGGGTTTGCAGGGGCGCGGGGGGACCGTGCTCGGCTCGGCCCGCAGCGCCGCCTTTCGAGACAAAGAGGGCCGGGACCGGGCTCGGGCCGTCCTCGCTGGGTCGGAGATCGAGGGGCTGCTGGTGGTCGGGGGCAACGGCAGCCTGACCGGGCTCCAGCGTCTGCTCGACCCCGAGGAGCTCGGCGAGCAGCCGCTCCGGGGGATCGGGATCCCGGCCTCCATCGACAACGACATCGGCCTCACCCGACTCGCCCTCGGCGTCGACACGGCGGTGAACACGATCGTCGACGCCTGCGACAAGCTGGCCGACACCGCGGGCTCCCACGGGCGCGCCTTCATCGTCGAGGTGATGGGCCGAGACTGTGGCTACTTGGCCATGGCGGCCGGCGTCTCGGCCG
>CAYZFR010000022.1:0-30545 GCA_964477875.1 uncultured Myxococcales bacterium
CTCCTTACATCCTATTGCGACGCCTTCCACAAAACGCCACCGTCGCCCCCACCAGCATGGCGCCGTAGGGCGAGGCGTTGACCATGACCGCCTCGATGTCGGGATGTTCGTCCACCACCCGCAGGGCTGCTTTCGTCGCATGCGGGAGCCGAGGGAGCTCGGTCTGAATCGGGAAGAGCTCGGGGTTGCGCAAGAACTCGGGCTTGTGCCGGGCCCACCAACTCGATGGGGGCTTCTCGTGCGAGGCGGGCTCGCTGGCCCGAGACGGCGGCCCGCGGCGGCGATAGTTGGGTACGACGATCGTGCTCTCGGGGACCGCCTCGAATAGTTCGGGCGAGCTAGGCTCTCCCGGCAGGACTTCGCTGAGCACCACCGCCCCCCAGCCGTGATTCTCCAGGTGCCGAAGAAACTTCAGCGGCCGCAGAGCGCCCACCCGGGTATGCGGCGGAAAGAAGGGGCTGATGTAGAGAAAGCGCCTCATCTTCGACTCAGTCTTCCCAAAGCCGCCCCGATGTCCGCGATGGCCCGACGCCCCCGTGAAAAGAGAGCCAGAGTCCCGAAGAAGACCGAGACGCAAACCGAGAGGCCGATGCCGAGCTGGGGCCACATCGACAGATGGGCGGCGGCGTCAACGGCGGCGTCGAGGACCACGATGGTGACGCCAGCCGCGAGCAGGAAGGGCGTCGTCATGCGGAGGAGATCCTTGGCGCTGACCGGCCCCTCTCGCCCGACCCACAGGCACAAGAGAGGGGTCCGAACGAGCAGGCCCGATCCGGCGTAGGCCATGGCGACGCCCTCCGGACCCCAGGGAAGGCCGGCCACGAAGCTCAGGGCCGACAGGCCGCTTCCCACGAATCCCCAGCGCATCATGGAAGCGGTCCGTCCCTGGCTGACAAAGAGCCAACCCGTCGCGTTGCCCAGGGGCTGGCTGAAGACGAGCAGCCCCAACCAACGAAAGATGTCCGCTGCTGGAAGCCACTTCGGCCCGAAGACCAGCAGAATCAGGTTGGCCGAGCAGCAGAACATGAAAGCCCCGAGGGGCATCGTCACCAAGAAGACCTTCTCGATGATGCGCTCGAAGGCGCGGCGATAGCGGTCCGGCTGACCGGCCAGCCGAGAGAGGGCCGGTTTGGCCACCGAGCCGACCGGCTGATTGACCTGCCGCAGCGGAATCATCATGAGCTTGTAGGCCTGCTGATACAGGCCTAGCTGAGCAGGACCAGCCGTCCGCCCGATGAGGATGTCATCCAGATTGCGGGCGAAGTAGTTGACGACGGAGAAGATGGTGAGGTGCCCGCCCATCTTCAGCAGCGGTCGCACGGACACGTCGCGCCGCCAGCGCCCGGGTCGCCAGCTGCAGGCGAACCATACGAGTACGGTGGCCACGGCCTCGGTAGCTACGATCTGCACGACCAGGGCCCAAGGACCTGCGCCGGCAACAGCGAAGACGATGGCAATGATCGAGGCGACGATGATCGAGCCGAGCTCCACCAGCACGAGTCGACTCTGCTGGAGATTTCGAACCAGGAGCGCCCGGTGCTGGACGGCAAAGCCACCGATGGCGAAGGATGAAGAGAGCGCGAGGGTGATCGGGGTCAGCCGCGGCTCCTCGAAGAACCAGGCGAGCCCGGGGGCCAGACCCGCGGTCAAAGCGCTGAGCCCCAAGCCGAGGCTGGCGTTCAACCAGAAGAGCTGGCTCACCTGCTCGCTGTCGATGTCTTCGCGCTGGATGGTGGCGGTCGATAGCCCGAGATCCTTGAACAAGACGACGAATGCCGTCACCGCCGCCACCAAGCCCACGAGACCGAAGTCGGCCGGGGTCAAAAGACGCGCGAGGACGACGGTGGCGGCCAGGTCGACGAGCCCCCGGATCGTTCGTGCCACCGCGATCCAGGCCCCGCCCCGGATGGTTTTCCCGGCGAGATCCTCCCGGGTCGCCGAGGCCTCGAACCACTGGTTCTGGGGGGGCGGCATCGAAGCCCCGGCCATAGCTTGGCGAGCTGAGCGTTCCAAGCGCCAATGCGCCGGTTTGGGCCCTTCAGTGGGCACCTCGAGCCAGCTCCAGGAGGCGGGCGTTCCACCGAGCTTCGTCGAACTCCTCCGCCACTCGGGCCCGGGCGGCGGCGAGCATCCGTGGCCACCGACCTTCGTGGGCGTCATCGAGCGCCGCCAGGAGCTCGACGTAGAGGGCGTCGACGTCGCCCTCGTCCGCCAATCGACCCGCATTTGGACGGACCAGCTCCGGAATGCCGGAGTGGCGAGTGGTCACCACCGGAAGACCGGTCGCCATGGCCTCCATCAAGGCCACAGGAATGCCTTCTTGGTCGCCGGTGGAAGACGTGACGCTGGGGCCCAAGAAGATGTGGGCCCGAGCGAGCTTGCGCTTTACTTCATCGTGAGGACGAGCGCCGTGAAAGACGACCGGTGCGCGGTGATCTTTCACCAGCGCGGAGAGGCGCTTTCGCATGGGGCCATCGCCGATGACGTCCCAAGTCACGTTCGGAAGCTCGGCGGCGAGCCTGGCGACGGCGGGGATGGCGATGTGAAGCCCCTTCTTCTCCACCAGTCGGGCGACGCTGACGAGGCGAAGCGGCTCGCCGCGGGACCAGCTCCGCGGCGTGAAAGCGAAGGACTGAAGGTCCACGCCCATCCGGTGGACCTGCAGCTTCCCCTCGGGCGCCCCCAGCTCCAGGAGGCGATTTCGCCATCGCTCCGAGATGGGAAGCAGGTGGTCCGCCTCCTCGAACAGCTCCGCATAGACGTCGGGCCCCGTCTCGTCGACGTAGGACGAGACGTCGAAGCCATGAAAGACGACGGCGAGTGGACCTTTGAGCCGGCCGAGGCGTCGAAGATCGAGGGCGTCGAGGCCTTGAAGTCCGAAGTGCGCGACGACGAGGCCGTAGGGGGGGGCGTCGCCATGAGCGCTGGCCCGTGCAGCGACGCTCCATGTCGATGCGATGCCCGGTGGCCGCCGGCGGAGCTCGGCCTTGCCCTCGGCTTCGAGCTGCAGGGCAGCGAGCAGCGCGCCGATCCCGCGAGGCGGCGCCCGCAGGCAGAAGTCCGAACGCCGCCACTCCCGAGGGAGGCGACCCGCCGCACGCCTCGCCCAGGCATCGACCGGTACCCCGGCCTCGAGAAGCGCCCACATCTGCGCCGCGACGAAAGTCTCGGAGCGAGCCGGGAAGCGGCTCACGACGAAGGCAACGGGGCTCGTCATCCGGCGCCCTGTTCCACGCGGGAGCGGCCCCGTCGAGTATTTCGACGCCTCTTGGGCCCCCCATGCGGCCTCATCGGGCGGTTGGCTCCAGCTGTCCGCCGTCACCGCGGCCGAGGTCAGACACGACTATCTTGCGGGATTTGTCAGCCAAAAGCGACACCTCAGTGTGTAGCGGGAGGTTGACACAGCGACTCGCACGGGTGATCCATCCCTCGAACACGGAGGCACCCGGCGGCTGCGTAGGATTCTGCGTGGTCTGGTCTTTCGAGATACCGCCGGAGACCTCGCTTGAAACTGGAGAAAACAATGTCTGACTTCGATGATCCCGACCGCGTGTGGCCCACCGGCCTCACCCTGAAAGAAGCCGAAGAGCTTCATAAATACCTGATCGACGGCACCCGTGTGTTTGGCCTGGTGTCCATCGTCGCCCACCTGCTGACGGCGGGCCTGACGCCCTGGCTCGGATGAGGTCCAAGCGATGAATAACGCAAGAATCTGGACTGTCGTGAGCCCCAATGTAGGAGTGCCGATCTTCTTTTTGGCGCTGATGTTTACGTCTTTGTACATCCACTACCAGGTCATGGCGAACACCACGTGGTTCGTCGGCTTCTGGTCGGGGATCGGCATCGAGTAAGGTCCGGGGCAGGCTCTGGGGCCTGCCTCGCCTCCACTCTTCGCTGGCGAAAGGGGGCCTTCGGTGGCCGGATATGTAGGAATCTTCGAATCGACGGAGGCTGCGAAGCAGCTGGCCGACGAGCTCAGCAAACACGAAGGCATCCGTGCCGAGGAGATCGGGGTCTTCGCACCGGGGGACGACACGACGACGCCTCGCGCGAAAGACCTCTTGTCCGGCATCGAGAAGCGGGCCGCGGCCGCGATGAGTGAGGGCGACACGGTGATGGTGGCCCGGGCGGCTTTCGGTCTGGGCCGCTTCATCGAGGAGGGCTTGGAGAGGGCCAAACCCAAACGCGTCTTCACCAAGCCGAAGAAATACCTCCAGCATGTGTCCGACTTCATCGGGCTGCCCATTCTCAGCCCGCGGCGGCCGATGGGCTACCTGCCGACCGGGACCATCACCGGCGCGATCCCCCTCAGCTTGAAGGGGCACATCGACCCGGTCCTGCCTCACCTGAAGAAGGGCCTCAACGACCCGGTCCTGCCCCACTTGAAAAAAGGCCTCAACGACCCCGTCCTTCCTCACTTGAAGAAGGGCACCGTCGACCCGGTCTTGCCGCACCTGACCAAGGACCGAACCCACTTCAGTCGAATTCTTCCATTGATTTGGCGAAGTCGACGCTGAGCTCTTCGCATAGGACGGTCGAATGAATCGACTCACCGAGAGAATCCTGCGGGCGTGGGTCGGCCTCGGTCCCCGCGTTCTGCCCTTCGCCGACGTCGCGACCCCGGACCTGCCGCTGAGCCGCCTGCTTCGCTTGTCGTTGTTTCAGGTCTCGGTCGGCATGACCCTGGTCCTGCTCGTCGGCACGCTCAATCGCGTCATGATCGTCGAGCTCAGCGTCTCCGCGACGCTGGTGGGCTTGATGATCGCGCTTCCGCTGGTGTTTGCGCCTTTCCGGGCCCTCATCGGCTTCAATTCCGACACCCATCGCTCCCCTTTCGGTTGGCGCAGGGTACCTTTCATCTGGAAGGGAACGCTGGCCCAGTTCTCGGGCTTCGCGATCATGCCTTTGGCGCTTCTCGTTCTCGGGGGCCACGGCGAGTCGGCCGACCTACCCCCTTGGATGGGGCAAGCGGCAGCAGCGGCGGCCTTCGTGTTCGTGGGCGCGGGCATGCACACGGTTCAGACGGCCGGACTCGCTTTGGCCACGGATCTCACGCCGCCCGAGTCTCATCCCCGGGTGGTGGGACTCATGTACGTGACGCAGCTCCTCGGCATGATCCTGAGCGCGATGGTCTTTGGCTATCTGCTCAACCCCTTCGTCCCGGGACGGCTCATTCAGGTGATCCAGGGCGTGGCCATCGTGGTCGTGATCCTCAATGTGGTGGCCATGTGGAAGCAGGAGGCCCGGCGACCCATGCGGGGAGAGGCCATGGCCCTGCCGGACCCCAGCTTTCGAGAGTCCTGGGCGACCTTCTGCGCGGGTAACGCCACCGTGCGACGCCTGGTGGTGGTGGGACTGGGCACTTTGGCCTTCAACCTGGCCGATGTCCTCCTGGAACCCTTCGGTGGACAGGTCTTGGCCCTCCCGGTCTCCGCGACCACCAAGCTCACCGCCCTGTTGGCCCTCGGCGGCTTGCTCGGCTTCGCCTTCGCGTCCCACCGCCTGGCCCGAGGAGGCGATCCGTACCGGGTCACGCTGTGGGGGGCGCTGATCGGAGTGCCGGGCTTCATCTTCGTGCTCACCGCGGGGACATGGACTTCGGTCCCTGTTTTTCTTCTGGGCAACTTCATGATCGGCTTCGGAGGCGCGCTCTTCGGGCACGGCACCCTGACCGCCACCATGAACCGCGCGCCCTCGGAGCAGGCCGGCCTCGCCCTCGGCGCCTGGGGAGCGGTGCAGGCAACGGCGGCCGGCCTCGGGATGGCGCTGAGCGGAACTCTGCGCGACGTCTTCGGCGCGATCTTCGGCGCTGCGAGCCAGCCCGCTGCCGGCTACAACGCGGTCTACATGCTCGAGCTCGGTCTGCTCATCCTGACGATGGTGGCCGTTCTTCCGCTGCTGCGTTCGAAGCCCGAGTCGGCCCCGGTACCGCGCGTGGCCAAACCGCTTTCGGAGGCAGGAACGTGAGCACCGAGATCCTCGAGTACCCCGACCCCCGACTGACGCAGACCTGCGCCATCGTGCAGTGCTTCGACGATGAGCTTCGGGCCCGGGCCGCCCGGCTGGTCTCGGCGCTAGGCGACGCGAAGGGCTTGAGCGCTCCCCAGGTCGGAGACCCGAGCCGGATCCTGGTCTTGGGCCGGGAAGACGGCCCCGAGATCTTCATCAACCCCTTCATCTGCTCGAAGGCCAGCTTCGGCCTCGTGGAAGAGAGCTGCCTGTCGGTTCCCGGGGTGGTCGTGAACGTGCTCCGCGCCACCCGAATCCGGGTCACAGCCCAGGACCTGAACGGCGAGCGCTTCGTGCGACAGCTGCGGGACATCGAGGCCGTGTGTCTGCAGCACGAGCTGGACCACCTGAACGGCGTCCTCCTGACTGATCACATGTTCTTCTGGCGGCGCTGGAAGTACCGCCGAACCCTCGCGGCAGCCTAGTCTAGCCTCATCCCCTGAGGGTGTGACGAAAATTCACTCGGCACAGACGGCGGAGTAAATTCATAGGGCCCAGTATGCGACAGGGAGGGTAAGTGACCCACATGAGGCGTGCTGGAGTTTTATTAGCGTTTACCCTAACCTCTCTGGGATTTGCGACTGCGGTCGGCGCCCAGACCGAGCCCGAGTACCTGACCGTCTCGTCGCAGAAGGCCTACCAGAGTCTGACCGACCGCGGGCTATCGGTGACGCTCCAGGTCGGAGCGAGCGCATTCACCGGCGCCGACGTGCCGCTGCCCTTCACCTTCGACTACCTCGGCCTGGAGTCGGACACGATTCGGATCAATCCCGCCGGCTTCATCTCCTTCGACCCAGACAGCGCCTCCCTGACGCGAGACCTGTTTTCGACCTTCCAAAACGGCCTGCCGCGAACCGGCGGCAGCGATCCGGACTACATCATCGCGCCCTTCTGGTCCTCGTCCTTCGACAACGGCCCCATCTCGACCGCGGTCGAAGGGACGAGCCCGAACCGGACCTTCTACGTCGAGTTCGAGGACTTCACGCCCTTCAACCCCCTGACCCCTGCCGACGAAGGAAGCTTCACGATCGCCTTGTTCGAGGCCGATGATTCCTTCGAGGTCAGCTATGGCGGCGACATCTCGCCTCCCAGCTTCGGGACCGTCTCCGGCGTCATGGGCTACGAGGGCGACGGCACCGCTTCGGGCGTGTTCGGCACCTACGCGAGCTGCACCAACACCGACTCCTGCCGCGACATGGACTTCGATTTCGTAGCCGACACGAGCTTCCGAACCCTCGCGCTCATCGAGCCCGAGCTGAGCGTGAGCGCGATCCGGCTCGGGGCGAGCGCCCTTCCCGGAGAGACGACGACCGCGACGGTGACCCTGCGGAACCGGGGGCTGACGACGGCGATAGATGTCGACCTGGAGGTCTACGCCTCGTCCAATGGCGCCTTCAATCCGGGTGGCGACGAGCTCCTGGGCGCCTTCGCCGACGTGGCCGACGTGCCCCGCGGCGAGACCGACGTCGGCGTCCAGTTGACGTTGCCCAACGACCTTCCCGTGGACGAGGAGTTCTTCCTCATCGCCATCGTCGATCCGAGCGACGACATCGCCGAGGAGATCGAGGGCGACAACATCGAGGTCACGGAGCTGCCGGTCCTCTTGACGGGCTTCGACCTCGAAGTCACGTCCTGCCGGCTGCTCTCGGGACCGTCGCCCATTCTGCCGGGCTCCGCGTTGACTTACGAGGTCGGGATCCGAAATCGCGGCATCCCGGTCACCGCGTCCATCGACGTCGCCCTCTGGGCCTCGAGGAACAACAGCCTCGACCGGGACGACGACATCTCGTTGGGCTCCCCCCAAACCGGGCCCCTCCCGAACATGAACGAGTACAGCCTCCAGGTCACCGGGACCCTCCCCGACCAGCTGATTCCCCCCGGCTCCTACTTTCCGATCTGCGACGCCGACTCGATGGATGTCGTGGCCGAGATCCCAGGCTTCGACCAAAACTTGGCCGTAGCCCCGCCCCAGGACCGATACTTCATCGCTGCGCCGCCCCTCGTCTTCACCGACGATGCGCTCCCCACCGGCCGGGTCGGTGTGCCCTACGACCATCTGGTGGGCTTCGAGGGCGGAAGCTCCCCCGAGAGGACCGACTTCGATTTCGACGTCGAGGGCCTACCTGCCGGGCTGTCAGCCGACGAGCTGGGCCGGATCACCGGAATTCCGGCCGTCCCGGGGACCTTCGAGATTCAGGTTTCGATAAGCAACCAGGCCGAGGCGGCGATGACGACCTTCGACCTCGTCATCGACGAGGCCGAGCCCCTCACCATCACCGACCCGATGCTCGAGTCCTTCGACCTGGGGCAGTCCATCGATCGGCGGCTCGAGACCATGGGAGGCATCGGCGACATCGGCTTCGAGTTGTTCGGCGGCGAGCTTCCGCCCGACCTCACGCTCAGCAGCGCCGGCCGGCTGGTGGGACGCTTCGTCGAGGCCGGGAGCTATCAAGCGGTCATCCGCGCCTTCGACTCCCCCCTCCCCGGCGGCAGCGAGGATAGCGCCACGTTCGAGCTCGATTTCGAGGTCGGAGACAGCGAGTTCAGGATCGTCACCAGCGAGTTGCCCCAGGCCATCGCCGGTCAGCCCTACCAGGCCACCATCGAAGCGACGGGTGGGATCGAGCCCGTCGAGTTCCGCGTCACCAGCGGTACCTTGCCCTCCGGCTTGAATCTGAGCGTGGCCAACGGCAACGGCCGCATCAGCGGAGGCATCGGCGACATCGGCTTCGAGTTGTTCGGTGGCGAGCTTCCGCCCGACCTCACGCTCAGCAGCGCCGGCCGGCTGGTGGGACGCTTCGTCGAGGCCGGGAGCTATCAAGCGGTCATCCGCGCCTTCGACTCCCCCCTCCCCGGCGGCAGCGAGGATAGCGCCACGTTCGAGCTCGATTTCGAGGTCGGAGACAGCGAGTTCAGGATCGTCACCAGCGAGTTGCCCCAGGCCATCGCCGGTCAGCCCTACCAGGCCACCATCGAAGCGACGGGTGGGATCGAGCCCGTCGAGTTCCGCGTCACCAGCGGTACCTTGCCCTCCGGCTTGAATCTGAGCGTGGCCAACGGCAACGGCCGCATCAGCGGCACCCCGAACTCGGCTCAGCTCGCCAACTTTCGCGTGCTGGCGGTGGACGACGTCGAGCGCACCCGGTCGGTGGACCTCGAGCTTCGCATCCTCGCCGCCCAGCCGAGCTGTCCATCAGAGTTCGACCCCCGCTGCGAGGACACCTCCGGTCCCATGACGCCCGGCAACGGCGCCGGCGACGAGGGAGGCGGCTGCACGGCGGCGGGCGCTCCCACCCTGTGGCCCCTGCTTGGGCTCGCTCTCGGCCTCGTCTTCCGTCGCCGGCGCGAGAGCTGAAGAAGATGGCCTGGGAAGACGCCAGGCCGTCTAATTCGAGTTCCCCGGGGTCCTTGCGAGATCCTTCAAAGCCTGAGTGAGCCCCTCGAAAGACTGGCACCATGGAGGGGACCCGCGTAGGCTCCCGCCCGGCCGGGCCCACCCATGACGCTCGCCTTCGCGCTTTTACTCCCCCTGCTCCTTTGCTGGGTTCCTCTGCTCGGCCCGCGGATCGCGGGTCGGAGCGGCTCGTCGTGGCTCTCCGGCGCCGTGACGCTGGGCTCGCTGGGGACGCTTCTCGCCGCCGCCGAGGGCAGAGTCCCGGAGCCGGCGCGGGTCGTCGCCATTCCTTGGGTTCCGCACCTCGGCCTGAATCTGTCGTTGCGTCTCGACGGCCTGTCTTTGCTTTTCTGCGGCCTGGTCCTGGGGATCGGCCTGCTCGTCATCCTCTACGCCCGCTACTACATGGTCGATGAAGACGAGCGGGACCGCTTCTTCGCGTTCCTGCTGCTGTTCATGGGCGCGATGCTGGGGCTGGTCGCCTCCGAGAACCTGCTCGGCATGGTCGTCTTCTGGGAGCTGACCTCGGTGAGCAGCTTTCTGCTCGTCGGCTTCAAGAGCCGGGAGGCCGAGGCTCGGCGGGGCGCCCGGCGCGCCTTGGGCGTCACCGGCCTGGGGGGGCTGGCTCTGCTCGGCGGCGTGCTGCTGCTGGGCAAGGTCGCGGGAAGCTTCGCGTTGTCGGACGTGCTGGCGGCCGGCGACGTGATCCGCGCCGACCCGCGCTACCCGGCCGTGCTCGGCCTCATCCTGATCGGGATCTTCACCAAGTCTGCCCAGGTGCCGTTCCACTTCTGGCTGCCGGGAGCCATGTCCGCGCCGACCCCGGCCAGCGCCTATCTGCACTCGGCTACCATGGTGAAGGCCGGGGTCTTCTTGCTCGCCCGCCTGTGGCCGGCCCTCGCCGGCACCGAGACCTGGTTCGTCGTCGTCACCGGTTTCGGCCTCGCCACCATGCTCTTCGCGGCGGTGGTGGCTCTGTTCCAAGACGACATCAAAGGGCTGCTGGCGTACTCCACCATCTCCCACCTGGGTCTCATCACCGCGCTGTTCGGGCTCAACACCACGACCGGGGTCGTGGCAGGGCTGTTCCACATCCTCAACCACGCCACTTTCAAGGCTTCGCTGTTCATGGCGGCGGGGATCATCGACCACGAAACCGGGACCCGAGATCTGACCCGCCTCGGGGGCCTGGCTCGCCACATGAAGTCGACCGCGCTCCTCGCCACCGTCGCTTCGTCGGCGATGGCTGGCATTCCGCTTCTCAACGGCTTCCTCAGCAAGGAGATGTTCTTCAAGGAGGCCGTGGACGTGGGGACCCAGACCGCGCAACCGTGGCTGATCCCCACCGTGGCGACCCTGGCGGGCGCGTTCTCCGTCGCCTACTCGGTCCGCTTCGTCTGGGACGTCTTCTTTCGCCCCGAGACCGGTGCTCTCGAGAAGACGCCGCATCCACCGCCGGCCTGGATGCAGGTCCCGGTGGGCCTCTTGGTCGTGCTCTGCCTCGCGGTCGGAGTCGCGCCGGGCTTCGTCGCCGAACCCCTCTTGGCAGATGTGAGCCGGAGCGTGCTGGGCGCCCGCACCCCCGAGATCCACCTTCACATCTGGCATGGCTTCAATCTGCCCCTCGTCATGAGCCTGCTCGCGGTCGGCGTGGGCGTGGGGCTGCACGTGCAGCGCGCCGCCCTGGCCCGAGGGTTCGCCGGACGCAGGCTTCTGCCGGACGGGGCCGCAGTCTACGCGAGCGGGATCGGCGCCACGGTTCGCTTGGCCCGACGCGTCACGGAGGGCCTGCACGACCGGTCGCTCAGGCGCTACATCCTCGCGCTGCTCGGAAGCGCCTTCGTGCTCGGCCTGCTCCCGTTCCTGAACCGCGCCCTGCCGGGACCGGGCGCCGACTTCGAGCCGATCACCACTCGCCCCCCGCTTGCCCTCGCCGCCTTCTCCGCTCTCTTGGTGCTGGGCGCGGTGGGTACGGTTCTCTTTCATCGACGGCGGCTGCTGGCGATGATCGCGCTTGGCCTGTCGGGTCTGGGCAGCACGCTGATCTTCGTGGAGCTGTCGGCGCCCGACCTCGCGCTCACCCAGCTATCGGTGGAGTTCGCCACCACTGTGCTCATCCTGCTCGCCCTCGCCCACCTTCCCGCCTACAGCCCCGCCCCCTCCGGCGCGGGCCGGCGCCTGCGGGACGCCGTCGTCGCCGGCGCGGTCGGCCTCGGCATCACCGGCCTCATGGGCGCGGTCCTGATCCGGCCCTTCGACACCATCTCCGACTACTACATCGCCACCAGCCGGGAGCACGGTGGTGGCGGCAACGTGGTCAACGTCATCCTCGTGGACTTTCGAGGCTTCGACACGCTGGGCGAGATCACGGTGCTGGGAATCGCCGCCATCGCCATCGCTGGCATGCTTCACGCCGTACAGATCCCTCGGCCCAAGACATCCGCCGACGGCCGCCCGTGGTCCGGCGACCGGCACCCCTTCCTGCTCCGGGTGATGAGCCGTCCCCTGCTGCCGCTCCTGGTGCTGGTGGCAGTCTACCTCATGCTCCGGGGGCACAACCTGCCCGGAGGCGGCTTCATCGGGGGCCTCGTCGCAAGCGTGGCCCTCATCCTCCAGTTCATGGCCAGCGGGCTTCGGTTCGCGTCCCCCCGACTGCGCTTCAACTTCATCGCCACCGCCGCGGTCGGGCTCGCGGTGGCGCTCGGGACCGGCGTCGCGGCCATGGTCCTGGGGGCTCCGTTTTTGACCAGCGCCTTCTCCCACGTACATCTGGGCCCCTTCGACTTCGAGATCGCCTCCGCGCTCGCCTTCGATCTGGGTGTGTTCTTGACCGTGGTGGCGGTCTTGCTGATCACGCTGTCCTGCCTTGGTCACGTAGGCGAGTCCGACGACGGTCCGGGAGGCTCATGATGGAGTGGATGCTTTCGTGCAGCGTAGGGCTGGTAGCGGCCTGCGGCGTGTACCTGCTGCTGCGGGGGCGTTCGATGTCGGTCGTCTTCGGCCTGGCGCTGCTATCTTACGCCACCAACCTCGCCCTGTTCTCCATGGGCCGGCTGACCGTCGGCGCGCCGCCAATCCTGGGCTCCGAGTCGGACGCCGGCGCATACGCCGACCCGCTGCCCCAAGCTTTGGTCCTCACCGCCATCGTGATCGGCTTCGCCATGACGGCCTTCGTCGTGGTGGCGGCCCTGATCGCCCACCGCCGGCTGGGCGGCGACCACGTCGACGCGCCGGTACCCGAAGAGGAGCTGTCGTGACTCACCTGCCCGTCTGCATGGTGCTCCTGCCGATGTTCACGGCCATCGTGTGCCTGTGGCTCGGCGAGGGCCTCCAGGGCCGGGGTCTGACGGCCCAACGCTGGATCAGCGTGCTCGGGCTCGGGGTGTTGGCGGCGCTTTCGGCCTGGATGCTGTCCCTGAGCGCCGATGGCCACCTGTTCGTCTACCGGCTGGCGAATTGGCCCGCGCCCTTCGCGATCACGCTCTTCGTGGATCGACTCGGTGCCACCATGGTGGTGCTCACGATCGTACTCGCCCTTTTCGTGCTCTTTGCCGCTTGGGGCGACGACGACACGCTGGGCCCGCACTTTCACGCGCTCCTGCACTTTCAGGTGATGGGCCTCTGTGGCGCCTTCATGACCGGCGACCTCTTCAATCTGTTCGTCTTCTTCGAGATCCTGCTCATCGCCTCCTACGCGCTGCTGGTGTACGGAGGCGGGGCGGTCCGGGTCCGGGCGACGCTGCATTACGTCGTGCTCAATCTGGTGGGCTCAGCGCTCTTCCTTCTAGCGGTGGGGCTGCTCTACGGCACCCTCGGGACGCTGAACATGGCGGACCTGGCGGCCAAGGCAGCTTCGGCGCCCGCCGCCGACGTTCCCCTCATCCGGGCCGCGGCGGGGCTGCTGCTCGTGGTCTTCGGTCTCAAGGCGGCCGTCGTGCCCATGAACCTATGGCTGCCCTCGACCTACGAAGCGGCGACCACGCCGGTGTCGGCGTTCTTCGCCATCATGACCAAGGTGGGCATCTACGGGATCATCCGCGTCTTCATCCCTCTGTTCGGACCCGACCAGCCCGGCGTGGGCGGAGTCGCCGGACCGTGGGTCGGCGGCCTCGGCCTGGCCACGCTCCTCGTCGGCACCATGGGCGTCCTCGCCTCCACCGATCTGAAGAACACGGTGAGCTTCCTCGTCGTGGTGTCGGTCGGGACCCAGATGACCGCCCTCGGTCAGTTCACAGAGGCCGGGTTGGCGGCCGCCATCTTCTACATCATCCACAGCACCTTCCTGAGCGCGGCGCTGTTCTTGATGGCAGGCGCGATCATCCATCAGCGAGGCGAGCTGGGCGGGCGACTCTCGGCCGGGCCGGTGATCCATCAAGGGCCCGCGCTGGCGTTCCTCTTCCTCGTCGCCGCCATGTCGGTGGTGGGCTTGCCTCCACTCAGTGGATTCATCAGCAAGGCGCTGATCCTCTCTTCGACGCCCGCCGCCATGCGACCGGCGGTGTGGGGCGTCGTCCTGGTCACGAGCTTTCTGCTTCTGGTTCAGCTCGCACGCGTCGGCAGCGTCCTGTTCTGGAACGCGCTCGGAGACGACCCGCCCCACGGTCCTCCACCGGGCCCAAACGCCTCGCTGTGGCCTGCGACCTTCCTCCTGTCGGCCAGCGTTCTCCTGGCGGTGTTCGCCGGTCCCATTGATGCCTTCACCCGAGAGGCGGCAGCGTCCGTCCATGACCGGGAGCGCATGATCGAGCGGGTTCTGCACCCCGAGAGCTCGGACGCCAAGGCCCCCAACGGCCTGTCCGAGGGCTCGCACGGCCGCGTCCGTCGACCCGGAAAGGCGGATGCCCCATGAGCCGATGGTTTGGCCACCCGTGGCTCTCGCTCATCGCCGCCGCCGTGTGGCTGCTCGCCAACAACAGCCTGGCCCCCGGTCATCTCCTGCTGGCGGCGGCGCTGGGGCTGATCATTCCCGGCCTCACCCATTCGTTTTGGCCCGACGCTCCGTCGCTGAAGCGCCTCCTGCCGGCGCTGGGACTGTTCTTTGTTTTCTCATACGACGTCGTCGTCGCGAATCTTCGGGTGGCGAGGCTCGTGCTCGGCCGCAACGACCGCCTGCGCCCGGCCTTTCTCGAGGTGCCGGTGGACATCGAGGACGCGTTCGGGGTGGCGATCCTGGCCTCGATGATGACGCTGACGCCGGGCACGATCACCGCCTACTTTCGAGAAAAGCGTCGCGTACTGGTGGTTCATGCGCTGGACGTGGACGACGAGGCGGCAGCCATCGCGCAGATCAAGCGGCGCTACGAACAACCGCTTCGGGAGGTCCTGGGATGCTGACGATCGTCTCCTGGGCCGTACTCGTGGTGCTGATCCTGAGTATGGCGTTGAGCCTGGTGCGGCTGTTCAAAGGACCGTCCTTCCCGGACCGGATCTTGGCCCTGGACACGCTCTTCGTGAACACGGTTGGTATGCTGCTGCTGCTCGGCATCGTGTTCGATACGTCGGTCTACTTCGAATCCGTGCTCTTGATCTCCATGATGGGGTTCGTGGGCACCTGCGCCTTCGCGAAGTACCTCCTTCGCGGAGACATCATGGAGTGAGCGGTCGATGGAGCTGTTGATCTCGACCTTTCTCGTCATCGGCGCCGCCTTCGTCCTGCTGGGCTCTTTCGGCCTAGTGAAGCTGCCCGACATCTACGCGCGACTGCATGCCCCGACCAAGGCCACCACCCTGGGCGTGGGCTGCCTTCTGGTAGCCTCGGCCGCCCACACCTCCCAACGTGAGATCGGCCTCAGCGTGCACGAGGTCCTGATCACCGCCTTCCTGTTCCTGACGGCCCCCGTGAGCGCCTACCTCATCGCCCGCGCCGCCCTGCACCTCGAGATCAAAGCCGGCGGCAAGCCTCCACCCGACGACCAAGATTGACCTCGGCTCACCGGCCCTTCCCGACCTGGTTGAGCTGCGGGAGGTGTCGCGGATTCGAATTCTGCCCTGAATCCGATGGTGAGAGCCGGACTTGAACCGGCGACCTAGGGCTTATGAGACCCTCGCTCTAACCAGCTGAGCTACCTCACCGATGGGCGCGCGAGGCTGCGTCACGGCGACCGGACGGTCAAGGACAACCGTTTGCGGGGGAGATTTCCGGGAGAGAGGCTCGGCGTGGACGGCTGGGCAAGGCCTGCGGCCAAGGGCAGAACCAAGACGAGACGCATCTTCAGGCTCCGTCGGCGGTCGCCCGGCGATGTTGATGAGGATCCGTACCGAGTCTAGTTTGACCGTCCGCCGAAAACCCAGGCGGGTGGATGGGTGCCCGAAACCAAGGAACAGCTCATCGACGACCTGGCCAAGGTCGCTGGCGAGCGACTGCTGAATTGCTTCGCCAAGGTGCCCCGAGAGCGCTTCGTGGCGCCAGGCTACGAGGTCAAGGCCTATGCCAACGCCCCCGTCCCCATTGGTCAGGGGCAGACCGCCAGCCAGCCCCAAGTCGTCGCCCACATGATCGAGCTTCTCCAGCTAAAGCCCGGCGACCGGATTCTCGAGATCGGGACCGGCACCGGCTACCAAGCCGCCATCCTGGCCGAGTTCGGCGCCCAGGTCTTCACCATCGAGAACGATTCGATCCTTTACGAACGCGCCAAAGCGATCTTGGGTGAGCTCGGCCTCACGAACGCCGTCCACCTGAAGTGCGCCGATGGGCGGGCCGGATGGCCCGAAGAGTCTCCCTTCGACGGCATCATCCTCGCCGCCGCTCCGACCGCCATTCCCGACGCCCTGGAAGAGCAGATCGGGGTCGGCGGCCGGCTCGTAGCCCCGGTAGGCCCCCGCGGCGGCGAGCAACACCTCTGTATCGTCCACCGCACCCGCGAAGGCCTGGAGCGGACGCACCACATCCCCGTCCGCTTCGTCCCCCTGACCGAAGGCGTCTCCAAGCCGTCCTGACCGATCGCGACTTACCCTGAACCTCGGCCAGCCGTCGCGCCGGACCGTGTCCGGGAGCTCCCTCGGTGCTACGCACCCAGGCCATGAGCGACCCACGCCACGTCCTCGTCTCCGGGGGCACCTCGGGCATCAACCGCGGCATCGCCGAGCGCTTCGCCAGCCGGGGCGACAAGGTCTCGGTGTTCAGCCGCAAGCAGGACAAAGTCGACGACACCGTCGCCGCGCTGAAGAAACTGGGCGCAGAGGCTTTCGGGACCACCGCCGACGTGCGGAACGCCGAGGCGGTCGAGGCGGCCGTCAAAGCCTGCGTCGAAGCGAGCGGCCCCATCGACGTCCTGATCAGCGGCGCGGCCGGCAATTTCTTGGCCCCCGCCGCCGCCATGTCCAGCAACGCCTTCGGCTCGGTGGTGGGCATCGATCTGCAGGGCAGCTTCAACGTGGCCCGGGCCGCTCTCGAACACCTGCGCAAGCCGGGCGCCAGCATCATCCAGATCTCGGCCCCTCAAGCCTTCGTGCCGATGATGATGCAAAGCCACGTCTGCGCCGCCAAAGCCGGCCTCGACATGCTCACCCGCACCCTGGCCCTCGAGTGGGGCTCGATGGGCGTCCGCGTGAACTCCATCGTCCCCGGTGCCGTCGACGGCACCGAGGGCATGAAGCGCCTCCTCACCGACCCCAGCAAGAAGGCCCAGCTCATCCAGACCATCCCCCTCGGTCGCCTCTCCGACCCCGGCGACTGCGCCGACGTGGCCGAGTTCTTGGCCTCGGAGCAGGCTCGCTACGTCACCGGGGTCGTCCTCCCCGTCGACGGCGGCTGGTCTCTCGCCGGCGCCTCCATGATGCAGCACCTCATGATGCAGGGCTGACGCAGGACGGGACCGGGGCCGGCACGCTGCTCGGCCAGAAGGAGGAAGCGGACTGACCGAGCTCAATCTCGGCCGACGGCCAGCTCCAGGCGCACCCTGGCGCCCCGCGCGCCGAGCTCGGAGCGGATGCGGTCGAGCTGGGCCTGGGTGAGGGCGGTCTCGCTCTGGAGCAGCTCCAGCAGCGTGCTCTCGCCGGTCTCGAAGGACAGCTTGCGCTGCTCGTATGCGGAGCGGGCCGCCTCCAGCTGCTCGCTCGCGGTTTCGATGTTCTCCATGGCGTCGACGAGAGCTCGGCGGGCGCTGACCACTTCGGTCCGAAGCTCGCGCTCCAGCGCTTCCAGCTCCAGCCGGAGCCGGCTGCTGCCGTGCCGCTGCCGGTCGCGCTGATTGATGCCGGTCGCCAGATCATTGGGCGCCCACACCAAGGACAGCCCGAGCTCCCAGGTCGTCCGGAACTCATCCTGGTTCGGGATCACGCGGGGGTTTGGGTTAGCGGTCAACGACCGGGCAGAGGCGCTCAGCTTCGGCAGGCCGGCCGCCAGGGCCAGCCACTCCCGGGTCGACGCGGCCTTCAGAGAAGCCGTCACCGCCTCCAGCTCGGGCCGTTCGTTCAGCGCCTCCTCGTAGAGCTCGGTCTGCACCGGCGGCTCCTCACGGGGCGGCGCCGGCAGCCGGTCGGGCAGGACGAAGGCCTCGTCCTCCTGGATCCGAAGCTGCTCTTCCAGCTGCCGCTGCGCCACCACGACCTGGGTCTGGGCTTCCTGTCGCTGAAAGCGGGCCCGGGACAGAGCGCTCTTGGCTTGAAGAAGCTCGGTCTTGGAGGTGGTCCCCACGTCGAGCTGCGTCTGCACCACCTCCAGCCGCTCCTCCGACTCCCGCACCAGCTGGGCGAAGACCTTCTCCTGCTCGACCGCGGTGATCCACGCATAGAGCCCGAGCTCGGCCTGAGCCGCCGTCTGCAGTCGTCGAGCCGCGACTTCGGCCTCCGCTGCCTCGACGTCGCCCGTCGCCGCGCGTAGCTCTGGTCCCAGCTCAAGCACATAGTCCGACAGCGGCACGCTCAGGCTCGCCAGCAGCTGGGTGTTGTTCAGCAGGTTTGGGAAGTCCCCCGCCGAGCCGTCCACCACGAACAGATCCGCCAGCGCCGGCGGCGCGTCGTCCGACTGGCTGAGGACCAAGTTGCCATCGCCGAACAGGGGCGGCTGCTCGAAGTCCGACAGCCGCCGGTAGCTCGCCGAGAGCTGCAGGCGCGGCACCGCGTCGATGACGACCTGGTTCTTTCCGTCCTCGGCCTGGGAGCGGGCGTGTTCGCTTTGCGCCACCGCGATGGAGCGCTCCACCGCCAGCCGCCGCACCGTGTCCGGCTCCAACACCGTCTGCGCCCCGGCCGCGCTCGACCAGCCGAGGCCCAGCAGCGCCAGCGCGACCGGCGCCTTCACAGCCAGGCTCTGGCGGTCCTTTGGAAGCCGGTGCAGGATCGAGTAAAGCACCGGCACCAGCCCCAGCGTCAGCACTGTCCCAATGATCAGACCCGACATGAGCGCCACCGCCATCGGCGAGAACAAGGGCCCGCCGAAGACGGCCAGGGGCAGCAAGCCGGCGACGGTGGTGGTGGTGGTGAGCAAGATCGGACGGAGCCGCCGCATCGAAGCGAGCATCAGAGCCTCGGCCTTGGTGGCCCCTCCCCCGATCTCGATCTGGACCCTGTCCAGGAGAACGATCGCGTTGTTGATGACGATCCCGAACAAGGCGATGGTGCCGAGCAGGGCCATGAAACCGAAAGGCTTCTGGGTGATGAACAAACCCGCCGAAACCCCGATGATCGCAAACGGCAGAGTCAGCAGGACGATGATCGGCTCCCGAACCGTGTTGAACTGAAAGACCAGGCACAGCAGGATGATGAACAGCGCCACCGGCTGTTTCGCTTGAATGGAGTTACTGGCGTCGGTGGAGCTTTCGACTTCGCCGCCGAACTCCCAGAAGTAGCCGAGGGGCCACCCGCTGGCCTGCTCGTCCAGCCAGCCTCGCATGGTGTTGGCGACCGAGAAGGCGGTCAGGTTTCGAGGCGCGCGCTCGGCGATGTCGGCCCGAACGGTGACGGTCCGCACCCGGTCTCGACGCTTGATGATCGGGGGCTCGAAGTCCGCCTCGACCGCCGCCACCTGCCGCAAGGGCAGCGCCCGACCCGAGGCATCGAAAACCGACACGAAGTCCACCTCGTCCACCGATGCATCGCTCGACCCCCGGCGGCGCAGATGGACCGGGACCTCGTCGTGGCCGTCTCGGAAGATGGTGAGGCGGCTCCCCCGAAAGGCCGCCTCCAAGGAGCTCGAGACGTCGAAGTGAGTGAGGCGCGCTTGCCGCGCGCGCACCGGGTCCACCGCGACCTGCACCAGCGGCGTCGCCGGCCCCCAGTCGTTGCCCACCCGTACCAGCCCTTCCATCGAGAGGAGCTTCTGCTCGGTCTTATGCACGATCTCCCGCAGCTCGTCGATATCCTTGCCCGACACCCGGATCTCGACCGGATACTTCAAGGGAGGACCGTTTCGCAGCGGGAGAATCCGGGCCGTCGCCTCGGGAAAGCGCTCGGCGATGAACTCCGCCGTCGGCTCCCGCACCTTCTCCAGGTGCTCGTAGTCTTCGGTGTTGATGATCATGTAGGCGACGTTCTCGGCCGGCTGTTCCGGCTTGTACCCGAGCAGAAAGCGCGGCCCGCCCTGACCGATGTACGCCGACCAGCTCACGACACCGGCCTCGTCGGCCCGCTCGGCCCGTCCGCTCACCTTGGCCGAGGCCTCGTCTTCGTCCCAGTCCTCGGGTAGAAATTCCTCGGCCAAGAAGCGCTCGATGTCCGACACCACCGCCGCTGTTCGCTCCTGGGGCGTGCCTTCGGGGAGTTCGAGCTCCACCGTCATTTGAGGCCACGCTTTCCCGGGAAAGAACTGCTGAGGTACGTAGCCCATCAAGAAGTTCGAGCCGACGAAGCAGAGGACGGCGCCCAAGAGCGACACCCAGCGCCATCGAACCAGGGTCTCCAGAAAGCGACGGTAGGCGAGCAGAGCCTTCGACGGCTGGCCAGGCTCCTGCTTCTCGGACGCCGACTTGGAGGGCTTGCTCGACATGAAGAGCACGCAGCACAGAGGCACGAAGGTCAGCGACACCAACCACGATGCGAGGAGCGCAATCCCGACCACCTCGGCGATGGGCGAGGTGTACTCGCCGGTCGTCGACTCGGCGAGATAGGTTGGGAGCAGCGCCGCCACCGTGGTGATGGAGGCGATCAGGAGCGGCACTCGAAGCTCGACCGCGCTCTCGGTCGCAGCCTCGAACAGACTCTTGCCCTCGTCTCGCTTGACCAGGATCGACTCGCTGATGACCACGCCATTATCGACCAGCAGCCCCAAGGCGATGATGAGCGCGGTCAGGCTCATCTTGTCGATGCCGATGTCGAGCACCAGCATCACGCTCAGCGTCGACAGAATGGTCATCGGAACCATCGCCCCCACGATGAGCCCGGTCCGGATACCGAGAAAGCCGAGCATAACGAGCAGCACGATGCCTACGCTCTGAAGGAGATTGCCGACGAAGTCGTTCACCGCTGATTCGACGACGCCCGGCTGGTAGCTCGCCACGTGGACCTCGATTCCGAGGGGAAGGTCCTGGGTGAGGCGCTCGATCTCGTCGAGGACCATCGGCCCAAGCTCGGTGATCTTGCCGTCCGGCGTCATCGAAATGCCGATCACGATGGCCTCCCGCCCGGTGTAATGGGCCTGAGGCGAGCCCGGGTTGTCTTCGTAGCCGGCCCGCACGACAGCCAGCTCTCGGAGCGGCACCGTTCCGTCCCGGGTTCGGATCAAGGTGTTGGCGAGCTGCTCGACCGACTCGAACTTGCCGCTCGTCTGCAGGTCGAAGACCAGCGCATCGCTGTTCACCCGGCCGCTGGAGCGAAGGATGTTCACCTGCTCCAGCTGGGTAGCGAGCTGCCGGGGGCTGAGGCCGATCTCGGCCAAGCGGGCGTCCTCGTACTCGATGAAGACCCGGCGGTCGAGGACCCCCGTCAACTGAACCTTCGCGACGTAGGGAATGCGGAGGAGCTGGATCCGCAGATCTTCGGCCACGTCTTCGAGCTCGGCCGGATTGAAGCCGTCGCCGGTCACCGCCAGGACCGTCCCGAAGACGTCTCCGAAGTCGTCGTTGACGAAGGGCCCGATCGCCTCGGGCGGAAGCTGCCGAGCCTGCTCCGCAACCCGCTCCCGCATCTCGTCGAAGAAGGCCTCGACGTCCTTCAGGGTCTCCTCCGCCGAGACGGTGATGACGCTCTGCCCCGGCCGGGAGATGCTGTCGACGTAGTCGACGCCGACCAGCTCCTGAAGGCCCTCTTCGAGCGAATCGGTCACCGTATCCTCGACGCGGCGCGCGCTCGCACCCGGGAGCTGGGTGACGATGATGGCCTGCCGGACCGTGAACCCGGGATCTTCGGCCTGCGACAGCGTGAAATAGCCCGTCAGCCCACCAGCGGCGAGGACCAGGAAAATCGTGAAGGCGATGACCCGGTTCGAAAGGGTCCATCCCGTGAAGTCAAAGCCCATCTCAGCGCTCCTCGGCCGGACCCCGGCGACTGACGAAGGGGGCCAGGGAGCGGCGACCGTCTTCAGGGACCAAGGGGGCGAGCCGCGCTTCCCGCACCAGCATCCCCTCCTTGAGGTAGCGGGTACCGGCGGTGACGACGGTCTGACCCGGCTCGACGCCCTCCACCAGGAAAGCGTCGGGCCCCTCTAAGTGCGAGAAGCTCACCCGGGCTGCCTTGGCCCGAAATCCCGCTTCCTTCTCGGATTCGGCCTCCCCGTCCGCGGGCTCCAAGGTCCACACGAAGGTCCCGTCCTGATCAGCCACCACCGCCGAAGCCGGAACCACCAGCTGGTCATCCCGGTCGCGGCCGTCCTGAAACTGCACCTCGACCGCCATGCCCGGCGCGAGGTCGGGCTCCAGGACCGAAAGGATCACGGGATATAGCGAGCCACCGTCGACATTGGCCCGAGCGACGCGCTCTACCGTCGCTTCGCTTTCGGCCGCTTCTTTACCGGCGTATCGAACCCTGGCCGTCGACTCGACCTCGATGGCACCCAACACCGTCTCCGGAACGTCGACCCGGACCTCGACCGCCTGGCTGCCCAAAGACAAGATGGGCTGCCCTTGGCCCAGGTTGGAGCCCGGCTCGGCGCGCCGGTCCACCACCACTCCGCTCTGTTGGGCGACGAGTCTGGTGTAGCCGAGCTCTCGCCGGGCGAGCCGGAGCCGCTGCTCGGCGGCCTCCAGCTGCGCCGCCGCCGCCTGGGCCATGTCGCGGGTCTGGTCGCGGTTCGACTCGCTGGTCGCCTCGCCCTCGTACAGCGCCGCCGCCCGCTCGGCCGCGCGCCGGGTGCGGTCGGCCTCGGCCTGGGCCCGGGCGACCTCGGCCTCGGCCTGGCTCGCCCGGGCCGCATAGTCTTCGTCCTCCAGCCGCGCCACCGTCTGTCCGGCCTCGACCACGTCACCGACGTCGACGTCGATCCGCGCGACGCGACCGGGGACGCGAAAAGAGAGCTCGGGGGTCTCGGTGGACTGCACCCGGCCCGGCAGCCAGAGCACCCCTCGACTGGGGCGAGAATCGACTCGAGCGGTACGAACCGGCCGGGGCTTGGGCGGGGCCGGGGCCTCCTCCTTCGAGCAGCCCAACGAGAGAAAGAGCAGGGTGGCGGCGATGGCTTCGGAGCGGCGCATGCTCCTGGGGTGCGGGGCCAGCGCCGAGGTGTCCATCTAAAGCGCTCTACGAATCAGTCCCCTGGCACGATTTCGCGCCCCAATGGGCCCTTTCCAGCATCTTTTATTCGCGCCCAAGAGAAATTTACGAGATTTGATGCTACTCCTGCATCAGACATGGATCTGCGCGCCGTCGAAATGTTCGTCGTTTTGGCCGAGACCCTTCACTACGGGCGGGCGGCGCGAAGCCTCGGCGTCAGCCAGCCAACCCTGACCCGAGGCATTCAACGACTGGAGCAGGAGATGCGGGTCCAGCTCTTCGACCGCACCCGTCGCTCCGTCCGGCTCACCAAGGCCGGCGAGACCTTCCGGGACGGCGCCAACGATCTCATCGATCGCTCGGACGCGCTTCGGCGGGCGGCCCAAGACTCGACACGGCCCTCCTCGGAGCACTGCGTGCTGGGCGTTTGCATCTCGGGCGGCCAAGCCCAGACCGGACGGTTGGTGGCCGAGTTTCGACGGCGTCATCCCGAGGTGTCTTTGCGGCTGCGGGCCGTCGCCGACGCTCGCCTGGCCACCGAGCTGGCGGAGGAGTCGGTTCACGCCGTCGTCAGCGGTGATTTCGCCTTGCCCCACGGCTGCGAGGCCCGGTCGCTCTACAGCCTCGATCTGACCGCGGTCCTGCCCGCCGCCTGGCCGCTTGCAAAACAAGAGGAGGTCACGGTCCAAGACCTCGACGGCGTCGAGGTGATCCTTCCCTGCCGAAGGGAGCAGCCCTTCATCTGGGACAAGTTCCAGTCGCTGTGCAGTCAGGCCCAGGTGCGCCCCCGCATCAGCCTCGACGCCGACAGCATGGATCAGGTCTTCGGGCTCATCTCCGGCGGCGCCGGCATGTCGCTGCTCCCCATGACGCCCGGCCTTCAGGTGCCCGGAGTGGTCATGAAGCCCTTTCGCCCCTCCTACCCCGTCCGCTACTGCTTCGGCTGGCGCCGGCGGAACCACTTCATCGACCGCTGGCTGGCCTGCATCGAGGCGCTTCCATCGTAATCGAGCCCCCTGCCCATCCCGGGTCGACACGAGCGCGGGAGGCTACTTCTTGAACAACGCCTCGAGCTTGGACATGGCCGCGTCCTTGTCCTCTTCTTCGTACTCGCCCTGGCGGGGGATGAAGTACGTGCAGAAATTGGCCTTCTCCTTGTCGGGCTCCCACAGGGTCGAGGACTCCCGGCACTGGTTGTGGACGTAGGGGTCGTAGAACTTGCAATTCTTACAGCAGTGCAGGGCCTCGCCGCAGTGCTCGCAGTCGTCGGACCGCTTCACTTTGTCGATGAGCTCGATCTCGCCACCGCAAGCGTGGCAGTTAATCGTCATCGGGAACATGACCCTGTCCTGCGCCGCTGGGCTCGATGCGGCAAGTCCGAAGCGGGCCGTCAGTATCCGAGCATGAGGGCGAGCCGGTGAAGCTCCCGACTCAACCCGATCTGGAAGGCCTGCAGATGATACAGCAGCAGGAGGTAGTAGACGATGAAGGCGGCGAAGATGGCGACCACCGCCGAAGCCCGCTGCCGGTTCCGCCACAGGAGCACGGAGCCCAGGCCGACCAGGCTCATCTTGGCGATCACGAACAGGACCGGACTGTCGACCACCAGCCGAGCGAGAAGAGGGTTCGCCTCGACCGCCATGCCCTTCGAGACCCAGTGGAGGGTGAGGAGCGCGTCGGCCAAGTTGAGGGCCAGGACCGCGAACAGAACGCCGCGAAGCCACTTGTACTGGTGCTCGGTACCGATGCCCTCGAACCGTGGCAGCGCGAAGCTCGGGATCTCCACCTCGGTTTGGGAAAGCGAGATTTCCCGTCCCGCCGGCCCGGGCGTGCAGTCAGGTATCGGCCCTTGGGTCATGGACCCCTACACTATGGGCGGTGTCACGATATCGGCAAGCCATCAGCGCTCCGGTGTTGATGCCCGGCTCAAACCTGCAAGACCGCCCGCTCCGGCCGCCAGCAATCCCGCGCCCCCGATGACCGTCATGGCCAGAACCTGCACCGCGTGGGCGACGAGGGCCGCCGCGGCGGCGGCGGAGGGCTCGATGCCAAAGGGGGCGAGACCCAGGGCAAATCCCAGCTCGAAGGTCCCAGCGAAGGCGGGACCGGCGGGGAGCATGATCGCGAAGGTCGTAACCGCGACCACGAAGGGACCGGCCGTCCAGCCGACCTCCCCCGCGATCGCCTGCACCAAGATCCAGGTCACGTAGCCGTTCGCCAGCCAGTACAAGCCCGTGAGGCCGACGAAGCCGGCGGTGCGTCCCGGATGCCGCAGCGGCACCAGACCGGACAGGAACTGACCCCAAAGACCGAGCCCCTTGGCCCGCACCTTGGGGCCGAGCCAGCCGAGGCAGCGGCCGAGAAGCTGGGTGGCCGGTCCTGGCGAAGCGAGGGCGCCGGCCAGGAAGAGCACGACGAGGACGAAAAAACTCAAGGCCCCCAGCGAGGCCTGCCTGACCGCGTCGGGCAGCTCGCCGGGCAGAAAGGCCGAGAACAAGAAAAAGAGGAGGACGTTCAAGAGGCCATCCGCGGCCCGCTCGACCACGACGCTGGTCAGGCCGCGGGTGAAGCCGATCCGCCGAGCGGTCATGGTCGGCCGGACGAACTCTCCCAGCCGAAGAGGCAGAAAGAAGGTGGCAGGGAAACCGACCGATGCCGCCCCCACCACTTCCCGCCAACTGACCGGGCCCAAGGGCCGCACCAGCAGGCCCCATCGGACCACGCGGACCACGTGCACGACCAGCTGCCCAGCGAAGTAGGTTCCCCAGACGCCGGCCGCGACCGTGGCGACGCGCGCCTGGACGGCGCCAAAGTCGACGTCTCGCAGCGCGAAACCGAAGGCGGCGATGGAGAGCCCGATCGCGAGGGCGACCTGCAGGAATCTTCGGGCGGACAGCTTCATTCCCGGGACTGTTTGCACAGACCGAACGCTCTTGGCTCATTCAGGTCAATTGTCGGTTTGCGCCCGAGGGCCAAGGCTTGGGTCGTTCAAAGGAGGAACACAGATGATGAACACCCAGAAGACCACGACCCCGACTCCTTCGACGTCGAGAAGCACCCGAGCATGACCGTCGTGGTCGGGCAGAACGTGCGGATCCAGGTCGCGGCCGAGTCCGTGAAGCCGGCCGGCCGGGCTTGAGCCTCAACAGGTCGAAGAGCCCCTGGCCCTCGGCAGGGGGCCGGGGGCCTGTTCGCGCAACGCCCGGCGAAAGACTTCGCCGGGCGTTTGGTCGTGGGTGCGCCGGCGCCACCGCAGGAAGAAGACCTGAGGTACCGCGAAGCAGGCGCCGCTGAGCACTGCGTTCGAGACCATCGGCCAAGATGCGAGGGCGCCGAGCAGGAGCTGAGCGGAGAAGACGCCGAAGCCCCACAGCACGCCGCGTTCCCAGGACGACATGTAGGTGGGCTAACGACATCGGCACGCGCTTGGCAAGGCACCGAATCGTCAGGCCCTGAAGAGCCCTACCGGGCCGCGACTTTCTTTGCCGAACACGAGCGCGCAGACATAGTTACAGGCATGACCTCGACACGATTCGGTGGCCTCTCCGCCGCGATTTTCCTGTCCGCCTTGGTTTCGACCTCGGCCGACGCCCGGCCGTTTCGGGAAAATCAGATCCCGAACGCCCCTGATGGCTGCGGCACCTGCCACTTCTCCAATGGCGGCGGCGGGGCCCGGAACGACTTCGGGCAGGACGTCGAGGTCAACCTGAGCGGCGGCGACGTGGTGTGGTCGGCCATCTTCGGCCTCGATTCGGACGGAGACGGCTACACAAACGGGCAGGAGCTCGGCGATCCCGACGGCGAATGGCGGATCGGCGATCCGCAGCCCGTCGCCAACCTGTCCGAGCCCGGCAACGATCGCTCCACCCTTTGTGACAATGGAACGCTGGAGAGCGATTTTGGAGAGACCTGCGACCTGGACGACTTCGGCGGGGAGACCTGCTCGAGCCTGGGCTTCTCGGGCGGGCAGCTGAGCTGCGCCAACTGCGAGATCTCGACCGCGGGCTGCGTCGACGATACCGACATGGGCCCGGCCGGCGACATGGGCCCGGCCGGCGACATGGGCTCGGCCGGCGACATGGGTGTCGAGGGCCCGGCCGACATGGGGGCTTCCGCCCCTGATCTGGGGAGCGATGGCGAGAACGGCGGCGGCTCGGACGACGAGGACACCTCCGAAGACGGCTGCCAGGCGGTCACGCTCGGCTCGCTGGTGTGGCTCCTGCTGCCCTTGGGCCTCGCAGGACGTCGCCGGAGGTGTCGTTGAGGGCCGACCGCTGGCCACCGGGACGGTCCTCGGGCAGAATCTGCGTATGGAAACGATGAAGGGCCTCCTTCTCGTACCCGTCGCTTTGGCGATCATCTACGGCCTGGGCGAGCTGCTCCACGGCTTCGTGGGCCTGTTCGAGTGAACCGTATCGGGTCCGACGAGCGGCCGGACGAGCCAGATCCAGGTCCAGCTCACCGGGACGGTCTCCGGGTCCCGCGAACTCGACTGAAGCCTCGGGCCGCGGCCCCGCCACCGAGGAGGACCAGCGCCACCCCGGTCGGTCGGGCCGGGTAGCCGTAGCGCGCCTCGGTGTGCAGCGGCGGATGGATGAGCGCGAGGTAGAAGATCGGCGCCAGCAGATACAAGCTCGACCGCCGTCGTCGAATGAGCTCGAGCAGGCCGATGAGAGCGAGCCCGAGGGCGAGCAGACTCAGCGCTCGGGCCCCGACCGCAGCCCAGCGCGGCCAGCCTTGCTGGAAGACGCCCGCCCAGAGCTTGACGCTTCGGACGGCGGTGGCGAGGGCCCACGCCCCAGGGTGCTCCTGGACCTCCTTACATCCCCGCTCGGCCCGCATGCGGTCCAGGTGTGCGAACCAGCGGGGCGAGTTCGGCTCGCCAGGCGCGCTGGCCGCGATCTCGGCTTGGGCATCGAAGAATTCCTGGGGCCGGATGTCGTGACGGGGGCGCTCTCCTGCTTCGGCGTCGCCCTGTCGAGCTCGTCCCAAGAAGCGCTCCAGACCCAGCGCCAGATCTCGGTACTCGAACGCGCCATAGAGCAGGTTGTTGCCGAAGCCGCTCACCGCCATCGCGCTCGGCCGCCCGGTCAAGAGCGACGTGCGTATCGCCCAAGGCGCGACGGCGAACACGAAGATCGACAGCGGAACGAGCCCGCGCCTGGTCCACCCGGGAGTGCGCAGGAGGACCTGCAGAGCGAGCGCGAAGATGGGAAGCAGAACGTAGGCCGGCCGCAGGTGCACGAGAGCCGCCATGAGCAGGCCGGCTCCGACGCCACGGCCGAAGTTGGGCCGCAGCCAGGTCCAGCTCAGAGCGACGACCAAAGCCATGCACAGGGCAGTCGGATAGAGGCGAGTCGCCGACCAAAGCAGGATCGGGTTGAGTACGACGAGACCGAGACCGAGGCGGCGAAGCCGGACGTCTTCGAGGCCGAGCGCCTCGAAGACCGGCGGCAGACAGCGCCCCGCCACAACCACGAAGACCAGGCCCTGGAGGACACAGGCCATACCCAAGGCTTCGGGCCCGAAGGTCCAAAAGACGAGGGCCAGATACACCGGATACCCGGGCGCCCGCTTCACGGCGGGATGATCGCCCCATACATAGCCCTCCCCCGCCGCCAGGGATCGACCGAGCCGCAGATAGTCGGGCTCGTCCGGCATCGGCTGCGCCGCCGGGTCGGCGGCCAGCGCGAAGGCGAGCATCGCGAGCAGACCCAGCCAGAGCACGGGCTCGCGCCACGACGACGGGGCCGTCGGGGTCTGGGTCGGCCCTGGCATCCAGCGAGATGCTCAGCATCGACGCCGGACGGAGTCACGGGCGGACGGCCGACGACGGCCGGCCTCCTCCCAGCGTTGGAGTTCAGCTGCGGCGGCCTCGAAGGCGTCCCCCTAGGGGCGCATGAAGTCGTGCCGTACCCACACCGCCTAGAAATCCGAAGAGGTGACCCTCCCAGCTGATTCCGTGCTGGCCGGGAAGAACACCCAAGATCATGAAGCCCCACAAGAGCAACACCGTGACGCTCACCAGCGCCACGCCGAGCCGGCGCTCGAACAAGCCCGCCGTGAGCACGTAGGCAAAGTAGCCAAAGATGAGACCGCTCGCGCCGATGTGGTTGCTACCGGATCCACCGAGCAGCCAAACGCCGAGACCGCTGACGAGGATGATTGCCAGTGTGGCCCAGATGAAGCGGCGAATGCCCCGCATCGCGAGCATGCCGCCAAAGAGCATGAAGCTGACGGAGTTGGTGAACAAGTGCGGGAACCCGCCATGAAGAAAGGGCGCGGTGATGATCCCCAGCAAGCCAGCCGGCTCACGGGGCCGAATGCCGAAGCGGTCCAGACTTCCACCCAGCAAGAGCGCATCCATGATTTCGAGGACCCACATGACCGCCAGCGGCCCGACGATCAACCACCAGGCGAGCCGCAGTTCCAGTACCAGCTTCTCCCACTCGGTCATCGGAAGCCTGCGCTGCGTCTTGGCCTTCACCATGGAGTCATGAAGAATCAGCATCCAGCCCAGGGACGCAAGGCTCACCGAACCCAGCGGCGCTGGCGGGCTGCGCTCTCCTCCGACCCCACGGGACGCGCCCGAAAGTGAGGCTCTCCACCCGTCCATTCATGCAGGGTTTCACGGTTCCCTTGGGGCCATCAGCTCAGCGAATCTTTTCGAGACCGCGGTCAAGTACGGGCGTTTCTTGGCGATGGGCATTGAAGATGAGCTCGCAGCTGCCCCTCGCCCCATCGGACATCGCTACCTCCGACTTCTGTCCAGGCGGCTGCCGAGACGGACTCGGTTTCGACCTCGATTTCACGATGGCTTTTCAGCCGATCGTACGGCTGTCCAGCCGGGAGGTGTTCGCATACGAAGCCTTGGTCCGGGGAACCGAAGGCCAAGGGGCGGGCTTCGTATTGAGTCGCGTGAACCAAAACAATCGCTACGCGTTCGATCAGGCCTGTCGCGTCAAGGCGATCGAGCTGGCCTCCAAGCTCCGTGCCGAGACGCTGATCAGCATCAACTTTCTTCCCAACGCGGTCTATGAGCCCCGCGCTTGCCTCCGGGTCACCGTCGCCGCCGCGAAGCGGTTCAAGTTTCCGCTCGAGCGCTTGATGTTCGAGATTGCGGAGACCGAGGAGATCACTGATCTCGCCCATCTTTCGAAGATCACCAACGCTTATGGAAAGCTGGGGCTCACCACCGCCCTCGATGATTTCGGAGCCGGCTGGTCGAGCCTGAACCTGCTCGCCGAGGTCAAGCCCCACATCGTGAAGCTGGACATGGCGCTGTGCCAGAAAGTTCATGAGAACCCCGTTCGAAAGAGCATCGCCAAGAACGTCACGGCCATGGCCAGGGACCTGGGCATAGACGTCATCGCCGAGGGCGTGGAGACCGAGGCCGAGCTCGAGGTCCTCCAGAGTTTCGACATCGACCTGTTCCAGGGCTTCCTCTTCGCGCGTCCCCAGGTAGAGGCCCTTCCCACGCCCTCCTTTCCCTGAGGCCGGTCAACCTGACTAGTGCCCTGAGTCAGCAAAACCTTGAAGAAGTCCGGCCGCCCTTCGCCCG
>CAYZFR010000023.1:0-30301 GCA_964477875.1 uncultured Myxococcales bacterium
TGCACGCCCCGTCCACCGGAGCGCACTGCTCGTCCTCGCCGCAGACGTAGCCGCCGGGGCACACCCCGCTGATGCAAGCCTGCCTGCATCGGCCTTCGACGCAAGCATCGACCCCCGCCGGGTGGCAGTCGGCATCATCCTGGCAGCCCAGACAGAGGCTGAAACGATCCTCGACGCAGAGCGAGCGGACGCCGTCGAAGCCACAGCGCGTTCCGCCGGGACAGCCGACCTCGCAGGCAACGGTGCAGCGACCGTAGCTTCCATCTCCGGCCGGCGCGCAAAGCCCGCTCGAGCAGTCGTTGTCGCGCTCGCAGATGGTTCCGAAACGACCGGGGCCGGTCACCTCGGTCAGGTCGCCACACTTCCCGTCGATGCAAGAAAGGCCTGGCGGGCAGTCATCGCCTTCGATGCAGGTGCAGACTTCATCGCCTCGACAGTCGCCGGGCGGACGCGTCGGCCCGGAGCGCCCGGTGCAGGCTCCGAGCAGAAGACACAGCAACAGCGCCCAGCGCATCGGCGGAGCCTAGCAGGTCGGATGGGAGGGCGCTCGTCCGTCTTCTCGGCGTCACGAAACGATCGGAACCGCCGACGCTCATGCCTCGCCGGCCTTGATCCAGTCGGCGATCCGTTCGCCCATCATGAAGATGGTGACGTTGGTGTTGCTGCTGGTGATGGTCGGCATCAAACTCGCGTCGGCGACGACCACGCCATCCACCCCACGGACGCGACCATGCCCATCACAAGCCGCCCAATCCGAGGGCCCCATGGGGACCGTCCCGGACGGGTGATATCCGGAGTCACACACTTTTCGGGCGTGCTCCGCCAAGCCCTCCTTCGTCCAGTCGACCGGACGCGGCAGGAAGGGAGAGGCCAGGTCCCGCATCGAAGAGGCCCGATAGATGTCGAGACCCAATCGGAGCCCCTCGACCGTTTGCTCCAGGTCGAGCGGGTCGTCGAAGAAGCGGGAGCGGATGACCGGCTTTGCCTTCGGGTTGGCCGAGGTCCAGTGAATGGAGCCCACGCTCCGCGGCTTGCACAGGGGAACCAAGAGCGAGAGGCCGTAGCCGGCCATGATCTCGATGGGCATCGTGGATCCGGGTTGGACCTGCATGTCGTCCCAGGGTCCGCCGACCGAGGCCTTGAAGCGGAGCAGGGTCTGGATGAGGGGGTCGGTTTTCTTCGAGATTCCGGGCCGCGCGAAAAACATCAAGGCGGAGCCTGGGTGGTCGAAAAGGCGGGTCCCGACACCGGGGTTGGGGGCGATGGCCTCGACCCCCAGTCGATCGAGCTCCCGCTTCGGTCCTACGCCGGAGCGGAGCAACAGACCGGGGGAGGCGATGGCCCCCGCGGCCAGAACGACTCTGTCCGCCGCCACGCTCTCGATCTTGCCG
This sequence comes from uncultured Myxococcales bacterium, assembly GCA_964477875.1. GTDB lineage: Bacteria > Myxococcota > Kuafuiibacteriia > Kuafuiibacteriales > Kuafuiibacteriaceae > Kuafuiihalomonas. The sequence goes on from CAYZFR010000023.1 coordinate 1,392, forward strand.
TAGCGTTCGAACTCGAGACCTACGAGCTTTCGTCCCCGGAACAGCAGCCGCCGCACGAGGGCGTCTCCTTTGATCTGCAGGTTGGGCCGGGCGCGGACCTCGGCCGATAGGTAGGCCTCGGCGGCGTTGATGCGCCGCCCCCGGATCTTGTTCATGGCATGGGGGCCGTAGCCATAGTCGGTCGGGTGATTGTGATCGGGGCACTTCGGCAAGCCGAGCTTCTCGCAGCCTTCGAGGAAGGCCGCTTGCCATGGAACGAGCTCGTGCGGAGTGTGACGTCGGATCGGCAGCGGGCCGTCCTTGCCGTGGTAGTCCTCGTCGAAGTCGAGGTCCCGCTCCAGCTTCTTGAAGTACGGCAGACAGCGCTCCCAGCTCCATTCGGGGAGGTCGAAGCTCGCCCACTCCTCGAAGTCCTCGGGCCGGCCTCGAAGTGCGATGCAGGTGTTGACGGCGGAGGAACCGCCGACCACACGCCCCCGGGGGTATCGAAACGGGAAGTGAGCGTTGGTAGGCCGGTGCCGGAGCCCCCAGTCGTGCATGAAGAGCGAGTTTCGGGTCCCGTCGGCGAGATCGGGGGGGATGGCCCGGGTCGCACCATAGTCGGGCCCCGCCTCCAGGATCAGCACCTCCTGGCGGGGGTCCTCGCTGAGACGACTCGCGACGACCGCCCCTGCGGTGCCGGCTCCGACCACCACGGTCTCGAAGCCTCGTGCCTGCATCGGCGAGGGAGAAACACGAGGGCACCGGCGGAACAAGCTTCCGTTGCATTCTCGCCGGCGTCATTCTCGGACGTGATGGCGCGCCCATTTCGAATCCTCGGCCTTCAACAGGTGGCGATCGGCCACCCCGAACTCGACCGCCTCCGCACGCTCTGGGTCGATCTCTTGGGCATCCCCGAGTCCTCGCGTTACGAAAGCGAAACTGAGAACGTCCGGGAGCTGATCTTGGAGCTTGGGCGCGGTGACGAGAAGGTGGAGGTCGATCTGATGACGCCCCTCGATCCGAACCGAAAGCCGAAGGTCGACCAGCCGCCGCTGAACCACATCGGGCTGTGGGTAGACGATCTGCCCGAGGCGGTGGCATGGCTGGCCGCCCAAGGCCTGCGCTTCACCCCCGGTGGGATCCGCAAGGGCGCCGCCGGCCACGACGTCTGCTTCATCCACCCCAAGGGGGACGAAGAGCACCCTCACTCCGGCGAAGGCGTCCTCATCGAGCTCGTCCAACACCCCGATCCGCCCAAATCCTGAGCGGAGAGGCGTCAGCGGGGGACGGGGTCACAGACGATCGACGTACGCGAGAGCGGCCTTTCGGACCTCGGGATCCACGTCGGTGACGAGGCGAACCAGCAAGTCGCCAGCCCGGGGCAAGGGGCTGGCCCCGATGGCCTCCATAGCGAGGATCTTCTCGTCGAGGGGGGCCGTTCGGACGTGCTCGACCAGCTGGCGGAGGGTGGGCTCGGTGCGCGCCGGATGAAGGGCTTCGAGGGCCAGGCGCCGAACGGCGGGATCCGACGCGTCGAGGAGCTGGCGCGCCAGGCGCTCGGCAAAGCCGTCGTCCTCCCGGGCGGCGGCTCCCTCGAGCAGGCCGCGCTGGGCCTCCACCGTCAGCTCCGGGAGCCGACCCATGAGCTCGGCCTCCAAGCTCTCGCTGGGCAGCAGGGCCAGGCCCCGAGCCGCGGCCCGCCGTACCGGAGGTGCGTCGTCGTCGAGCAGGACGACCCGCGCGCGGGCCTCGGGAAGCCCCTCCAGCTCGATGAGGGCGCCCGCCGCCCCGGCCCGGACCGGAGCCTCCTCGTTCGCCAGGGCCGCCTCCAGCTCGCGTTTCACTGTGTCCGGATCTTCCCCTCGCTGGAGCTCCTCCAAGGCCCGGCGACGCATCGCCGCCGAAGGCGCCCCCAGCGCCGCGATCAGGGCCGGCCGGATCCGAGAGCCGAAGGCTTCGACGGCCGCCGAAGCGATCCGGCGCTCACGGATCGAGGCCCGGTCCAGCCCGTCCACCCAGGCCGCCGCCTCGTCGCGGTCGACTTCGGCCAGCCGAAGGCGCCGGGCCGTGAAGGCAGGCCCATCGGGCCGGCGAGCAAGCGCCATGAACAGCGGGTCCCAGGCTCGAGCCGCCCGAAGTCGATCGAAGACGAGGGCGTCGACTTCGGCGGGCGCGTCGCCCCGCCCGATGGTGGCGGCCAGCCGGTCGTCGGCGTCCCGGCCTCCGATGGCGCTGACGGCCTGCACAGCCGCCTTGGCCACCTCGGGATGGGGCGAGTCGAGCTGGGCCGCCACCGCGTCCATGGTTCCGGTCCTCTGGGCCTGGGCAGCCAAGCGAAGAGCGAGGACCTGGACCACGGGCCGGCTGTCCGACAGGCCCAAAGCGAGCGCGGTCGACGTCAGGGCCGGATCCCCGGCAGCGAGCGCCACCGTGAGGCCCGCCGCCCGGTTTGCCGGACTTCGGATCAGGTCGGCCAGCTCGGGCCGAAGCCGATCCACCTGACGCGCCGCGCCTTCGGCCGCTGCCGGCCAGTAGGCCGGGTCGCCCCGCAGCGCCTCCAGCAGGGTCCGCTCGGCCAGCGCCCCTCCGAGCTGCCCCAGTCCGAGCAGGGCCCCTTTTTTGGCGTCCGAGTCCTCGGCTTCCCAAGCCGTGCGCAGCGCCCACTCGGCGCCTTCGGCCCTCAGCTCCCCGAGCGCCGCGTACAGACGAACCTGGGCCGCCCCGTCCGCCTTCTTGGCGGCGCCGTTCAGGGCCCACATCCCCTTCTTGCCCTTGGCGTCGAGATAGGCGACGGCCCCCTTGCGATTCGGGCCATTGGCCTCGATGGCCTCGAGGGCCTCGCGGTAAGAGTTCACCGCGCCCACGCTTCCAAGGGCCAGTCCGACACACAGCAGCGCGCTCATCGGTTCAGAGCCTAACACCCATCGCCGGGACCGGGTACGCACCCGCTTTTCCCACGCTTCGAGCTGATGGTTGGGAGCGAGCGCAGCCCGGTGTACGCATGGGTGTGATGGGCATACGATTCGTCCTCGTCGACGTGGAGGGCACGACCTCCTCCATCGACTTCGTCAAGAAGACGCTCTTCCCGTACAGCCGGGAGCGCCTCCCCGACTACGTGCGGGCCCACGCCGACGAGCGTCTGGTCAAGGCCCAGATCGCCGAGGTGGACGAGGACGTCGAGAAGGCGATCCAAATCCTCATCGACTGGCTGGACGAAGACCGCAAGGCGACGCCCCTCAAGACGCTTCAAGGCATGGTGTGGCGGGTCGGCTACGAAGACGGAAGTCTTCGGGCCCACATGTACCCCGACACGCCGGCGGCCTTGCGAAGCTGGCGAAAGCAGGGGCTCGAGATCGGCGTCTACAGCTCGGGCTCGGTCGCGGCCCAAAAGCTGATGTTCAAGTACTCCGACGCTGGCGACCTCACGGACCACTTCAAGCACCACTTCGACACCACGGTGGGGAAGAAGATCGAGCGGGACAGCTACCTTCGGATCCTGGACGAGCTCGAGTTCGCACCTCGTGAGGTCGCCTTCTTGAGCGACAGCGAAGCGGAGCTGGATGCCGCCTCCTCGGTCGGGATTTCCACGGTGCAGGTCGTTCGTGCAGAGGACGGAACCGTCCCCTCCCTTCGCCATCGGACCGCGAGCTCCCTCGCAGCCGTCGACGTCGTCGATCTCTGACAGCGGAGGGTAGCAAGCTGTACGTGGAACACTTCGGCGAAGAGACGAGCGGCGGCAACAGGGGGCGATGGAGTTCGAGATCTTCGCCGCCGAAGAAAACGGACTCAGTCCGGCCCCGCTGCGCGGGCCGCTTCGTCCTGGCGGCAGATCCGCCCGATGCTCGGCGGCGCGAGCGGTGTCTGCGCCTTGACGTAGTCTACCAGCGCGTCGACGTCCTTGCCGTGAACGACCGCTCCCCGCCCTCGGTCGAAGGGCGGCTTCTGGGCCAAATAGGAGTTCAGAGCGACGACGTAGGTAGCGTCTGGCTCGAGCCGGCGGCCCCGGATCTTCACCGTTCCGGAATCGATCTTGGCCCCGGGCATCGCGTCGGGCCGGTAACAGTAGGTCAAGGTCTCGGAGACCTGGAAGAGCCCGTGCTCGGTGCTGGCGCCCCACTGGGCCTCGAGGATTTGGAGGATCTCCCGCCCGGTGTAGCGCTTGGTCACCAGCCGGTTGTCGAAGGGTTGGACCCGGAAGAGATCGCCGTAGGTGACGGCGCGCTTCTCGAGGCCGAGGTCGTCGCGAATCCCGCCCAGGTTCATGAAGGCCATGTCGGCCTTGGTGGCCGCCCGCTGGGCGTCCGCAATGACCGATCCGAGAGGCGACTCTCCGGTTCGGACCGGGTCCTTCCGGATGGGTTCGGCGATGCGCCCCACGTCCTGCTGGGCGATCGGCTCCACTCGCTTCGCGTAGCCGTCGACGATGGCCGCCACCTGGGGGTCCTCTCCGTCCTTGACGAAGACGGGGATGTTCTGGGCCGAGACCGAAACCACGTCGCCGGTCTCTTTGGACATCCGAAGTTTCAGCCGGGTGATCCAATGGCCGTAGGCGCCGCCGCTGGCGAGGAGAAGATCGTCGCGGTCACAGAGGTAGGCCTGGTGGGTGTGGCCGGCGAGGACGACGTCGATCTCCTGCGGCAGGCGGTCGACGACGCCGACGACCGGACCGTAGAGCCGCTCGCACTGGTTGGCATCCCCCTCCTGCCAGCCGCCCTCGTGAAGAAGCACGACGAAGGCCTCCACGCCCCGTTCCTTCAAGACGTCGACCCACCGGGCGATGGCGTCGGCCTCATCCAAAAAGTGCACGTCGCCGAGGACCGGCGGGACGATGTCCTTGGTCCCTTCGAGCGTCGCGCTGAGGAAGGCGACCTGGACCCCGTCCACTTCGACGATGTGGTAGGGGTCGAAGACGAGCTCGCCATCGGCGTCGAGGGTGTTGGTGCTCAGGTAGCGGAACTGGCTTCCGCTGAAGCCCCGGTTGGTGCTCTCGAGACTGGGATGGGCGCCCCCCCGCTGGAGGCGGAGCAGCTCCCGGAGCCCTTCGTCGAACTCGTGGTTTCCAACCCCGAGGATGTCGAGGCCGATCTCGTTCATGATCTGGATGGTGGGCTCGTCGTGAAAGTGGCTGGAGACCAGAGGGCTAGCGCCGACCAGGTCGCCGGCAGAGACGATGAGGGAGGCATCGGTGCGCATGCGCGCCAGCGCAGCGGCCAGGGCCGCCGCCCCGCCCCGGCCCGAGGCGTCGGGGTACAACCGACCGTGGAAGTCATTGAAGGACAGAAGATCAAGCTCTGTCGTCCCCTCCTCTCGGGGCCCAGGGGCATGCGCACAGGACAGAATCAGCAGGAGCGGGAGAGCGCGCCGCACGCGAAAGCGATAGCATGGGGGGGCGTGCGCTTCCTGGCTTTTTTGTGCCTGGCGACGGCCCTCCCCGCGCCGGCCTTCGCCACCACCGTCCGACCCCTCACCCTGGCCGCGCGGCACGAGCTCAGCGAGCTCGTGATCCTGGCCGAGGTCCAGGCCATCGAAGCCCGAAGAGAAGGCGGACCGGCTCGGGTCGTTTCCGAGATAACCCTCAATCCGATCGCGTCCTTCAAAGGCGAGCCCGAAGGTCCGATCCGACTCCGGCGCGCCGGCGGCGAGATCGACGGCCTGCGAACCTGGGCCGACGGCCTGTACGACTACCAGGTCGGCGAGCGGGTCCTCGTGTTTTTGGTTCCGTACCGGGGCAACTGGGTGTCGGTCGGGATCGGGATCGGGACGCTGCCTGCCCGGCAGCGGGGCGGAGGGCATCAGGTCTGGTTTCGAGGCGCGTGGCGAGGGCTGCACGCGGCGAGCTATGCGGCCTGGATGAAGACGGGGGGCGCCCGCACACCGGTCGATGCGCCGGCGCCCCTCGGCGCCCCTACAAGTACACCTGCACCTGGCCGATGACCTCGTTCAGAAAGCCCTCCAGCGAGCCCCCGGTCGACTCGCCGTCTCGAGGATTGATCGTGAAGCCGGTGTGCACCGGTCGCGCTCGGTAGTGGAGCGTGAACTTCGCGTGGTGGCCGTGGAGGAAATAGTTGAAGCCAGCCTCGATCACGGGGCTGACGTCGTCGAGCGCATCGAACACGCCGAGCTGAACCCGATAGTACGGCTGCAGCATGGCCTCGTCGGTCAAAAAACCAACGGGGATGGCGTAGCCAGCTTCGAGGAGCGCGACCAGCCCGGTGCCGGTGGTCGGAAACCCGGTTCCGAAGACGCTGGAGATTCCGATGTTCCGAACCACGTTCGGTCCAAAGTCGGCATAGTAAGCCGAAGCGTAGGCCGTGAGGGCGCCGGAGCCCATCGGCGAGTCGAAGAAGATGTCGCCCCCGAAGATGTTGAGGTCGTGGGTGACCGTGTTGCCGTCGGTGTCGATGCTGCTGGACACGTTTTTTTGATGGTTCCAACCGGCCCCGATGTTGAAGACGCTCTTCTTGCCCAAGTATGTGCCCACGAAGTAGGGCAAAAGGCTCGACTCCTTGTCGAGCAGCTGGATGTTGACGTAGCCCTGGGTGCCCCAGCTGTTGACCTGACCGGCATTGAAGGCGGCTTGATTGGGTCCTGGTGCGCCAACGTTGTCCAGCACGTTGCTGCTGTTGAACGGCCGGTTGACGGCCATTCGATAGTCGATGAGCTTATTGAAGGCCTTGCCCTTGATGTAAAAGCCCAGCTGCCGCCCGAACTGGTCCTGGGCTTCGAAAAGCGGCCAGTTGCTGATTGGAGCGTCAATAGTGAGAAAGTTCAGCGTAGAGGCGCTCGACTGCCTCACCGGACCGTTCCAGTAGTGTAGTCCGGCCCCGGTGCTGAGCTCCAACAGCTCGCTCCTCAGCCAGGTGTACTCGGCCCACGCGTCGTGAATGTAGAAGGTTCCGTTGTCGCCCTGACCCCGGAAGTCGGTGAAGTTTTGGTTGTTGATGCCGGCGTGGAAAATCACGAGGACGTCCTTGGTCAGCTGGCTGTAGGTCAGCAGGCGCGCGCGCCTGATCAAGATGTCGCCCTGGGACCTGTTGTTTCCGTCGGTCCCACCGACCTCCTGCCCTCTCGCCCAGGCCTGCACCCAGGTAATGAAACGGATGTACCGGGTCTCTTCCTTATCGTCCCCCAGGTTGATCCGCATCCCTTTGCCGTAGATGTCCGAGCCCTGGGCAAAGGCCGGCGTGGCAAAGCTAGTCATGGCCGCGACGAGCGCGGCTCGCTTCAGTTGCTTCATCGTCGTTTTCCCTTTCTCTGTCTGGCCACTCAGTGGGCGCTGGCCGAGCCGGCGCCCTTGGGCACGCGAATGTCCTCGACGATCTGCTGCACTTCCTCCGGCGGCGGCGGCGTCATGTTCGACACCACGAGGGCCACGATGAAGTTGATGATCATGCCGAGCGTCCCGATGCCCTCCGGTGAGATGCCGAGGAGCCACTGGTCGGGGGTCCCCCCGAGGAACTTGAAGTAGATGATGTAGATGGCGGTGAAGCTGATGCCGGTGACCATGCCGGCCAGCGCTCCCTCGCGGTTCATCCGCTTGTAGAAAATCCCCATGACGATGGCGGGGAAAAAGCTGGAGGCCGCAAGCCCGAAGGCGAACGCCACGACCTGCGCCACGAAGCCAGGCGGGTAGATGCCAAACAAGCCGGCGACCACGACCGCCACCCCGGCGGCCATGCGGGCGTACATCAGCTCTTGTTTCTCAGAGATGTCAGGGAGCAAGGTTCGCTTCAAAAGGTCGTGGCTGACCGAAGTCGAGACGACCAACAACAATCCAGCCGCAGTCGACAAGGCAGCTGCGAGCCCGCCTGCTGCGACGAGGGCGATCACCCAGGCCGGAAGATTCGCGATTTCAGGATTGGCGAGCACCATGATGTCTCGGTCGATGTAGAGCTCGTTCTCGTTGTCGCTCGGCTCGTTCTCGACCAGGCGCTGGCCGTACTTGCCGACCTCGCCCAGCTTGAAGTCGGGCTTGCCGGCGAAGGCGGCGCCCCTGCGATACTGGACCTTTCCGTCGTCGTTCTTGTCGATCCAGGCGATGAGGCTGGTCGCCTCCCAAGTCTTGAACCACTGAGGCGTATCCTTGTCGGTCCCGCCCTGATAGCTCGACTCGTTCACCGTCTCGATGAGGTTGGTCCGGGCAAAGGCCGCCACCGCGGGGGCGGTCGTGTAGAGGAGGCCGATGAAGACCAGGGCCCAACCGGCGCTGATGCGCGCATCTCGGACTTTGGGCACGGTGTAAAAGCGGATGATGACGTGGGGCAGGCCCGCTGTTCCCACCATGAGGGCCATGGTGATGAAGAAGACGTCGACCATCGGCTTCGAGCCGTCGGTGTAGGGTGCGAAGCCGAGGTCGGCGTGAAGCTGGTCCAGCTTGTCGAGGAGAAAGACTTGCTGTCCACCCGAGATCACGCTGCCGACGTCGCCGCCCAGCGAGGAACCAAAGCCCAGCTGCGGGACCGGGTTCCCGGTGAGCAGGATCGAAATAAAGATCGCCGGCACCGTGAAGGCGAAGATCAGGACGCAGTACTGGGCGACCTGCGTGTACGTGATGCCCTTCATGCCGCCCAAGGTGGCGTAGAAGAAGACGAGCACCATGCCGATGACGACGCCCCAGTTGACCGGCACCTCCAGGAAGCGGGCGAAGACAACGCCCACGCCGCGCATCTGTCCGGCCACGTAGGTGAAGGACACGAAGATGGCGCACACGACCGCCACCATGCGGGCGGCGCTGGAGTAGTAGCGGTCACCGATGAAGTCGGGGACGGTGAACTTGCCAAACTTGCGCAGGTAGGGCGCCAGGAGCAGGGCGAGGAGGACGTAGCCGCCCGTCCACCCCATCAAGTACACCGAACCGTCGTAGCCCAAGAAGGAAATGAGGCCCGCCATGCCGATGAAGGAGGCGGCCGACATCCAGTCGGCGGCAGTGGCCATTCCGTTCGCGACCGGCGGCACACCGCCGCTGGCGACGTAGAAGTCTTTGGTGCTGGCGGCCCGCGCCCAGACGGCGATGCCGATGTAGAGCGAGAAGCTCGCCGCGACGATGAGGAAGGTCCAGGTCTGAACGCTCATCTCAGTCCTCCCCCACCCCGAACTCCTTATCCAAGGCGTTCATCAGGTAGACGTAGACGAAGATGAGAACGATGAAGACGTAGATGGCACCTTGCTGGGCGAACCAGAAGCCGAGCTTGAAGCCCGTGCCGGGGATGGTGACCGCATTCAGTTGATTCACGAACAGAATGCCGAATCCGTACGAGACGATGAACCAGATGCTCAGCAAGACGATCAGGTAGGTGAGATTCCTCTTCCAATAAGCCTGAGGCGATTTGTCGGACATGTTCCTCCTCCTACTGGTGGCTCGCGCAAAACGCGCAGCCGCGATGTGACGCTCCTCTCGCGACTGGGGATGTGGTCAGTCAAGAACCCCCCCGTTTGTTTTCGAACGTCTCCCGCCAGCTCAGGAGCTCGCGAGGTCCCGAACGCGAAGCAAGCCGCGCTTTTTCGCGCGACGAAGCAACACGATGAAGGAAAGCGCGGTCGTCCACGCGTCGCCAGAGGCGGAATGACGCGCCGCAGTAGAGAGACCCAGTCGTCGACTCATCGCGTCGAGGCTCGGCGGCGTCGCGGAGACGTCTGCGGCGGCCGTTTCGACCCGATTGAAGAGCCGCGCCGTGTCGATCCGGGGGTTGCAGAGCTCGAGACCGAAGAGGGTGGAGCTCAGCCGATTCATGACCGCCACGTCGAAGTCGACGTGGTGACCGACCAGGACCGCTCCCCGCACGAAGTCCAGAAAAGCGAGGCAGGCGCTGCGCTCATCCCGGCCACCTACGAGGTCGCGAGGCAGGATGCCGTGGATCCGGGCCGAAGGCTCACCGCCCACGTCGTCGCGAAGGAAGATCAGATCGAAGTGGTCCCAGATCCGGATCCGCTCCTCCTCGATCCCCACCCCCGACAGCGAGAGCACCTCGTCCCTTTCGACGTCGAGGCCTGTCGTCTCGGTGTCGAAGACCACGCAACGCGCCTTTGTGAGGGGCTGGTCCAAAAGTCGCTTCCAGTCCGAAGCGACGTAACGGCTGACCGCTGGCTCCCCCTCGGGTCCCCGCCCCTTGCGGCCGAACCAGCTCATCGCAGGAAGTCGGTCCGGTAACGCTGCCGCAGGCTGAGCTGGAGGTCCTCGGTGATCCGGAAGGCGTTGCGCAGAGACTGGCGCTCGAGCTTGCTGAGTCGATCGACCTCGATGAAGCGACCGCTCGTCCGGCAGCGAAGCCCCTCCTCGACCCGAAAGCGGATGAACATCTCGTAGGCGTCCGCCGCCTCGTCGCACAGGCGACCGAGCGGACCTCCCTCCTCTCGCGACACGGCGCGGAAGCGGGCCACGGTGTTGACCTGCCCGGCCAGGCGAAAGTCGTGAACCAGCACCCGGGCCGCGTCGCACAAGGGCATCATCGCCCGAGCCTTGATGTCGAAGCGGTCTTTGTGCTCGCCGCTCCGCTCCACCACCACGCTGCGAAAAAACGACAAGGGGGGCGGGTTCGCCTGGGCCGAGTGGGCAAAGAAGGAGAAGAAGCCCCGGATCTGGTGGCAGCACTCCACCAGCCAAGCCCGCAGGGCGGCGGCCAGGTCGCCCTCGCCAGCCACGGCCCGGAAGTCGAAGAAGATGTTGGCGTGCATCAAGGCCACGGGTTCGGGGCGCTCGATCCAGCCCTGAAAGTTCTTCTTCCAGCCCGAAACGGACTGCACCCAGCGCGGATTGCTGGCCATGATATCCCCGGGGCAGCGGGCGAAGCCCGCCGCGACGAGGCTCTCCACGACGTGGGCCCCGAGCTGGAGAAAGTAGTCCTGATGCTCTTCGCCATCCTCGGCGTACAGGATGGCGTTGTCCTGGTCGGTGCGGAGAAGCTGCTCTTCCCGGCCGTCACTTCCGAGCCCGAGCCAGCACCAGGGGCAAGGCGCACGCCGACCCTTGGCCTCCAGCTCCGCCTCGGCCCATTGGATCGCCGTCTGAACCATCGCGTCGTTGATCTGGGACAGGACCGCGCACACCAGCTTCATGCCCACTTCTTCCTGGAGGTACTGGGCCAGGAGCTCTTCCCCCAGGTCTCGGTAGCGGCGCAGCTCGTCACGGTCTTTGGCCCCGCGGAGGCCGTCGATGATCACCGAGGGCGTCGAGCGCTTCGCCACCAAGACGTCGTGCTCCGACACCACACCGAGCGCAGCGGCGTCTGCGCTCCCATCTTCGGTGATCACGAAGTGGCGGCAGCCGCGACGGAGAATCTGCTCCGTCAGCTCGTCGACCGTTGGCTCGGGCCGGATGGTCGAGACCGGCGAGGACATGATGACCTCGACCGGGGTCGAAACGTCGAGGCCCTCGGCCACCACCCGGTTCCGGAGATCGGTGTCGGTCACCATCCCGATCGGCTTGCCTTCCTGGTCGACGACCAGCATCGAGCCGATGCGGTCGTCCCGCATTCTACGGGCGACGCTCTGGACGGTGGCGTCGGCCGTCGAGGTCACCGGCGCCCGGGACGGGCGAACGACATGATGTTCGCTCCCCCGGGCCGAGCCTTTGCTCCAGGCTTTTCGGACGTCCTTTGCCGCCTGGACGATGCGCTCCCGCAAGGGAGGGAGCTCGGCCGCGAAGCCGGCCGCAAAGAAGAGCGACACCTCCGGCACCCGCTCCATGATCTTCGCGAAGACCGGATACTCGACCGAGAAGAGCAGGCTCTCCTCGCTGGCCACCGCCCGGGCCGAGTAGGGCTGGCCGACGATGAGGGCCCGTATGCCGAACACGTCGCCATCGTCGCAGACGTCGATGAGGTGGCGCTCGCCGTCGACACTTCGCTCGATCTCGACTCGGCCCTTCTTGAGGATGAAGAAGCAGCCACTGGGCTCGGCGCCTTCGGCGAAGATCTCTTCGCCCCGGGACAGGTAGCGAACCTCGGTCGCCATCACCACCATCCTGAGATCGGCTTCGCTCAAGCGGTCGAAGGGCGGAATGCCCCGGAGCTCGGCCTCGGCCATGCCTACCAGCGGATCCGTCTGCCCGGCCATGACCCGACCCAAGCTCATGCGGCCATCCTCGCCAAGTGGTCACCCGACCACCCATCACCGGCTCCCTGCTGCGGCGCCCGATGGGCAGGTGAGCATGTCGCCCCAGCACCCCCCGATACCGCCCTCGGACCGAGAAGATCATGAGGGTCGGACGAAATCCGTCCGGGCGCACGCCGAGGCAGACGATCCAGGCTTCGAAGACGCGGTCCCGCGGCCATGGCCCGGTCCTTGAAGAACGCTCGCCCGTGACTTCTCCAGTGAACAACCAAGCTCAACCTCGATCGGTCGCGTCCCATGGCCCGGCCCCCGACCTCGCGTCGCACAAAGACTCGGTCTCGGTAGACCCGATGGTCATTCTCGCTCAGTTCGGCGGAGGCGCCGGCCTCGTCTCTACGGCGATCTCGACCGCACCGGTCGCTACCTCGGCCGGGACGGCGCTCGGGACCGTCGGCGCGGCCAGCTTCTCCTTCTCCACCGCCTTGGTAGGCGGGGCGCTCGTGGGCACGTCCATGGATCAAGCGTTCACCGCTCTTTCCGGCCAGCACCTGGGCGCCGCCATCTACGACTGGACCCACGGCGTCGAGGACTAGGGGGGTGCTGAAACACGGCTTCACCCGTCTGGCTGGCGGTCTCTCCGTGGAACGCTCCGGACGGCGCCGATGCCCCCGAAGCGCGTTGACTCCTTTCACCCGAGGCCCGAGGGGACGGACGTGGACCGCCCCTCGGGCCATCGTCACGCCTGGGCCGCAGGAATCGCAGGTTTTCTTGCATCGCTCCTGACGTCGGCGGTCCTCGGCGCCCCTTCGGTCGAAGCGCTGCAGCACGATTCCGCCGAGTACGCCCGGCTTGCCGTCGCTCTGCTCGAGTCGGGCCGACTCCTGACCAGCGACGGTGTGCCTGAAGTCGTGCGGACGCCGGGCTATCCGGCCTTTCTCGCCCTGCACTTCGCGTTCTTCGGTCCCAAGCTCTGGCCCGTCTTCACGAGCCACGCCCTCCTTCACGGGGGCGCCGCCGTCCTCGTCCTGCGCCTCGCTCGCCATCTCGGCTTCGATGCCCGATGGGCCTTGGGACTGGGATTCGCCTTCGCGCTCTATCCCTATGCCCTGCACGGGGCGTCCCGGATCCTGACCGAGGCACTGACGACCCTTCTCGTCATCTCGGCGACGACGCTCCTGGTGGAGAAGGCCCCGAGCCGGGCGCTCGGCGCCGGCGTCGTTGGCGGGCTAACCGCGCTGGTGCGGCCGAGCTTCAGCCTGCTCCCCATCGCGTGGGCGGTCTTCCTCGCGGTTCGAGGTGAGCGACGGGCGGCCGCCCTCTCCTTGGCGGGCGCCCTCGTGTTGATGCTGCCCTGGGCTGTCCGGACCTCGGTCGCGGTCGGCGCGCCGGCCGGTCTCACGGCGGGCGGCGCCGGGCACAACCTCCACATCGCTGTCTTCGAGTACCGGGATCTCTCGAACGGGCTCCCGCCCACTACCGACTATCGGGGTCCTGCCTTCGAGCAAAGCGACGCCCGCGCCCGGGCCGAGGTCGAAGTTCCGTCCGGCACCGCCGCCTTTCAGCGGGCCCTCGACCAGGCCAGACTTCGGCGCGCCCTGGACGAGATAGCCGAGCACCCCGGTCTCTACCTCCGAAGCACCGCCCTCCGGATCATCAAGATCTGGGTCAGCCAATCAGCTCCGGGGCTGCCAAACTGGGCCGGACACCTGAGCGCACTCGTGGGCCTCGTGGTCTTGGGCCTCGGCATCGCGGGCGCGGTCGAGCTGTGGCCCTGGTCGAGGGCGTGGACCCTCGTCCTCTTGCCCGCCGTCTACTTGGTCGCGCTCCACTCCCCGCTTCACGCCGAGGCTCGCTACACCCTCCCCGCTCGACCGGCGCTTCTGCTGGCGGCGGGAGCGCTGCTTCGAAGTCGCAAGGACACCTTGCTCGTCCTTCGGGCCTGAGGACTGCTTCTGGTCGGCGCAAGCGGCGCCCGTCAGTCTCGGAAGTCCGCCGGATCCAGACCATAGGACTGCATCCAGCGGTAGACCTGCATCCTGTGCCAGCCGTGGGTCCGGGCCACTCGGTTGATGTTGCCGGCGTGCTCTCGGAGGGCAGCGACCAACACCTCCTCGCTCGGGGGCCTTTCCCGGCTCGGGGGCCGGCCCGGCGCGGTCGAAGAGATCGGCCGCGGCGGAGCTGCCTCCTCGTCGGTGCGAGGCGAGAAGCGGGCTCGAAGCTCCGGTGGTAAGTCCAGCTTGCGCAGAGGCTGACCCGGTCGAGCGAGCCGCTGCAAACGAGCCGCCAGCTTCTCCAGCTCTCGAACGTTGCCGGGCCAGCTCCAGGCGACGAGTCCGGCCTCGAAGTCGGCGGTGGTCTCGAGCGCGCCGGCGAAATGACGAAACAAGGGGAGGACGTCGGCCCGACGCTCGGCCAGGGGCGGGATCCTGATCACCCAGTGGGCGAGTCGGGCATATAGATCCTTTCGAAAGCCCTCGTCCTCTTCCACCGAACGGAGGGTGGCGGCGACGATGCGCACGTCGACGGGCCGGGCGTCCCCGCCGACCGGCTGGACGACGCCGTCTTGAACCACTCGGAGGAGCTTGGATTGGATGGCCGGCGGCAGCTCTCCCAGCTCGTCGAGGAACAGCGTCCCTCCGTCGGCTTCGACGAAAGTGCCCTTGCGCGGCCGGTCGGCTCCGGTGAAGGCGCCTTTGGCGTGGCCGAAGAGCACCGACTCGGCGAGCTCGGCCGGCACGGCGGCGCAGTTGATGGGCACGAAGGCCCCAGAGCGCTGGCTGAGCTCGTGGATGATCTGGGCCGAGACCTCTTTGCCCGACCCCGTCGGTCCCAACAGCAGGACCGGACCTTCCGAGGTGGCCGCCGTCTCCAGCGCCCGCCGCAGACGCTCCGCCGTCCAAGAGATCCCCAAAAACCCCGCCGCCCGGGCTCCGTCGACGTCGTGGGCGATCATGAGCCCATCGTCGGTGCCTCGGCGCTCGACGACGAAAACGCTGTCGCCCGCCATGACCACGGTGCCCGGCAAAAGCTCGGCCACCCGCTCCACGGGCTGACAGTCGAGGAGGGTGGGATTCGTGGCGCCGAGATCGGTGAGCATGGTCCGTCCGTCCTCGGTTTGGACCTGAAAGTGGCGGCGCGAGAGGGTGGCGTCGAGGAGCTTCCAACCCTCGCCGCTGCTGCGGCCGACGACCAAAGGCTCTTCCCGGATGCGTTGGCTCTGTCCGACGGCGGCGAGGTCGGGGCTGGAGAGCAAACGAAGGACGAGCTCGGCTTCGCTCGCCGGCTCGAAGACCACCCGTCGCCGGGTGGTCTGGCTGTCGGGAATCCCCACCGATGGATCCTATTCAGAGAAGGCCTTTCGAGACCAGGGGGTTGGGGCCCCGAGGGACCCCAACCCAGCTCTTCAGCGGAAGCCGAGGATGCGCAGCTCGTAGTCCACCAGGACCTGGGCGTCGACGGGCGGGACCGAGAAGCTTATCCGGGCGGTCTGCACCTTGGTGTTGTCGACCGTCAGCTCGCGGAGCCCGTCGTTGCAGAGGGCCCGCAGCGTCAGGTCTTCCTCACCGTCCTCCCAGAGCGTGACGCGGACCTGGGCGTTTTGGGAGGCCTGACCCGAGAACTCGCAGCGCAGCTCGACGCGGATCCGCTGGGCCGAGTTGCTATTGTTGGGCAGCTCGAACTCGATCCAGTCGTCACCGTCGCCCTCCAAGGCCGAGACCTGGTCGAAGTAGACGAGCTCTCGGTTGCCCGTCGGCGACATGAACTCGGATACGGCGGGATTTTGAAGCGAATCATTGTCGAACGGCGCAATGAAAGCGGACAGGTCCGGCGCTTCGTCCACCGGAGGCGGCGCTTCGTCCACCGGAGGCGCTCCGTCCATGGGGGGCTGCTCGTCGATGGGCCCGGGGCCGCGGGCTTCGTCGCGTCCGAGATCTTGGCCGTTCTCCTCTGGCAACGGCCCGCCGCAGGCCACGAGGCCTCCGACCAAGATGAGGGTGTGAGGGATGTAGGTGTTGAGGTGACGCATGTTCTTTCTCCTTTGTGGGTGCCCCGTGCGGGGCGCTGGTCAGGAGAATTGCAGCTGGCGTGCCACCCAAATTTGGAACCTATGGACCCGCTCAGGGCCGTTCTCGGGGGTGCAACGAGCGAAACGAGCATGCTCGCCGGCGTGCGATCAGCGCCGGCTCACCGCGCCGCGCTCCGGTTCGTCTTCGACCGGGACCAAGGCGAGCTCGGCCGGGGAGTCATAGGTCCGCATCTCGTGAACCACCACCGAGCCGATCAGCGTGAACAGACCCACGGCCATGAGCCCCGCGAGCGGAAAGCGGCCCGAAGCGAGCTCGGCGAAGGTGAAGGACCACGCGCCGACCTGCAGGAGGCGAGCGGCAGGGAGAGACCATCGATCCAGGCGCCGGCCACGCCGGGGCGGATTGGCGACCGTCGCCGGGGGCCCCTGCCGGGGCGGCGCGGGCCGGCGCTCCAACGCGCACACGAGAAGGACGATGAGTAGCAGCGCGAGCGCCATACCTAGATGCTAGTAGACCGGGCCGACGGACACCACCGGGCCTCTCGCAGAGGCACCGGCGAATGAATTGCAGGCAGACTCGGGCCCTGACCGGGGGCCCAGACGGGTGAAGGCGTTTTTCAGCACCTCCGAGGGGTGTCGGTCAGGCCGCCAGCTGAACTCGAGTTCGGAGCTCTTCCCAGATCTCGAGGGCCCGGGTGGGTCGAAGCTCGACGTCGTCGAAGGACAAGATTTGACCGGGCTCGACTCTTCGCTTCAAGCGGGCGCCGTCGAGCAATCCGAGAGGGACGTGGTCGATGTGGTCGGCGGACCGTATCGACGAACCCCGCACGTCGAAGCCGCCGATGGCGCGGTCGACGAAGTAGTCGGCGTCGAGGACGCGCTTGGCGATGGCGGCCACCGACAGCCGGGGGATGGGTCCGTTGTCGAGGAGCACCGGAGCGCCTTGTACGACCCTGCGGATGGTGTTGGCGACTTCGAGCGCGCACAGGTGGTAGGGCCGCAGGAGCAGGTAGGCGCTCTTCTCCGACGTGAGGAGCTTCTCGTAGGGTCCATAGTACGGGAGAGAGTGACGGACCGCATGGTCGGCCAAGATGAAGACTCCGGGCGGCGCCCCTTTACAGAGGACGTAATCGGTGATCGGACGCCCCATCTCTCGAGCCCGCGCGACCAGGTGATCCGTCGCTGCAAGCGACTCGACCGAGCCTCCGATCATACCTTCGCGACCGAGGTCGGCTCCCAGCCCGTTTCCGACGAAAACCTGCTCGATGTGAAGCTTGGTCCCGTCGGTGAAGGAGGTGGTCTCGTGCAAGCTGAGCCCCTGGAGGGAGCTCCAGTACTTCATGTCTTCGAGGCTGGGGTGATGGTTCAGAAAGCCCTTGATGTTCACCAAAGCCAAAGGTTCGAAGCCCATCCCCACCGCCTCGCGGACCACGCTGGCGATGGCACCCGGCTGATCCCCTCCGCTCTCGGTCAGGTAGCCCTTGCCCACGAAATACGAACCGGTGGTGACGTGAAACTCGGAGTTCATCGTCACGACCTTCTTGCCAGCTCGAAGGGCCTGCTCGATGACCCCCGTGGCGTGGACGGGGTCCCCGCTCGCCTCGAAGACGAGGTCGCAGGCCTCCAGGAACGCATCCAGCTCGCGGGTCAGAACGTCGGGTGAAAAGCCCTCGACGCCCGACGGCTCCCGCCGCGTTAGACAGCTGCTGATCCGAAGGCTGGGATCCAGAGCGACGATTTGCGCTACACCGCGAGCGATGAAGCCCGTGCCCACGAGGCCAATACGGTGCGGTCCCTCAATCACTACGGGTGCATCCCTGAATCAAGAAGGGGGAGTTTTTAACTTCCCGTCAAGTCCCCCCGAGCTCAGCCGAGGTGGAGATGCTCCAGGACGTCACGGATCCGGTCCACGAAGCGCCGCCGCCGGAACCAATCGGCGTAGGCCTGGCGGGCGGCCTTCGCCATTGCTCGCGCAGCCTGAGGGTGCTCCAGGTAGTAGCGGCAGCGATCGGCGAGGTCGGCGCCGTCCCACGCGATCGGCACGTACGTCACCCATGACTGATAGATGTCGGGCGCGGTGCGAATATGGGCCATGTCCGGCTTCACGAGAAGGGCCCCTTCGCTGACGACCCGGAAGTCCCGATCCGTGACCTCTCCCCATCCGAAAGAGCTGACGACGATCTTGGAGTGCCGGAGCTCTCGCAGGAACTGCTCGAGGGGGACCTGGTCCTTTTTGCCGACACCCACCACCACGCGCCCGTGGGGCCCGGCGTCGAATTCTCGGACGACCTCCCCTAGCCGTGTCCGGTGGACCGAATACCAGTCCGGAACCTCGCTCGAGGACACCCGGTAGTGCACGGCGACGTCGCGCTTCGACCAGGCGACCGGCCGGCGTATCCAGCTCTCGAGAAAGGTCTTGGCGAGGATGGGGGCGGAGCCGAGATTCCAGCCGAGCCACAGCTTTTCGACCTGGCCCTCAGGGATCTTGGACCCAAAATACCAATCTCCGAGATCGAAGCCGTATCGGCGGCAAATGTAGTCGGAGACCTTCGACCCTCCCTGGTAGTCTCGCTCGTAGTCCTCGGTATCTCGATAGACCTGCTTCTTCAGGTAAAGATCCACGTGATTCATGATCCCGAAGAAGGGGCTCGTGACTTGGTCGAAGGTATCCAGATACACGAGCTTCGGCCGGCGCGGGAGGCGATCTAGCTCTGCGCACAGGCTCAGCACGTCCTCGGGCGACTCGCGCCAGCTCGTGGTCAAGAAGACAACGTCGCTGGGGTTCGACTCGATGAGCGGGCGAATATCCGACAGACCGGCGCTCTTTTCGATTCGCGCGGATAGCTGGAGCTGTCCGCGCAGGAGCAGGTCGAAGTAACGAAACGGCGCGACCGCCCAATGAGCGACCGGATCATCTCTCTGGTTGACGACGAGGGCCTTGGTCACGCCGAACCCCTAGCATGATTTCCCCTAGTAGATACCCCGTCCGCGCCCGTCCGGTGCGGCTTGGCAGCCAGAACCGGCTCTGCGACCCCCCCTAGGATGCGCTACCGTGTGACACTCATCGTGGGCTCCCTCGCTCTGGCCGCTTGCCCCGCTGATTCGGAGGGGGACCTGGCCGGCAAGGCTGGGCCCGTCGTCGAAGAAGGCGTCGCCTCCCACTACGCGGACAGCTTGGCTGGCCGTCCGACGGCGAGCGGTGAGCCGTACGACCCCAACGCTGCCACCTGCGCCCATCGCACCCTCGCCTTGGGCACGGTGGTGCAAGTCCGTGCCCTGCGAACCAACGAGACGGCCCGCTGTCGCGTGAACGACCGAGGGCCTTTCGCCAAGGACCGGATCCTCGACGTGTCTCGCCATTTGGCCGAGAAACTGAAGATGGACGGCGTGGCGAAGATAGAGCTCAGGAAGGTCGCGCCGCTGACCGAAGAATGAGCGGCGCGTCCTTCAGGAGGCGCCGGTGTCTCGAACGAGAGCCCCCGCCTGCAACATCTCGTCCATCGCCGCGTCGGGGTCTTCGGCGTTCACTGGCCGGGTGGCGTCGCGGAACAGGTGGACCTCGAACCCCTCGTCGAGGGCATCGATCACGGTCGCGCGCACACAGACGTCTTGGGCCAGCCCGCCCACCCAGAGCCTGCGGACGCCCCGAGCCTTCAGGTAGGAATCCAGTCCGGTACCCTGGAAGGCGGAGTAGTCGTCTTTTTCCGGCGATTGGCCTTTGGATACCACCTTGGCGTCCTCGGGAAGCTCGAGATCGGGGTGGAACGCGGCCCCATGGCTCTGCTGCACGCAATGCGGCGGCCATGGACCGCCGCGCTCGGCGAAACTGATGTGGCCGGGCGGATGCCAGTCCCGAGAAGCCACGATGGGCCGGCCTTCGGCCCGGGCCGCTTTGATCAGCCGATTGAGGGGCGAGATGACTTCGTCTCCCTCGGCGACGGCCAGCGCGCCGCCCGGGCAGAAGTCGTTTTGGACGTCGACGACGAGGAGTGCATCGCCGTCTTCCATTCGAAGCTTCGCCACGGGAACAGTTCATCACGTCGTCGCGGCATCGCGAAACGAAGCCGTCCGTACCGACGGATAGGCCCGCATCTGTGACCGGGTGCCTTTCCAAAATTGGGCCGGAACGGCGGGGCGTTTTGTCTCGGCCCGGTCGAGGTGCCCCGAAGATGGGGCGCAGGTCCGGGATTGCACCCAGATGCGGGCCGCGAACGTCGGCACGTCCGATGCAGCCTTCTCTCCTCATGAAGACGACAAGAATTTCTTTCGCAGCCTGCCTGGCCTTCGCGGCCTGCAAGCAGACGGGATCCGCATCCGGACCGGACGAGCCCGAAGCCGCCGAGATGGAGCAGACGAACGACACGGAGGAGGGAGCGGTCGGCTCGGTGCTGGTGCCGATCCAAGCCAAATCGGGCTCGCAGCTCGAAGGGACGGCGACCTTGAACGCGACCAACGGGACCGTTCGCATCGTCGTCGACATCAGCAACGCGCCGAGCGGGGCCCATGGCCTGCACATTCATGAAAAAGCCGATTGCTCGGCCGATGACGCGAGCAGCGCGGGGGGCCACTTCAGCCCCGATGGAGACAAGCACGGGTTGCCGAAAGAGGACGACACCCATCACCTCGGCGACCTCGGAAACATCGACGTCAATGAGGAGGGGCACGGAAACAAGATCGTCCGCGTCGAAGGCGTCAACCTCACGCCCGGTGACCCGCGGTCTCTCCTCGGTCGCGCGATCATGATCCACGCCAAGAAAGACGACGGCGGCCAGCCCACCGGCAACGCCGGCGCCCGCATCGGCTGCGGCGAGATCGAGACCCCGAAAGACACCCCGGCCAGCTAAAAGAACGCCTTCCCCTCCCCGCGTGCCACCCTTTGGTGCGACTTTCGCAATCTAGATTGCGAAACGAGCGCAGACGCAGCTCGAGCGCCGCTTCTAGCGACACGAAAGGGTGGCACCGGGCGTGGGACGAGTGGCCCCGCCAACTGACGCCGAGCCGAATGACGCAGCAGTGACGCAGCCGAAAAAACGGCCGCTCACGTCGTACTCGCAAGCGGCCGGGAACCTTCAGGTTTTCGCGTTAGCGGGGGCAGGATTCGAACCTACGACCTTCGGGTTATGAGCCCGACGAGCTACCGGGCTGCTCCACCCCGCACCGGTCATCGTAGGATAACCGGCTCGAGGATGCCGTCAACCGGAAAGTCCGGGTGGGTCGTTCAGGGATCGGTCGGACCCCATGGCTGGTCATGGCCTTCTTCCAGCTCCACCCAGGGGTCGCTGCGGGCGCCGGTGGTCGGCGTCAGCTCGCCTCTCAGGATGACTTGCTCGAAGGCGCCGTCGCAGTCCAAGTCGGAGCGGGCGCGGGCCTCGAAGGTCTCGGGGGTCGTCCGCTTGTAGCGCAGCTGCACCACCGGTGGGCTCAGGGGTTTGAACTCGAGCGCCTGCCAGAGCTCGCTGCTCCAGTCCTCGGACCGAAGGCGGCAACGGCCACCGGTCTCGCAGCACGGTTCGGGGGGCGTCCAACCCGTATCACCCGGGGGCAGCCGACCGTTCCGGGCGTGAAAGCGGAAGACGCCGCGCTCGATGGCCCGCAGGTTCTTGCCGGCGTCGCCCTGCAGCGCCCGCTCCCCGAATCCAAGCGTGCCGGGCAAGACGACCGTGGCCAGGGTAAGGAGCGCGGTTGCACCTCCGATCGTCCCCACCCCGATGGCCGCGTAGGCGAAGGCCGAACCTCCCAGCCGCCCCCGGCTGGCTCGGATCTCGATCAGGCCCACCACGCCCAGGAGCGCGCCGACCAGCGGCAGGCCAGGCACGAAGATCAAGATGGCCAGCCAAAAACCGGCCAGGGCCCACCGGGAGATCGGCCGTTCTCCCCCCTCTGGCTCGGGCGCCTCCACCCTGAAAACTCAGCCCGAATGGCCGGCCTGGGCCAGGACTTCCGCACGGCGCGCATCGCTGAGCTCCAGGCGCTCGGTGGTATGGGCGCCGAGCCCCGGACGCGGACCAGCGGATCATGCGTCGCCTCCGCGGGGCTCCAGCACGGCTCAGCCGAGGACTTGCTGGAGCTTGAGAGCGAGGGACATGTCGCCCTTTATCTTGAGCTTCCCCTGCATGAAGGCCATCTGCCCGTTGAGCTTACCGTCCACCAGATCCACGAAGTCGCTGGCGGACATCGTCACCTTCACCCCTGGGTCTTCGATCGTGCCTGCTTGAACGTGGTTGGACTCCTTGGTCAGATCGATCGCCCACTCGCCGCCGTCCTCACCCGTGAGCTCGAACTGGTAGGAGCTGTTGATCTGGTCGACCAGCTCGGGCTTCGACTTCAGGCGCTCGGCGATCTTCGTCTCGAAGATCTCTTTCGGGGTGCTCATGCCCTCGATGTGGCCTCGATTGACTCTACAGTCAATACGATGGCCGAGGGTCGGGGATCCGCCCATTCCGTCCCCCGACCGACCCGCCCGCGTACCGATCTCGCCCGCGCTTCTGCTATGATCTGGACATGGCTGAGAACGTCTCGGAACGCGTCGAAGTCTACGAGGTAGGGCTTCGGGACGGACTGCAAAACGAGGCGGCCTTCATCGCCACCGAAGACAAGCTCGCGCTCGTCGAGCTCTTGGTCGCCGCAGGCACGAAGCGCATCGAACTGACCAGCTTTGTCAGCCCCCGCTGGATACCCCAGCTCGCCGACCACTCCGAGCTGTGTCGGAACGCTCCTCGCCGGGACGGGGTGCGCTACTCCGCCCTCGTTCCCAACCTGAAGGGCCTCGAGAACGCCATGAAGGCTGGCCTCGGGGAGATCGCCATCTTCCTGTCCGCCTCCGAGTCACACTCCAAAAAGAACATCAACAAGACCATCGACGAAGCGGTCGAGGTCCTGGACGGAGTCACCGCCCACGCGAAGCGCAAAGGCCTGACCGTCCGGGGCTACATCAGCACCGTCTTCGGCTGCCCCTACGAAGGCGAGGTCGACCCTGGCCGCCCCCACGAGCTCGTGCTCCGCCTCCTGGACATGGGGGTCGACGAGATCAGCCTCGGTGACACCATCGGCGTGGCCCACCCCGGCCAGGTCCGAAGCTTAGTCAAGAGACTGGAGCGCGAGGTGGGCCTAGACCGGATCGCCCTCCACATGCACGACACCCGGGGCACGGCCCTCGCCAACTGCCTGGCCGGTCTCGACCTCGGTGTGCGGACCTTCGACGCGGCCTTCGGGGGCCTCGGAGGCTGCCCGTACGCCCCCGGCGCCTCCGGCAACCTAGCCACTGAAGATCTCGTCTACATGCTCGAGGGCATGGGCTTTCGCACCGGCATGGATCTCGACGCCCTGATCACCGCGTCCGAGGCGGCCCAGCGTTACATAGGGAAATCTCTACCCTCTCGCGTGCTTCAGTCCGAGCTCGGACGCCGGGCCAAGGCCGAGGCCAGCAAAGGTCGCGCTTTTGCTTGATCCAGTTGCAAACCTGCACTGGACGGCGGGGCGACGCAGAGCCGACAACCGAGCGGCCCGACCATGAGCAAAACCGACTACGAGAAGTACATCCGGACCGACGAGCTCTTCGAGCTGATGCGGCCCGTCGACGAGCTGGTCACCCACGACGAGCTCCTCTTCCAGGTCACCCACCAGACGGCCGAGCTTTGGATGAAGGTCGTGATGCACGACGTCCGGAGCGCTGTGGCCCTGATGCAAGAGAACCAGACCGTCGAGGCCGCGAACCGTTTCGAGCGGGCGGCGAGCATCGAGGCCCACCTCACCCGACAGCTGGAGATCCTCGAACGGATGCCGCCCAAGGAGTATGTCGCCATCCGGCGCACCCTCGGGAGCGGCAGCGGTCAGGAGTCTCCCGGTTTCAACCAGCTGCTGACCATGGGCGAAATGATCTGGCCGGTCCTCGAGCAGCTCCTCGAGCGCCACGAGCTCGAGATCGTCGAGGTGATCGACGCGCCCTACCAGCACGCCGAGATGCACGCCCTGCTCCGCTCCCTCTTCGAGCTGGACCAGTGGTTTCGGTCCTTCCGCTTCGCCCACTTCCGCCTGGTCGAGCGCCAGATCGGCGCCTTCGTCGACTCCTTGAAAGGGGCCCCCGCCGAGCTGCTGTCCCACGGCATGCGCGAACATCTCCTCCCGGAGCTCTGGGCCGCCGTCAACCAGTTCACGCGCCAGGTGAAGTCGGCCGAAGCCGAGTCCTGATCCTTCAAAGCGGCGGCAGGCCGGCTTGCAGCGCGGCCACGTCCATCCACATGCCGGCCGCGGCGTCTTCGAGGCCCGAGCGGGCCTGCCGCAAGCACACCGCCCGCCCATCCTTGGCCTCCACTACGACCCCGCCTCGGGTCCCAGGGAGGCCGTAGAGCGGGTCGCCAAGCTGCAGCGCTTCGGGCTGCACCGTCGCCTGGACGCCTTCCGAGGTCCGGACGACCGTCGCTACGAGCCGGAACTCCTCGCCGGCCTCGGCCGCCTCCCGGAGCTTGGCGTCCTTTACGTCTTCACAGCCCGCCCGCACCACGTCGACCACGCGCAGGCTTCCACCCATCCAGACGTTCCCGAGCAGGGCCGCCTTCGCCGCCGCGTCCCAGCCGTCCAAGTCCAGGACGCTATCGGCCTCGGCCACGCCCCGGGCCTGGGCCCGGGCCAGGCCCCGGGGCCGGCTTCCGCCCAGCTGCACCGACTCCAAGACGTTGGAAGAGGTCACATTGAGGACTCCACGGGCGCGAACTGGCTCGAAGCCCGGTGTGCTCCGCACCCACAGAAAAAGCGGCATGCCGTCCAGCACCGTCGCCTCGAAACGAAGCTGGGCCCCGCTCGCCTCCGAGCGGGCCCGCAGATCTCGGTAGGCCAGAGCCACCGGTGCTTTGTTGGCGGTCACGGCGTGGATGCCCCGGTCCAAGCTCGTCCGAAGCATCGTCAGAGCCGGCTCGCCGCTTCGGATGTTTTGTGGGATGCACTCGATGACGACATCGGGTTTTACCAGCTCGAGGACCCCCTCGAAGTCTTCCAGGCCACCCCGCTCCAGATCGTCGGTTTCGACCCGCAGCAGCGTTTCGGCAGGGTCGAGGCCCGACGGACTCAGCATCTGGCCGTGATGCGCCGTGAGGACCCCTATCAGCTGGGCCGAGACCTCGCCCTCACGCAGGTGGCGCAAAACGGCGCGCCCCAAAGACCCCGCACCGACCAGCAATACCCGCACTCTGCAGCGCCTACCGCATTCCAAGACCGGATGCTCCCCCGAAACGCCGTCAGCGCCGGGGAAACAGGTCCATCTGGTTCGGCTCGAAGAGCCCCAGCTGGCCGGGCAGGAGCTCGCGATGCTGCTCCAGGACCTGGTCGACCCCCATCCGGATGTAGGCGGCGGCCGAAGTCCCGGTCTTTTCGGCCAGCACCTTCAGGAGTCGGTCCTGCTCGGCCTCCAGGTACACCGTCGTCGTCACCTTTCGGCGGGCCATGGAACGATCTAAAGCAAGGGGCAGCACCGCCGAAAGTTTTTGGGCGGACAGGACCCCGCATGCGCATCACGACCCTCTTCATCTCTTCCACCCTCGCGGTCGGCTTCGGCTGTAGCAGCACCTCCGGGAGCACCGCGCCCAGCCAGACGCCGCCGCCGGCCGGGGCCAAGCCCAGCGCCAAGGGGCCCACCCCCGCCGGCTCCGGGCCCAGCTCTGACGACGTCCGGACCTCCGACATCGACGAGGACGGGCAACCCGAGGTTCGGAAGTTCTACGCCAAGGTCCCCGACCCCGAACGTCCCGGCCAGCGCAAGAGCGTCCTCGTCCGCCAGGAGCTCGACCTGACCTGGGACGGACGCGCCGACATCTGGCGCTACTTCGACGAGTCCGGCACCGTCACCAAGGAAGAGTGGGACCTCGACTACGACGGCAACGTCGACGACACCCGCTACTTCGAGGAAGGCGTCCTGGTGCGCTCCGAACGAGACCAGAACAACGACGGTCAGATCGACATCGTCCGCTTCTACGCCGACGACCGGCTGGAGCGAAAGGAGACCGACACCAACGGCGACGGCCAGGCCGACCGATGGGAGTACTACGAAGGACGCGTCCTCGACCGGATCGGCGTCGACAAGGACCACGACGGGACCGTCGACACCTGGGCCAAGGCCGCCACTCAGCGCAACTGAACTTTCAGTTTTGCTTCGTGGCGCGAAGCAGGGGCGCGGGGTCGACGTACATCCCGCGCACGCCCCCGTCGTCCCTGGCGCAGCGCACCCCCGCCGCCCAGTGCAGGTGGGGTCCGGTCACCCGACCGGTCGCCCCCACCGCCCCGATGCGGTCTCCGGCCTCGACCCGCTGGCCGGACTCGACCGACCGCTCGCTGAGGTGGAAATAGCCGGTCAGCAGCTCGCCCCCGTGATCGATGTAGATCGTCCCTCCCGAACCCCAGCGGTCCGCGGAGAGCGCCACCACGCCGGGCAGAGCCGCCTTCACCGGCGTTCCGGTACGCCCTCGCAGATCCAGCCCGTAGTGCTCGGAGCGGAGCGTGCCGTTGAAGCGACGCTGATCTCCGAAGCGGCTCGAGGCCGGACCCGGAACGGGCCGTATCGCCTCTGTCAGGGCGTCGAGGCCCTCGTCGAGGCGAGGCGTCCGCGCCCACATCCGCTGGATCCGAGCCTGCTCCTTCTCCAGCCTCGCTTTTAGCGCCGCCGAGCGTTCACCGGTGAATTTTCGGTCCACCCGGAGCTGGGTCACCTTCACGTCCCGAGCTCGGACTTCGACCGCCCGGTCCAGCCGCTGCTTCCCCAGACGCAGGCGCAGGGTGTGGGTGCCGGTCGAGGTGTCGGTCGGGACCGCCACGAAGGCCGTCAGCCGCTCCCCGTTCGGATGAAAGCGGGTGCGGCAACCGAAGGCCGAGACCTCGGGCCGAAGACGGGCATGGCGGGCCGGGACGTCGACCCGAACGAGGTCGCCGAGGCGAGGGTCGGCCGGCGTGACGACCGCATCCACCCCGCGGGCCCATCGAGCCTGAGGGTGGGGCTCGGTGGGCTGGGCCCAGAGGGCTAGGACGAGCGAGTCAGCCAGTAGTCCCAGGACCCAGACCAGCACTCAGACACGAGCCTGCATGCGGATGGCGGTCAGGATCTCACGGGTCGCGGTCGACTTGTTCAGCGTGTAGAAGTGGATGCCCGGGCACCCACCCTGAATCAGGCCGAGAGCCTGGATGGTGGCGTGGGCGATTCCCAGCTCCATCACCCGCTCCGGCTGGTCGGCCCGCTTTTCGAGCTCATGCAGCAGTTGGGGCGGGATGGACGCACCGCACATGGCGGTGAAGCGCTTGATCTGCTCCACGTTGGTGACCGGCATCAACCCCGCCACGATCGGCACCGTGATCCCGGCCGCCCGGGCCCGGTCCACGAAGTCGAAGTAGAGGCGGTTGTCGAAGAAGAGCTGGGTGACCAGGAACTCGGCTCCGGCGTCCACCTTCGCCTTCAGGTTGTGCATGTCGGCGTACATCGAGGCCGCCTCCTGGTGGCCCTCGGGATAGCAGGCCCCCCCGAGGCAGAAGTCGTAGTTGCCTCGGATGAAGCCGGTCAGCTCCGAGGCGAAGCGGAAGCCGCCGTCGACCGCCTCGAAGCGGTCCATCCCCTTCGGCGGGTCTCCGCGCAGGGGCAGGATGTTCTGTACGTTGCTCTCGGCCAGGTCGTCGAGGACGCCGTGGAGCTCTTTTTGATCGGCGCCGACGCAGGTCAGGTGGGCCATGGGCTCCAAGCCGAGCTCCTCCTTGACCCGGCGGGTCAGCTGAACCGTCTTCGACCGGGTCGAGCCCCCAGCGCCGTAGGTGACCGACACATAGGTGGGCTTCAGGTCGTGGAGCTCTCGGAGGGTATTCCAGAGTTTCTGCTCCCCCTCCTCGGTCTTGGGCGGAAAGAACTCGAAGGAGAAAGTCGGGAATCCTGTATCTAGGGCTTCGGTAATCCGCACGGCTCGGAACCTCCGATGGGCCCTTATGGGGCGTCAAGGCAAAGGGGGGTTGGGGTCGAAACGCGGCGTTTTCTGCAATCGAACGGCCGCATGCCGCATGATGAAGGCATGACGAAGGTTCGCAAGACGGAAGAAGAGTGGCGCGCCGCCCTAGACCCCGAGGCCTTCCGGGTGCTGCGCCAAGGCGGCACCGAACCGGCCTTTACCGGGGCCTACTGGGACAAGAAAGACACCGGGCTGTACCGGTGCCGCGCCTGCCACAGCCCGCTCTTCTCCTCCGAGACCAAATACGATTCGGGCTCCGGATGGCCGAGCTACTACGCACCGGTGAACGAGGACGCGGTCATCACCAAGACGGACCGCGGCCACGGCATGGTGAGGACCGAGGTGCTGTGCGCGACCTGCGGGTCCCACCTCGGCCACGTCTTCCCCGACGGTCCGGCCCCCACCGGCCAGCGCTACTGCATGAACAGCGTCTCCTTGGACTTCGAAGAATCGGAATCGTGAGGCGCCTCGGGGCACCGCTGAAGCTGCGCGAACTTCGCATCCACCCGAACGGGGCGGTCGGCCAGTTCTCGACCCGCGCCAGCCTGCCCTCGCCCGGTCGCTGGACCCTGGTCCTGCGCGGCGCGCCCTCCGCCCTGTCGGCGGGCACCCTCGAGGTCGAAGCGCTGGGAGGGCGCGTGCTCGGCGCCGGGGTCGAGCGCTTCGCTGAAGGACGGCCCGAAGGCCTTCGCCAGCTTTGGGTCGAGCTCGACGCCGGCGCCGCGGGGCCAGTGGCGCTTCGCCTAGAGGCGGGCCTCGGCTGGGCCAGCTGGCGCTGCGCCTCCCTCTGCGTCCAGGGCCCCCGCCGGCTCGACTGGTCCGTATGGGGGGGGTTTTTGCTCCCGGCGGCCCTCCATCCGGAATCGGCACAGCTGGGCCTGAGC
>CAYZFR010000024.1:0-30181 GCA_964477875.1 uncultured Myxococcales bacterium
GGCGCCGGCGCTGGCCCTGACGCTGGGTCGTCGGGCGTAGTCACGATGCGCACGCCTAGGGCCCGCAGGCCTTCGGCGTGGAAGCGCTCGGCGATGACGGTGCGGATGTCGTTGGCTAGTTCCCAGGCCGCCGAAGGCGTCTCGGCCCAGGCCGCGGCCCGGAGGCTGACCGCGTCCTTGTCGGTCGAGAGCAGCCAGCACTGAGGCTCCTCGAAGTTCGCGAAGTTCGGGCTCGCCTTCGCCGCTTCGATGACCAGAGCTCGGGCCTTGTGCACGTCGGCGTCGTAGGCGATCCAAAAGTCGACGGCGGTCCAAACGAAGCGATCGTGCAGAGAATAGTTGTAGAAGCTGGTCTGTAGCATCTGGGTGTTGGGGACGACATAACGACGCCAGTCCCACACGCGGATGGTGGTGTGGGTGGAGGTGATGTCTTCGATCGTCCCGTAGACGTCCTGCACCTTGACGGTGTCGCCGACGCTCATGAGCTTCGACTCGGAAATCACGAGACCTGCGATGGCGTTCTCGATGTAGGGCCGCGCCGCCATGCCGGCCACCACGGCCAGCACGGTGGCCAGCAAGGAGACCACGACCGTCGGGACTTGGCCGAGGAAGGGGAGGACCATCATTATGCTGGTGAGGACGGCCAGGATCGGGACGGCCACGCGGGTGGTGACCGTGAACTGTCGGTCGATGCTCTCCAGGGCTCGGGACCGGTCATCCTCGGTCGAAACCGACAAGGGGCCTTTGGTTCGCAGTGCGTAGAAGCGCTGGCGCCTGTTGACTCGTTTGGATCGCGTCAGACGCAGACTGCGAAGTCGGAGGAGTACGCGGAGGGTGACGGAGGCACCGATCGCACCCACCAGCACGACGTAGACGAGCGTGCCGTCGAGGTCCTCCAGTCGCACCAGCCTGCGAGGACCACGACTGGAGCTACTCGTCTAGGGGCAATTGGAAGGCTTTGGGGTCAGGTTGGTGCGGCCACGTCGAGGGCCTGCCGGAGGCGAGCGAAGTGGTGCATGCGCAGGCCGTACGGGACGGGGTCGGGCCAGGGGCCTCGGCCGCCCATGAGCAGCAAGGAGCCGGATTGCTGGATGGGCGCCCAGAGCTTGTCGACCAGGTCATTCAGCACTTCAGGGCGACTCGTCTCCGAGGCCGACACGATGACGACCCGGGGCCTGCGCGCTTGCAGCAGCGACACGATTTCGGAGGTGGGCAAGCTCACGGTCATAGACCGAGTCGTCCATCCGGCCTCGCGGGCGCACAGCTCGGCAAGCAGGACGCCGAAGGTGTGGGTTTCGCCTTCGGGCAAGCACAGGAGACACTCGGGCTTGTTGGCGCTCGGGGGCAGGGTCTCGATGGTGCGAATGAGGGCGCGACCGAGGCGTTCGCTCGCCGAGTGTTCGTCGGCGATGCTCATGCGGCCGTCCCTCCAGCGATTTCCGATCGCTTCCAGCACCAAGCTCAGGCGGTCTGCGACCCGAAACCAGGCCCCTTCCCGACTTCGAAGCGCGTACAGCTCCGAAAGAACGCTGTATTCGTCGGCCGCTCCCTGGAGGAGGTCGACCCAGTGATCGATGAACTCCTTGGGGGGTTCGCGGTGCGCTTGGAGCAGGGCTTCGACCTGGGAACGTGAAAATCGGCGGTGCCCACCGGCCGTCCGTACGCACTCGAGAAGACCCTCGTCGGCCCAGCGCTTGACCGTCGAGGGACCCACCCCAAGCCGGCGAGCCGCATCCCGCGTCGTCAGGAGACTTTCGTTTGCTTCGCCCACGGGTGGACTGTGCCGGCTCTTTCGTTCTCGGCCAAGGGGGTTGGACGAATTTTTCCGCATATTTCCACCAATGCGGTCATGCCTCGAACGCCAGGGTGGGGCCGTGGTGGGCTGGAGAAAGGCAAAAATCTCGCGAGTCGGAAAAGCGGACCCATGGGAGAGGTTTGGTCCAGGGGGCGAGGCCGTTGGGCTTCGAACCGCCGTCCGAATGTCGTCCGAGCTCGCACCGCGCCGAAGGTGAAGAGCGCCGTCGCCGCCCGCGCCTGCGGGGCCCTGCGCCGGGCCGGCCAGAAGGTCCTCGACGACTTCGCTCCTTCGTCTCGAAAAGGAAGCCCATAGGCCCGAATCTCGCCCTCCAGCGCCCGGAAAAGGCTCTTTATCTAGGCATCGGAAAGGGCTAGGTCTCCCGGCGTCGAAGCATTTTCGGCGAGAGGACCACGAACCCGGATGGCTCAAATCTTCCCTCGGAGTGCCAATGCGCTGGTTCGCGTCAGCATCGCGGCGGTGATCCTGCTGGTGGCGAGCGTGGTGGCGCTGGCGTACGCCATCAACTCCAGCGGCTACATCACGCGCGAGGACCTGATCCGCCACCAGGAGGTGCCTTTCAGCCACCGGCACCACGTGCAGTCGATGGGCATCGACTGCCGTTACTGCCACTGGACGGCCGAGGAAGGCCACTACGCGGGCATCCCGCCCACCCACACCTGCATGACCTGCCACTCGCAGATCTGGCCCGAGTCACCGATGCTGAAGCCGGTTCGAGACAGCTACGAGAACGACGAGCCCCTGGTTTGGAACAAGGTCCACGACCTGCCGGACTACGTCTATTTCAACCACAGCATCCACCTGAAGAAGGGCATTGGCTGCACGAGCTGCCACGGGCAGGTGCAGAACATGGCGCTGGTCTGGCAGGAAAACTCGCTGCACATGAGCTGGTGCCTGGAGTGCCACCGCAATCCCGAGCAGTTCATTCGACCCAAGAGCGAAATCTACAACATGACGTGGGACCCGACGCCCGCCGAGCAAGCCGAGCTCGGGCCGAGGCTGGTCGAAGAGTACGACGTCGAGACGCAGGACCACTGCTACACGTGCCACCGATGAGCGACACCGACTTGGACATCGCCCGACTGCGGCACCGCCTCCAGGCCGAGGGCGATACGGAGGGCTGGACAAGCCTGGAGAATTTGGCGCGGACGCCCGAATTCGAGAGCTGGGCGAGCGCCGAATTTCCGAGCGCCTGGGAAGAGGCGAAGCTGTCCGACGTCAAGCGTCGAGATTTTTTGAAGATCATGGGGGCCTCATTCGGCCTCGCCGGTCTGACCAGCGCCTGCGTCAAGCAGCCGGAAGAGAAGATCTATCCCTACGTGCGGCAGCCGGAGGAGCTGCTTCCTGGCGTGCCGCTCCACTACGCCAGCGCCGTCGAGCGTGCGGGCTACGGGACAGGGGTTCTGGTCGAGACCCACATGTACCGGCCTACCCATCTGGCCGGGAACCCGTCTCATCCCGACAGCCTCGGCCACACCAGCCCACAGGTGCAGGCCAACGTCCTCGGAGTCTGGGATCCGGATCGCTCGCAGAACATCGTCAACCGTGGCAACACCTCCGCGTGGTCCCAGCTCGTGGTCGAGATCGCCGAGCTGTTGCCGGCTCTCGCCCGAACCGGAGGCAAAGGACTTCGGGTTCTGACGGGCTGCGTCGGTTCGCCTCTTCTCGCCCAGCAGCTGGACGACTTTCTTTCGGTCTTCCCCGAGGCGCGCTGGCATCAGTGGGAGGCCGCCTCTCGCTGGAGCGTCTACGCTGGCGCCCAGAAGGCCTTCGGCGAGCCCATGGAAGTCCGCTATGAACTGGGCGACGCGAAGGTGGTCCTCGCCATCGACGCCGACTTCATGGGCAACATGCCCGGCGCCATCCGTCATCAGGCCGACCTGATGGGGCAGCGCAACGACTTCGAAGCCACCGAAGACTGGGCGCGTCTGTACGTTGCCGAGCC
Source organism: uncultured Myxococcales bacterium (assembly GCA_964477875.1). Lineage (GTDB taxonomy): Bacteria > Myxococcota > Kuafuiibacteriia > Kuafuiibacteriales > Kuafuiibacteriaceae > Kuafuiihalomonas. The sequence goes on from CAYZFR010000024.1 coordinate 3,762, forward strand.
GTCGCCGACCACGGCCGGGGCAGTGGCGGACCATCGAGTGCGCATTCGGGCTTCGTCCGCGGGCGCCCTGCTGGGCGCAGTGGCGAAGGCGCTGGGCATACAGGTCGACGGCTCGGTCTCGTCCCACCACGCCGAGTTCGTGAAAGCGGTGGTGGAGGACCTGCGCAGCGCCGGCCCGCGGGGTGTGGTCATTGTGGGCGACGATCAGCCGGCCGAGGTCCACGCGCTGGCCCACGCCATCAACGATCGACTCGGCGCCATCGGGCGGACCGTTCATGTGACCGACCCGGTCATGTACCGGCCGGAAGACCACGCCGCATCCCTCGCCGAGCTCGCCGGCGAGATGGCGGCCGATCAGGTCGAGGTCTTGCTGATGCTCGGCGTGAATCCGCTGTTCGATGCTCCGGCCGACTCGCCGTTCCGGGATGCGTTCCAGAAGGTCGGACTTCGGATCCACGTCGGCGAATACATCGACGAGACGGCCGAGCTCAGCCACTGGCACGTCCCCAAGCACCACTTCTTGGAGTCCTGGGGAGACTGCCGGGCAGTCGACGGGACGGTGAGCATCGTCCAGCCGACGATGAAGCCGCTGTATGCCTCCAAGTCCTTCGGTGACGTGCTGGACCTCTTCCTCGGCAATAACAACGTCTCGGACTACGAGCGCATCCAGAAGGCCTACGAGGCTCGCCTCGGAAAGAAGGAGAAGGAGCGGGTCTGGAAGAAGACGCTTCACGAGGGCGTCCTCGACGGCTCGGCCCGCCCGCCGCGGCAGCCGACCCTTCAGGCGAGCCGCTTCTCGGTGCCGCCTCCGCTGGAGGGCCTCGAGATCGACTTCGACCCCGACCCGAACGTCTTCGACGGGCGCTTCGCCAACAACGCCTGGCTGCAGGAGCTGCCGCGTCCCCTCAGCAAGGTGACCTGGGACAACGCGGCCTACTTGAGCCCGGCCACCGCGGAGGCGATGGGGCTGCAGCCGATGGACATGGTGACCCTCAGCGTCGCCGGCCGCTCTCTGGAGGCTGCGGCATGGATCCTTCCCGGGCAGGCAGATGACGTCGTCACTCTGCACTACGGCCTCGGTCGCCGGGTCGGAGGCTCGGTGGCTCGCGACACGGGCTTCGACGCCTTCGCGATCCGGCCTTTGGACCAGAGCAGCTTCGCGCCGGTGGAAGTCGCGAAGGTCGAGGGTCGATACCCGATCGCCTGCGTGCAAGACCACTTTCACATGGAGGGGCGGGCCATCGTTCGCTCCACGAGCGCCGCCGACTTCCGTGAGCATCCCGACTTCGCGCAGAAGTACGACCACGTGAACATGCTCACCTTGTGGCAGCCCTACGAGTACAAGGGCCACAAGTGGGGCATGACCATCAATCTGTCCTCCTGCACCGGTTGCAACGCCTGCATGGTCGCCTGCCAGTCCGAGAACAACATCTCGGTGGTGGGCAAGGACGAGGTCTACCGGGGCCGCGAGATGCACTGGATCCGGATCGACCGCTACTTCGATGGCAGCGTCGACGACCCGAAGGTCAGCTTTCAACCTCTGGCCTGCGTGATGTGCGAGAATGCGCCCTGCGAGACGGTCTGTCCCGTCAACGCCACCGTGCACGGCCCCGAGGGGCTGAACCAGATGGTGTACAACCGCTGCGTCGGCACCCGCTACTGCTCGAACAACTGCCCGTACAAGGTGCGGCGTTTCAACTTTCGGCTCTATGCGGACTACGAGACCGAGAGCCTCAAAGGACAGAAGAACCCCGACGTCACGATCCGTAGCCGCGGCGTGATGGAAAAGTGCACCTACTGCGTGCAGCGCATCAACCGCGCCACCATCCAGGCCGAGGTGCACGGTGACGGACACATCGAGACCGACAGCATCAGGACCGCCTGTCAGGAGGCGTGCCCGACGGGCGCCATCGTGTTCGGGGACCTCAACGACCACGAGAGTCAGGTCGCGAAGAACCAGGAGCACCCGACGAGCTACTCGCTCCTGAAGGAACTGAACACCAAGCCGCGCACGACTTACTTGGCTCGCGTCACGAACACGAACGCCAAGCTTGGCGCCGGGAAAATCGACACCCATGAGCACTGATGTCGTGAAAGACGACCGGTCGGGCCGTTATGTCCCGCCGCCCTCCGTGGTCGGGGAGCAGGAGACCTACGAGTCGGTCGGCCGAAAGATCGGCGATATTCCGCTCGCGCCGCGAATCGACAAATTCTGGGGGCTCGGGCTGCTGTTGGCCTTCGGCCTGCTCCAGGTCCTGTTCCTGAGCATCACTTATCTGGTGGTGGAGGGGACCGGCATCTGGGGCCTGAACATCCCGGTCGGATGGGGCTTCGCGATCATCAACTTCGTCTGGTGGATCGGCATCGGCCACGCCGGGACGCTGATCTCGGCCATCTTGCTCCTCCTCAAGCAAGAGTGGCGAATGGCGATCGCGCGCTTTTCCGAGGCGATGACAATCTTCGCCGTCGCTTGCGCCGGTTTGTTCCCCATCCTCCACACCGGCCGGCCGTGGCTCGCCTACTGGCTTCTGCCCTACCCCAACACGATGGCCATGTGGCCGCAGTTTCGTTCGCCCCTGATGTGGGACGTGTTCGCGGTATCGACCTACGCCACCATCTCGGTGGTCTTCTGGTACGTCGGCCTCATCCCCGACCTCGCCTCTTTGAGAGATCGGGCGAAGAACCGGGTCGTCCAGCTGTTCTACGGATTCCTGGCCCTGGGCTGGCGAGGCTCGGGCCGTCACTGGCATCGCTACGAGGTCGCTTCGCTCATTCTGGCCGGCCTCGCCACGCCTCTCGTCGTCTCGGTCCACACCATCGTCTCCTTCGACTTCGCGATGTCGGTCATCCCCGGCTGGCACACGACCGTCTTCCCACCCTATTTCGTCGCCGGCGCCGTCTACTCCGGTTTCGCGATGGTGCTCACGCTGATGCTGCCCTTCCGCTGGTACTACGGGCTGCATGACATCATCACCGAGCGCCACATCCAAAACTGCGCGAAGGTCATGCTCGCGACGGGGCTCATCGTCGCCTACGGCTATGGTCTCGAGGTCTTCGTCGCTTGGTACAGCGGCGTCGAGTACGAGTGGTTCATGATCTACAACCGCATGACAGGGCCCTACGCCGGCTATTATTGGGCCCTGATCCTCTGCAACGTGGTCACGCCCCAGTTTCTGTGGAGCAACTTCGTCCGAAGCAACGTCTACGTGTTGTGGCTGCTCACCATCGTCGTGAACATCGGCATGTGGCTGGAGCGCTTCGTCATCGTCGCCACCAGCCTCCACCGAGACTATTTGCCGTCCTCTTGGGACATCTACACCCCCACCATCTGGGATTGGGCGATGTACCTCGGCACCTTCGGCTTGTTCTTCACATTGCTCTTCCTCTTCATGCGCATCCTGCCCGCCATCGCGATCTTCGAGATCCGGACCTTGGTGCCCGACAACGAAGCCAAGGGGCCCAAAGCGGCAACGGAGGCCCAATCGTGAGTCACGCTCCCGAAATGCAGAGCGGCCTATACGGATTGGCGGCCGAGTTCCGGTCGGCGAAGGACCTGCTGCGGGCGGCGAACAGCGCCCGAGAGGCCGGCTACTCGAAGATGGACACGTACTCGCCCATCCCGATCCACGGAATGGAAGACGCGGTGGGGCAGCGCTTCACCAAGCTGCCCTGGCTCGTGTTCGTGATGGGGCTGGCCGGGGCCGCGTTCGGCTTCGGCCTCCAGTACTGGACCAGCGTCATCGACTATCCGCTCAACATCGGCGGCAAGCCCCTCAACTCGTGGCCGGCCTTCATCCCTGTCACCTTCGAGTGCACGATTCTGTTTGCCGGTCTGACCTCGGCCCTGTCGATGATCCTGATGAACGGCCTACCGCGCCCTCATCACCCGATGTTCTCGGTGCCCAACTTCGATCGTGCGACGCAGGACCGCTTCTTCCTTTGCATCGAGGCGGGCGATCCGAAGTTCGAAGTGACCAGCACCCGTTCGTTCCTCGAAGGACTCAATCCCGATGCGGTATCCGATGTCGATCGCTAGGCCCACCCTCGCGCTGGCCGGGCTCCTCCTCGCCACGGGCTGTCGTCTCGACATGCACGACACGCCGCGCTTCGAGGCGCTGGAGTACTCCTCTCTGTGGGAGGACGGTCGCTCGTCCAGAGAGCCGGTCGAGGGCACGGTGGCCCGGGGTCGCCTGCGGGAAGAGCGACCGGACTTCTACACCGCCCAGGGGCCCGACGGCCAGCTCCTAGAGGGCTTGCCAAAGGGCATGGAATTGACCGCCGACCTGCTGGAGCGAGGCCGGACCCGATACAACGTCTTCTGCAGCCCCTGCCACGGCTACACCGGCTACGGAAACGGCATGGTCGTCCAGCGAGGCTTCAAGCCGCCCCCGTCCTTCCACGCCACCCGGCTCAAGCAGTCGCCGCTCGGTTACTTCTACGTCGTCATCTCCAACGGCTACGGCTCCATGTACACCTACGCCCCCTCCATCCCCCCTGAGGATCGCTGGGCCATCAGTGCCTATGTGAAGGCGCTACAGCTCAGCCAGGACATGCCGGTCTCGGCCCTGAGCGAAGACCAGCGCGCCCTGGTGGGCCAGGGTCCGCAGCCCGGCGATGGCGACGGCTCGGAGTACGGCTACGGCTACGAGGCCACCGGGCACCCGGGCTACGGCCGACCCGGCTACGGTGAGCCCGGGGCGGCCGAGCGGCTCGGCGGCCGCGACACCAGCCACGGCGCAGACGGCCATGGAGGTTCGCACTGATGAGTGATCCGCGCGAGATGCCCAAGGTCTTCGCTTCGCTGCGGAGCCTGGCCATCGTGGTCGCGGTGCTGGGACTCGGCGCCTTGCTCGTCGACCTGGTCCAGGACTCGGCCAGCTTCTACCGCTCCTACCTGTTCGGATACCTGTTCGTTCTATCGATGCCCCTGGGGTGCCTCGGACTCCTTCAGATCCACCACCTCGTGGGCGGCGCTTGGGGTTTCATCATTCAACGGATCCTGGAGGCGGGCAGCCGGACCATCTACTTCATGCCCCTCCTCTTCATCCCCGTCGTGGTCGGAGCCCCCGAGCTCTACCACTGGATGGACGCCGAGGCGGTAGCCCAGGACCAGCTGCTCGCCCACAAGGCCCCCTACTTGAACTTCGGCTTTTGGGTTGTACGGGCAGCGGTCTACTTCGCCATTTGGAGCGGTCTGGCGCTGCTCCTGAACGGCTTGTCCAAGAAGCAGGACGAGACCGGCGACGGGCGGCTCAGCAACTCGATGAGCTACTACAGCGGTCCGGGGCTGGTGCTGTACTTCCTCACCATGACCTTCGCCGCCTTCGACTGGGCGATGTCCCTGGAGCCCCACTGGTTCTCGACCATCTACGGGCTCATCTTCGTGGAGGGCCAGGGGCTGACCGCGATGGCCTTCTCCATCGTCGTCCTCATGTTCCTTCGACGGAACACGGTGGTTGGACAGGCGGCCACGGTAGACCGCATCCACGACCTGGGGAAGCTTCAGTTCGCGATGATCGCATTGTGGGCCTACCTAAACTTCAGCCAGTACCTGATCATTTGGTATGCAAACCTGCCCGAGGAAACGGTCTGGTACGCCCATCGCACCCACGGCGGCTACGAGTATCTGGCCGTGTTTCTGATCTTCGGCCAGTTCGTGCTCCCGTTCTTCCTGCTCATCACCCGGATGACGAAGCGTCGGATGGAGGCCCTGGCCGGCATCGCGACCTACATCCTGGTCGTTCGGCTCGTCGACATCTACTGGCTGGTGATGCCGACCGAACATCATACCGAGCTGCACGTCACGGCGGGGAACTTCGGGGCTCCGCTGGGCCTCTTCGGGCTCTGGTTCGTCCTCTTCTACTGGAATCTCGGCCAGCGGAGCTTGATAGTCGAACGGGATCCGCGCTGGATGGAGAAACTCGCCCATGAGCACGAACACTGAGCAAGAGGCGGTCGAGCGGGGCTACGAGCCCCGGGATGCTGCGCCAAAGCCGGTCCTCATCGTCGGTTTCGCGCTGGTCGGACTCGTGGTCGTCGGCTTCGCAGCGGCGGTGTGGTTCTGGAACACCTTCGAAGAGCTGGAGACCGCGGTTCGGCCCGAGGCCTCGCCGGTCTACGCTCGCCAGGTGCCGCGGGGCCCGCGGCTGCAGGCGAGCCCCGACGAGGCCTGGCTGGACTACAAGAAGACCCAGATAGAGTTTTTGCAGTCCTACGGCTGGATCGACGAGGGGGAGGGCGTGGTCCACGTCCCCGTCGAAGTCGCGATGGAGAAGGTGCTCGCCGAGGGGCTGCCCTCTTGGAAGACCCCGGATCGGGCAGCAGCCACCCAAGCGCCATCGGACGGCGACGAGGAGGCCAGCGGTGCGAACGTCGAGTGATGCCATGCTCCGGGGCTCGGTCGCCATCGCCGCCTGCGCGGCGCTCGCCTCGGCGGCGAGCCTGTCTCACGCCCAGCAGCGCTCCTTGAAGCAGGGGCCTGACAGGCTCCTCGAACAGATCGACATCGAGCAGAATCTCGATGCCCAGCTACCCCTGGACCTCCCGTTCAAGGACGCCGACGGCCGGGAGGTCACCCTGGGAGACTACTTCGACGGAGAGCGTCCAGCCATCTTGGCCCTCGTCTATTACGAGTGCCCGATGCTCTGCACGATGATCCTCAACGGCACGCTTCGCGCCGTGAACGTCGTGGACGAGCTGAACGTGGGCCGGGACTTCGACGTGGTGGCGGTGAGCATCGACCACCGTGAGACGCCGGCCCTGGCCGCCGATAAAAAGCAAATGTACGTCGACAAGTACCGGCGCGAAGGGGCCGACGAAGGCTGGCACTTTTTGACCGGGTCCGAAAAGAGCATCGCCAAGCTCGCCCAAACGGTGGGCTTCGAGTTCGAGTACGACGAAGAGACCAACCAGTTCGCGCACGGAAGCGCGATTACGATCATCACGCCGGGCGGACGGCTCTCCAAGTACTTCTACGGCATCGACTACGACCCTCGTGCCCTTCGCTTGGCGCTGGTCGAAGCCTCGTCCGGGAGCATCGGAAACCTCGTCGACAAGGTGATCCTGTACTGCTTCCGCTACAATCCATTGGAAGGGAAATACAGCCTCGCCATCATGAACGTGCTTCGCGCCCTGGCGGTCCTGACCGCCGGCGGGATGGGCCTGTTCATGCTCATGTCTTGGCTCCGGGAACGGCGACGTCGGTCCAGGAGCCTCTCGGAGAGCCCATCATCATGACTGCCATCACCGACGCAGCCGCGCCGGCCCGTCCCAAGGACGCGCCCAAGCCAAACTACCTGAACGTGAGCTACGGCCTGAAGTCGTGGTTGCTGACCGTCGACCACAAGCGGATCGGCATCCTCTATCTCTTCGGCGTCACGTTCTTCTTTGCCGTGGGTGGCTTGTTTGCGGCTCTCATGCGCCTCGAGCTCTCGACCCCGGGGCCTTGGATCGTCGAGTCGGACACCTACAATCGGCTCTTCTCGATGCACGGGATCATCATGACCTTCTTCTTCCTGATCCCGTCGATTCCAGCGACCCTGGGGAACTTCTTGCTGCCCATCATGATCGGGGCCAAGGACCTCGCCTTCCCCAAGATCAACCTGCTCAGCTGGTACATCTACATGATCGGCGGGCTGTTCACGACGGCGTCGATCGCCCTCGGCGGCGTGGATACGGGCTGGACCTTCTACACGCCTTACTCTTCCACCTACGCAAACTCCAACGTCATGCTGGCGGCGCTGGGGGTGTTCATCTCGGGCTTTGCGTCCATCCTCACCGGTCTCAACTTCATGGTCACCGTCCACAAGATGCGGGCGCCGGGCATGACCTGGTTCCGGATGCCACTCTTCGTCTGGGCCCACTACGCCACCAGCATCATCATGCTCCTCGGGACCCCGGTCGTCGCCATCACCATCCTCCTGGTGGCGGTAGAGAGGACCCTGGGCGTCGGTATCTTCGATCCGAAGCTGGGTGGCGACCCCGTCCTCTTTCAGCACCTGTTCTGGTTCTACAGCCACCCGGCCGTCTACATCATGCTCCTGCCCGGGATGGGGATCATGAGCGAGATCATTTCCTGCTTCAGCCGCAAGCCCATCTTCGGCTACAAGTTCATCGCCTTCTCCTCGATGGCGATCGCCATCGTCGGCTTCGTCGTCTGGGGCCACCACATGTTCACCAGCTCTCAGTCGGTGTATGCGGGCGTCGCGTTCTCCTTCTTGACCATGTTCGTGGCCGTCCCTTCGGCGATCAAGGTGTTCAACTGGGTGGCGACCATGTTCAGGGGCTCGGTCGAGTTCAGCGCCCCGATGATCTACGCGCTCCTGTACATCGGCCTGTTCTTGGTCGGTGGCTTGACGGGCGTATTCCTCGGAACCCTCGGCCTCGACCTCCACGTTCACGACACCTACTTCGTGGTCGCGCACTTTCACTTCGTGATGGTGGGGGCGACGCTGATGGCCTTCCTCGGCGGCCTGCACTTCTGGTGGCCGAAGATCACGGGTCGCATGTATCCGCAGCGGACGGCACGATTTGCGGCCGGCCTCATCTTCGTAGGCTTCTTCCTCGCCTTCATGCCTCAGTTCGTCCTGGGCTACCTGGGGATGCCGAGGCGCTACCACATCTATCCGGAGGAGTTTCAGTTCCTGCACGTGCTGAGCACGGCCGGGGCTTCGATTTTGGGAGCCGGCTACATCATCCCCGTCATCTACTTCGCGACCAGCCTCCGCTTCTCACCACGGGCGGTCGCCAACCCGTGGGGCGCGGCCGGTTTCGAGTGGGAGATTCAAAGTCCGCCCACCCAGTTCAACTTTGAGAAGACTCCAGTGATGGATCACGAGCCCTACAACTACGAGAGCGAGCTGCCGGCGCCCGACCAGCGCCAGGGCATCATCGCCTACTCGGAGGGTGACCTTGTCTAGCGCGGTGGGAGCAGACGCCGTGGGCGCGGGAGAGGCCGAGCACGGCCACGGCCACCATCCGCAGCTGGCGCATCACTTCGAGGACCTCGAGCAGCAGCGAGACACGCTCACGCTCGGGATGTGGGCCTTCCTGGTGCAGGAGATCATGTTCTTCGGCGGTCTCATCGCCGCCTTCCTGATCTACCGGATGCGCTACACCGAGGCCTTCGATACCGCGGCCAATCACCTCCCGATCTTCTGGGGGGCGACCAACACAGTGGTTCTGATCGGGTCCAGTCTCACCATGGCCCTGGCCGTGAAGGCCGGACAGCTCGGGAAGAAGGGCGCCATTCTGACCTGGTTGTCGGTGACCGGCATCCTCGGCCTCGTCTTCCTCGGCATCAAGAGCGTCGAATACGCCGACAAGTTCTCCCACGGCATCGTCCCCGGGAAGTACTTCCTGCGCGGTGGCGCCCACGGCGCCTACACCGACCTCCTCCCCTTCGTGGATCAGGCCCACTTGTTCTACATCTTCTACTTCATGATGACCGGGATGCACGCGCTGCACATGGTCATTGGCGCGGGGCTGATGATCTGGGTCTTGGTGGAGGTCCTCCAGAACAAGGTCACGCGCGAGAAGCACGCCATCGTCGAGAACTTCGGCCTCTACTGGCATTTCGTCGACATCGTTTGGATCTTCCTCTTTCCCTTCCTCTACCTCCTGGGGCGCTGAGCATGAGCGATCACGGAAGTCTGCACCGAGAGCACACCTCGACCTCGATGTTTCACGTCAGCTCGCTGGGGATGAACATCGCCATCTTCAGCTCCCTGATGGTGCTGACGGCGCTCACCGTGTGGGCGGCCTTCCAGGACTTCGGCCCCCTGGACACGCCCATCGCCATCGTCATCGCGGTCATCAAGGCTTCGCTCGTGATCATGTTCTTCATGCACGTGAAGTACAGCTCCAAGATCGTGATGCTTTGCGCCGGGTCGGGCTTCGTGTTCCTGGCCTTCTTGTTCGCCTTCACCATCGCCGACCATCAGACCCGTGCGCCCGTGAAAGGGTGGCCGGAGTCGGTGGAGGACACCGTGCCGGCCGGGCCCCGCGGCACGCCCTATGAAGAGGGGGGCACCGCTGACGCGGTGAAGGTCAATCCGGAAGGATCCTGAGCCGCAGCGCCTCCGCCGCCTTCGCGACCTCCTCGGGACGATCGTGCACCACGTCGTGATGCGCCCCCCGGACGACCTCGGCCGCCGCTCCCCATAGACTTCGAAACTTCGCGTCGTGCTCGCCGACCAGAACCGTGACCCGACCTTCACGTAGCCGCTCGCTCGTAAAGGGGCGGCAGTCAGGCATGAAGGCCAGGCTCGCGATTTGAAGACTGTTCGCCAGCCCTGCTCCGTCCACCCAGCGGCGGGTTCGGGGCGGTCGAGCGCCAAACAATGGAAGTCGGTCCCATTCGGACAGGAAGCGCTCTGGATCCGCGCGAAGGAGGTGGGCTCGGGCTGCGTCCTCTCGAGCCCGGCGGTGTCGCGAGGTCTCGTCGAGATCTCCAGGGTGGACGCCGACCAGAACGGCCCCCTCGAAGAGCTCTGGGTGCTGCCTCCAGGCCGCCAAGCCGAGCCGTCCGCCCATGGAGTACCCGAGGAGGAAGCGGGGGGCGTCGAGCTCGGCGCGGATGCAGTTGGCGACATGGGCCGCGAGATCCGCGAAGCACTGGACCTCCGCTGGCCATGGTTGGCCTTCGTGGCCCGGAAGGTCCGGCATCCAGACGCGCCCCGCCAGCCGATCGGAGAGCCTGGCGAACATGTCTCCGCTGGCCGCGAATCCGTGGAGGGCAGCCCATGCAGCTTGCTCGCTTTTGATTCGGCGAGACGGCACCAAGTCAAGATCTCGTTTGGGCCTTCGAACCGCAATGCTAATGACACTGTTGCAATGACCGCGGCGACGACGGACATGATGAGCACGTGGGGCGAGCGGCTGGGTGAGGTCGGCTACCGCGCCAGCCACGCTGGACTGGCCCTGGGGCTGGGCGCCACCCTTCGTGGGCTCATGCGGGCCTTCACGCCCGAGGAGATCCGTCCGCCGGACCCCAAGGCCGGCCGGGCGCTGGTCGAGCGGTTCCGCGCTTTGCTCGAGCAGGACATCGAAAACGTCCGGCAGGGCTACTATCCGAGGGAGCTTCTCTTTCAGTTTCCCTACCTGACCTACCTGCGGCGCTTTCCCGAAAATGTTCTCGAGTTCCCGCGCATCGCGAGCCGAAAGCATCGGGCGGGCTATAAAGAGCTTCCTCGGGACGTCGACCTGTCTCAGTACCCCAAGTACTACACTCGAAACTTCCACTGGCAGACCGACGGCTGGTTCAGCCGGCGCTCGGCCCGCATGTACGACCTGCAGGTCGAGATGCTGTTCGTCGGGACGGCCGACATCATGCGGCGGATGACGATTCCGCCGGTCGTGGGAGCGACCCGGAGCGAGCCCACGCCCAGGATCCTCGACCTCGGGACGGGCACCGGGCGGTTCTTGCTTCAGCTGTCCAAGGCCTTGCCCCAGGCGAGGATCACGGGTCTCGACCTCAGCCCTTACTACCTCAAGGAGGCGGCCGAGACGCTGGCCGCCCAGACCAACGTCTCCCTCGTGGCCGAGAACGCCGAGTCGACGCCCTACAAGGACGAGGCCTTCGATTGCGTCACCTCGGTATTTCTCTTCCATGAGCTGCCGCGGGCGACCCGGCGCACCATCGCCCGGGAGGCCCTGCGGCTCCTGCCCTCGGGGGGCCGCTTCGTGGTCAATGATTCGGCCCAGCTCCACGACAGCGAGGACCTGAGGGCGGCCTTGGATGGCTTCGCGAGCACCTATCACGAACCCTTCTACAGGGATTACACGAGGGATCCGGTCGAGGACGTCCTGGCCGAGGCGGGCTTCGAGGTCCTGTCCAGCGAGCCCTACTCGGTCTCCAAGGTCGTGGTGGGCCGCAAGCCCTGAACTTTCGGCATCTCGTGTTGAGGCTGCGGGCCTTCCGTGTCAGGCACGGCCTCATGAAGCGCTGGATCCTGCTCGGACTGTTCGTCACGGGCTGCGCCCAAAATGACGGTGGTTCGCCCTCCGCCAACGCCGCCGAGTCGCCTCAGAAGAAGGCCGCCACGACCGATGGGATGCGCATGTCGGCTGAGGAAGTGGTCGCCAAGTGGGACGGTGGCCAGATCACCTACGGCGAGGTCCACGAGGCTGCGGCCGGTGAGCTTCGCAAGATGCGCACCGACTACCTCACCAAGGTCGATGAGCTCGAGCGGCGGGCCCTGGACCAGAAGGTCGTAGAGGCCCTGGTCGAGAAGGCGGCCGAGAAGGCCGGCAAGACCCCCGAAGAGTACATGCGAAGCCTGGCTCCCGAGAACGTCGAGGTCTCGGACGCCGAGGTGCAGAAGTTCTACGACCAGCAGGTCAAGGGGCGGCAGCCCATGGAGCAGGTGCGGCCTCGAATCGTCGCCTTCTTGAAGTCGAAGGCTCAGCAAGAGGCGGTTCGCGAGGCGGTCGAAAAGATGAAGGAGGAGGCGAACGTCGACGTGTCGCTTCCCAAGCCCGAGATTCCCAAGGCCGAGTTCGATCTGGCCGGGCGTCCCTACAAAGGGCCCGAGGACGCGAAGGTCACGGTGGTGGAGTTCTCGGACTTTCAGTGCCCCTACTGCTCCCGCGCCGCCGGACCGACCAAGGAGCTGGTGGAAGAGAACGAGAGCGTAAAGGTCTACTTCCTCCACTTCCCGTTGAGCTTCCACAAGCAGGCGATGCCGGCCGCCATCGCGGCCGAGTGTGCCCACGCGCAGGGCAAGTTCTGGGAGATGCACGACGAGCTCTTCGAGAACCAGAGCAGTCTCGACGATGCCAAATACGCGGAGTGGGCTGCGGAGATCGGCCTCGACAAGGCCAAGTTCGAGAAGTGCATGGCTGATCCTTCCACCAAAGCCCGCGTGAAGGCCGACATGGCCATGGGCCAGGAGGCCGGCGTCGGCGGCACGCCGTCCTTCTACATCAACGGCGTCCAGCACCGGGGCGTCCCCGATGCTTCGGCCATCGAGTCTGCCCTGGACACCTGACCCAACGCGCCCCGACGAGCGAGCTCGCATCGTCCGGGCGCCCGCGAACGCCTTCATGAAGCTCCCCCGGTTGGGGCCGGTCGCTTGGGCCAGCCTCGGCGTCGCCGTCGCCTTTCTGTTCTTGTACGGCGTGACGCCAGGCTATCGACTGCCCCCGGGCTCGGACGCCTTCTACAGCTGGCTCATCGCCCGTTCCCTCGCCTTCGACGGCGACGTCCACTTTGCCAACGACTACGCCTTGTGCGGTGACCCCTTCGGGATGAATCGGGACGGTGGTGGCGGCCGGCCTTCCAACCCCTTCTATCTCGGTCCGGCCCTTCTTTGGACGCCGGTCCTTTGGCTCGCGTCCTGGGTGTGGCCTTTCGGCGCGGAAGCAGGGGCGAGGATCCGGTTGGCCTGCGAAGGGCCTCTCCCGCGCTTCGTCCTCTTCGTCACGCCCTTGTGGTCTGCCCTCACCCTTTTCTTGGGTGGTCGGGTGGCGCTGCGTTTCGTCGACGAGACGAAGGCGGCGTGGGCGGTGGTTCTGACCGGCCTCGCCACCGCCTTCGTGCACTTCGCTACCGTCAATGCAGCCTACTCCCATGCCTACGCGGCCCTCGGAGTTGGCTTGACGCTATGGGGGAGCCACTGGGCGGACGAGCGGGATGACGGTCGGGCCCGCGCCGCCCTCCGTTGGGCGCCGGCGGGCATGGCGTGCGGAGCGGCGGGGGTAATGCGGACCCAGGGGCTCTGCTTTCTGCTCCTGCCCGCGCTGCTCTTGTTCCCGGGCTTCGTGGACGAGCTCCGCCGGCGGCGGGTGCCGGTCCAGGCCCTCCTCCGGGGTGGGACGGTGTTGGCGGCCTGCGGCGCCGTGTTCTCGATCCAGCTCGCCTACAACCTCGTCATCTACGGGCAGCCGATGGTGGTCACCCAAGGGGAGGGCTATCTCATGCTCGGCCGTCCGCGGCTCGCGGCGCTCTTGTGGGGCGGCCGGGGCGGTTTGTTCGCCTGGCATCCCATCCTTTATCTGAGCGCTCTCGGTGGCCTGCTGTTGCTCTGGCGAGCGCCCAAGTGGGGCTGGGCGCTGTTCCTCCCCGTCGCCCTGGACACCTGGGTGGACGCCAGCGTGTCGGACTGGCACGGCGCAGCGACCTTCGGGGCTCGGCGCATGGTGGCCCATGCGCCGATCTGGGTGGTGAGCATGGCGGTCGGCCTTCGTAGCCTCGCCGAGCGCTGCCACGCGCGCGACTTGCGCTGGGCCCTCCCCGTGGTGCTCGCGGCCGGCCTCATCTTGGTCAATGTCGGGGCCTCTTCGGGCAACCCGATGCATCGAACGCCCTTCAAGCGGAGCGTTCGGCCCAGCGAGCTTTGGAGCATCGGCCTCGCGGTGAGTCTGGAGGCAGTGGAAGAGGTGCTCGGCAACCCCTTCTCGCTTCCGGCCTCGCTTCCCTTCGCGCTCCGCTACCAGCTCCATCCAAAGCAGTGGGACCGGTTCACCAGCGGGGGGGTCTACGTTCGCTATTTCACAAAGCCGAGCCGCATCGGCTCGAATCACCTCGCCATCGGCGGAGAGGGCGGGCCCGGGCAGCGCTTCGATGGCTTCGGCGGAACGGCGGGAGCGGCGCTTCTCGACCCCGGCCAGACCGGGCGGGCGATGTTGGAGCTGCACTGGCCCATCGCCACTCAACTCGCGATCACCGGCCGCGCCTTGGGCTCCGAGTCGGCCACGGTCTTCGTTCGAAGCTACGGGCCCCTGTTCGGCCGCGGCGAAGTCGAGCTGACCCTCGACGAAAAGCCGTCTTCGGTCCTGGTCGAACTTCCGGAGGGCTTCGTCGACGCCGGGGTCAACGAGCTCTGGTTCGAGACCGAAGCCAGGGTCGAGCTAAGGACATTGAAGCTGTTCGATCGGGCATGGCCTCGTATACCCTGATCCGTGTTCAGGTGAAGAGGCTTTGGCCCCGGCTCTCGCTCTGCTCGCCCACGGTCCGGTCCGCGCTTTCCGGCTCGACCGGCTTGGGCAGTCGCGGATCGGCGTATACCTGCACGTCCTTCGTCTGCTCCAGGCTCATGCGGAGGCCGGCCACGTCGAGGTGCTTCGATGGGATGAAGGCGAGGGTACGGCCGCTCTGCAGGTCTTGGCTGAGCTGAGTCGCCGCCTTCTCGTCGAAGCCTCGACGAAAGAGGGTGTCGCTGAGAGACTCTCCCGCTTTGTGAAAGTCTCGAAGGATGTCCCGGCCGATTACGGCGCACCGTCCGACGCGCCCGATCTCGAGCTCCCGCTGGACCGCAAAGTGATCCTCGGCCTGGGCGCGGCCCTCGCTATCGGGACGGGTGAGGACGGCGATGTCCAAGACTCCGGCCTCCTCCAGTCGGCTGAGGCATGCGTCCACGTCGCCAGGTGGGATGCTGATGATGCTCTGTTCCATGGACGCACATGTCTGCAACACGAGTGCCAGGGTGGAATCTCCAACTTTTCTCTCGAACGAGGGACAACTAGGATCGCCCTTGGGACGATTCGCGACGTCTTCAGAGGACCGGGGCCAGGCGTCGGACTTCGACTTCGAAGCCCAGGATGTCGAGAGCCTTGTGATATTTTTCGACCACGTCGGTGGGGTCGCGGCCGCCGATGAACACGTTCGCGAGCTCGAAGCTGTAGGAGTCCTGGCGGGCCAAGGTGCCGAGGTCGAGGCCGTTCTTCACGTAGACGTGCGCCGAGGCGCCCGGGATTTCTCGACCGAGCCTCTCCAGCTCCGCTTCGCCAGGGGCCCTCACCACCTGCCCGGGCTCGAAGACCCGGGTCATGAAGTTCGCGGCGACACTGAACTGTCCGCTTCGCCGGTCGGCGGGCCGGGGCTTCTTGCCGAGGGCGACGCAGAGCATCGTGTTGAAGTGAGAGACCCCGTGCACGTGCTGAAAGAGGGTGGCGTGGGACTGGGAGCAGCGAGGGTTGATCTCCAGTAGGTATACCTGGTCGCTGGTTGCATCGTAGAAGAACTCGGCGTTGAAAGTCGTGTTGTCCAGCCCGACCTGGGTCACCGCCCGCCGTGCGATGTCGACGATGCGGTGCTGAACTTCGAGAGACAAGGACGACGGGTACTCGTAGCGGCTGAAGGAGGAGCGGTCCGAGTCGCGAACCGAATCCACGAGGCCGTAGCCCACCACGTTCCCTTCGAAGACGTAGCCCTCTAGCGTGCACATGGAGCCGGACAGAGTGCTCTCGGCGATGCACTTCTCGGGCATGGAGGCGAGCTTCTGCGGGACGTCGAAGTTCTCCAGGATGTATTGGAAGCCCCTGCCCAGGTAGTCGATGTGCTCTCGGACCACCGCCATCGCCTCTTCGAACCCGGGGCGTCCGTTGATGCGAAAGGCGAGGAAGGAGCGGAAAGACTTGATGGGCTTGACCCAGAAAGGAGGGGCGAAGTCGATCTTCTCGTAAGCGTTCTCGTCGAAAGGGTCGACGGCTCGAAAGTGAGGGATGTGTTCGCCGATCACCTTCGCTTGCTCCAGTCGGCTCCAATATTTGTGCTCGCAGGCGACGACCGATGTCAGGGATGGGCCCCGAAGACCGAAGCGTTCGCAGAGGATCGGGGTCAAAGTGGTGCCTGGGAAGTCGTAGACGCTGCAGATGGCATCGGGCTTTTCGGGGGCCGCTTCGATGCGGTCGATCGCCCGCTCCAGGAGCTCGGGCACCGGGATCCCGTCTTCGCTTCTGATCTCTTCGTAGGTGAGGGCAGCGTGGAAGAGGCTGTCGCGCCCGATGGGGGTCGACTCCAGCCGCTCTCGGTTGAGATCGTCGAGGCCGACGATCCAGATGTTGTTCGTCATGGGTGCGGGTCCTTTTCGTTCAGAGCAGCTTCCGCGGGATGTGTTCGTCCCAGCTCTTGGCAAAGATGCGGCTGTCGCCCTCGTAGGCGTCCAAGGTCGCGGTCACGCGGAAGTGGGTTGGGCTACAGGTGAGCACGGTGCGCGTCCGGGTATGGACGCTCCAGTCTCCTCTCCGGAAAGCGCGGACGGCGCTCACTTCGCCTCTCACCGAGTCGTAGCGGTAGTTTCGGTAGGCGTAGCGCTCGTCGACGCGTCGCTCGATCTCCCAGTCGATGTCCTCCAGCCGATGGCGCATGTCGTGGTTGACGATCTGCAGGGCCGACTCGTTGGTCGCCAGGTTGTGCACCACCGACCACTCCTTGCGGGCGGGTTCGAGCAAGGTGTAGCGAACGCCTGCGACCTCGACCGGGTCGGCGAAGGGCGGCAGGGCTTCGTCCTCGGCCCGAGGTGGTCTGATCGGAAGGTGCAACTCGCAGTCCCCGGTCCGCAGCCGCATCCGAACCGGCTCGGGCGAGGGCCAGATCAGGGGCCAGTAGGAGGTAGAGAGGGCGAGCCGTATCCGGCGGCCGGCCTGAAAACGCTGGCCGAAGTGGTTGAGAGGCACCCGGACGTCGAACCACTCGCCGACCGGCAGGGGCTCGGGGTGCTCGTGGGAGTAGCGGTGGGTCAGATTGAGGACACCATAGGTCGCCCGGGCTACCGCTCCGTCGGGGGCGACGTCGCCGAGGCGGACCGCGATCATCGCCACCGGTCGATCGACCTCGAGACGAAGATGGACCTCCGGCGCGCCCAACACTTCCACCGGCGCCTGAAGGGGGGCGCTGTCGAAAACCAGGGCGCCGCCGTCCTCTTCGCGCTGGTCGAAAGGCAGATCGGTCTCGCCGGCATAAGAGTACCACTTACCGGCGAACAGCCCGACGCTGAGGGGGCTCTGAATCGTAAGGTCTTCGGACTCGACCTCGTCCTCGAAGAGCCCCCGGGGACCGAGGTGGAGCGTCTGCCATTCGGTCCGGGGGCTCGGCCAGGCCTCCTCGGCCACCCAGCGTCCAGGTCGGGCCGGGGACAGGGGCGAGACGCTGTCCTGCATCCACACCCGGAGCCTCGGCTCCTCGTCGATGCCCGTATCGACGCCTTTGAGCCAGTGGTCCCACCAGCGAACACACTCGCTCAGGAATCCGATCGGTGTGCCGACCGCAGCCTGATGGGGATACTTGTGGCCCCAGGCGCCGATGAGTCCCTTGCAGGGAGACTCGAGGTTTTCGACCAGACGGAGGACAGTGTTGGTATAACCGTCGGCCCAGCCGCCCACGGCGTAGACGGGAACTTGGATGTCTTCGTAGGCTTCGCACACCGAAGCGTGCTTCCAGTAGTCGTCTCGATGCTGATGCCGAAGCCAGGGCACGATCCAGAGGCCGCTCTCCTCCAGGCGCTTCAGCCATTCGTCTCGCCACCTCGGGCCTCGGAGCTCCGGATCGGGTGGGCAGGCGTTGTAGGCGAACATGTTCGACGCCCAGGAGAGGTTATCGGTCAGCAGGCAGCCCCCCATGTAGTGGACGTCGTCGGCGTAGCGATCGTCGGAGGAGCATACGCTGATCACGGCGGCCAGAGGTGCCGGCCGGCGGGCAGCGAGCATGAGCCCGTTGAAGCCCCCCCAGGAGAGGCCGAAGACGCCGACCTTGCCGCTGCACCAGGATTGCTCGGCGATCCATTCGATGAGGGTGACGCCGTCGTCGAGCTCCTGGGCGAGGTACTCGTCCCTGAGGACGCCCTCCGAGTTACCGCTCCCGCGCAGGTCGACGCGGATCGATGCGTATCCCTCTCGGGCGAAGGTCTGGTGAATGCGGGCGTCCCTCAGCGCCGTGAAGTCTCGATATCGGTACGGGATGTATTCGAGGATGGCGGGAACGGGCTGCGCATGGGCGTCCTCGGGCATCCAGATCCTCGCCGATAATCGGCAGCCGTCGGCCATCGGGATCTGGACGTGCTCCAGGACTTGGGTGCCGGTCACAGGCGGGTCGTAGCACCCTGCGTTCCGTGCCTCAAAGGCCCCGCGCTTTCCGCAGGCGCTTCGGTCAGGTAGCGGGGCGTCCTTTTGGACGGAGTCGAAGTTGGGCGAGATCTTGCCCGAGGGTGCCGGTACCGAGGAGCTCGAAGTCCTGGCGCGAGCACGTCCTTGCGAAGAGGGGGATGCCGCCCCCGAGGAGCTTCGGCACGATGGTGATGGTCAGCTCGTCGACGAGGCCTGCGTCGAGGGCCGCCCGAACGATGGTGCCGCCGTCGATGTAGAGGTCCCGACCGTCAGCAGCCCCCAGCCCTCGGCCGACCAGCTCCTGAATGGCTCCACGCTCCGCGCGCACGTTGGGAATCTCCGAGTCGAGCCGGCGACTGGTCGCGACCAGGACGGGGCGATGGGCGTGGGGCCACTCGTCGTTGAGACCGGCGGTGACGTCGAAAGTGGTTCGTCCCATCAGCAGAGCGCCGACCTGCTCTTTGAAGGACTCGAAGTCCAGGGCTCCCTCGCTCGGCGAGCCCACCTCGTCGGGGAGCCAGCTCAGGTCGTGTTCGGGGCCGGCGATGAAGCCATCGAGACTCATGCCCAAATAGGCCCGGACTCGTGCATCGGCGGAGGTCGCTTCGGCCGACAGGCGCATCAGGATCTTTTCGCCGAAGGCCCCCGGCACCTCGCCCACCCGGTCGAATCCGAGCTTGAGCAAGACCCGGAGCGAGCCGCGATTTGGCTCGTCCATGCAGCTCGGGATCTCGTCAAGGCCGGCGTGGCGGCGGGCGTGCTGGACGAGGGCGCGGCCCATCTCGGTCGCGTAGCCCTTCCCGGCGTGGGGCTCTTTGACCGCGAAGATCAGCTGGGGCGTGGGACCGACCTCTTCGCCGAAGACGAAGAAGCCGCAAAAGCCGATCGTTTCACCGTCGCTCTGTCTGCGAACGTTCCACAGGCCCAGGCCAGCTGCTTCGTCGCGCTCCGTGGACTTGGCGAGGGTGGTCTGGGTCCAGGTCTTGGACATCACCTCCCCGTCGAAGAGGTAGCGGCGGATGTATGGGTCGGCGACCAGGCCATGAAAGCTCTCGACGTCTTCGAAGGGCGCGTATCGAAGCCGCGCGCTGCAGGGGACAGGTCGGAGCGCCGCCATCCGACCACTGTCCCCCCCCGGCTTTCCGCTTGGCAATGAGAGGGGATCACAGGAGCTCGGAAGGGAAGGGAAGGGAAAGGGTGCCACCCCCCGTTTTCGCCGTCGAGGCGCGTCCCCAAACGGCGCCGCCCCCGTCTTCGAGCGGCACGCGCCGAGAAAAATGGGGGGTGGCACCGTCTCCTCTATCGGGGGAACACTCCGTCGAAGGTGCGGGCGAACAGGGCTTGGATGGCTTCGCGGCCGGTGTGGTTGAGGTAGCGGGTACCGGTGCCGGTGAAGCGGGCGTGGTTGATGCGGGGCGGGTCGGCGGGCGTCCAGGCATCGCCGGTCCAGTCGAGCCACTGGCGGCGCTCCTGGTCGAAGAGGTGGACCGGTTTATGGAAGTGCTTCGCCAACTCCGCCGCCCAGCCGGTGCCCCCGTTGACCGTCCCGTCGGGGAGCAGCAGGCCCACCATGAAGACCTCGCCGGCGGTCGCGACCTGATGCCAGATCGTCTGCATCAGCGCCTGGAAGTTGGGTGTATTCGGGAATTTACGGCCTAAGCTGCGCTCGATATAGCCCCGGCTCACCTCGCCCTGGCGAAGTTCGTCGGCAGACAGCTCGATCAGGCCGCGGGTGCGCTGGGGCTTGCGCCCGGCGAAGCTGAAGTTGAGCTCCTGCAGGCCGTAGGCCTCGGCGCAGGCGCCGAAGAGGGCTTCCGCGCCCTCGGCGCCGCCCGAAAGCAAGGTGTAGGCGCCACGGGGGAGGGGACGAGCCCGCTCCACGAACTCGGGCCCGCCAAGCGGCAGCTCCGCCACGTCGATCTCGTCGTTGAGGTGGCGCCCGCCGGCGCGAAGGTGCCGGAGGACCAGGCGTTCCCCTCGAGGGGCCAGCCCCAGCGCCCGGGTGATCAAGGGAACAAAGCGATCGACCGGCGCCGCCAGTCGCCTGACGTCCGGCGCCACGTGGACGGTGGCGGTCAGCCAAAGCTCGGCCGAGAGGGGGCGGGCGAGGGCGATCAGGCCGCCAAGGGCGCCGGCGCGCTCGACGATGTCGCCCGCCCAGGTGAAGCCGTCGAGCAGGAGCAGGGTGGGGGCTGGCTCGAACCCCGAGTGAAGCGTCCCTTCGAGGAGCTCGGGGGCGATGCGGTCCGGCGTCTGGAGCAGAAGGCGGCGATGGGCCGCCTCTCGCTCCGCGTCCGAGACGCCCCGCCCCGCCAGGGTGGCGTCGTACCACCGCCGAAGCTCCTCGAGCTTCCCCGAGACCACGGCGTGGAGCACCGAGCCGCCTTCCAGAAGGCGGTCCACCCCGAGGTGGACGAGGAAGGCGGTCCGTCCCGTACCCGCCCTCGCGAGTACGACGGAGAGCGCCCCCGGCTCGGCCGTGAGGCCGAGCCGGCCCGAGAAGTTACGGCTCGACACGACCCGCCGCCGGCTACTTCTTGGCGGCTTCCTTCTCGCGGTACTTCGCGATCAGCTCTTCCTCGACGTTGGCCGGGGTCACGGCGTACTTCGAGAACTCCATCGTGAACTCCGCTTTGCCCTGGGTCGCCGAGCGCAGCGTGGTGGCGTAGCCGAACATCTCGGCCAGCGGGACCTCGGCCTCGGTCCGGGTCATGCCCATCTCCTCGGTCGAACCGAGCACGATGCCGCGTCGCTGCATGATGGTGGTGAGAACGTTGCCGGCGTGCTCGGTCGGGCCCTCGACCTCCACCTTCATGATCGGCTCCAGTACTCGGGGCTTGGCCTTCTCGTAGGTCTCGCGCCAGGCGCCGCGGGCGGCCTCCTGGAACGCGACGTCCGACGAGTCGACGGGGTGGAACTGACCGTCGGTCAGCGAGATCTTCACCTTCACCACCGGCACGCCGATGAGCCGACCTTTTTGGAGCTGAGACTTGAAGCCCTTCTCCACCGAAGGAATGAACTGCCGCGGGACGGCGCCGCCGACGATCTTGTCTTCGAAGATGAAGTCCTCTGCCCCTTCCTCTTCCTCGTCGACCGGGGTGATCTGACCGACCACGCGACCGAACTGACCCGAGCCACCCGTCTGCTTCTTGTGGGTGTAGCCGTAGTCCGCGGTCTGGGTGATGGTCTCGCGGTAGGCCACCTGCGGGGGCGAGGTCTCGACGGTGCAGTTGTACTCTCGCTTCATCCGCTCGATGTAGACGTCGAGCTGTAGCTCACCCATGCCCTGGATGACCGTCTCGCCCGACTCCTCGTCGACGCCGGCACGAAAGGTGGGGTCTTCCTTCACGAAGCGCTGGAGCGCCTTGGAGAGGTTTTGCTCCGACTTGGCGTCCTTGGGCTTGATGGACAGCGAAATGACCGGCTCCGGCACGTGCATCGAGGTCAGGGTGAATTTGACCGTGCCGTCGGTGAAGGTGTCGCCAGAGGCACAGTCCAGACCGAAGATGGCGACGATGTCGCCGGCCTGGGTGTCCTCGATGTCCTCCATCTCGGACGCGTGCATCCGGACCAGCCGCGCGATCTTGGTCTTCTTTCCGGTGCGCTGATTGAAGACGAACTCGTCCTTCTTCAGCACGCCCTGATAGACCCGCATGTAGGTCAGCTGACCGTAGCGTCCGTCTTCGAGCTTGAACGCGAGACCAACGAAGGGCTTCTCGGGGTCCGAGGGCAGGACGACCTGCTGGCCCTCCTCGCCGTCCTTGGTGATGTGGATGGCGGTGTTCTCCACGTCGTAGGGCGTAGGGAGAAAGTCGACCACCGCGTCGAGCAGCTTCTGGACGCCCTTGTTCTTGTAGGCCGAGCCCAGGAACACCGGCGTGAGCTGAAGTGAAAGGGTGCCGCGGCGGACCGCCTCCCTCACCATCTCGGGCTTCACCGTGTCTTCGAGGACCGCCTCCATCAGCTCGTCCGAGAACATCGAGACCGAGTCCAGCAGCTTCTCTCGGTACTCCTGGGCCTGGTCCATCAGCTCGGCCGGGATCTCTTCGTAGCGAAGCTTCTCGCCGAAGTCGCCCTCGTTGTAGATGGCCTTCATCTCGATGAGGTCGACGACGCCGTTGTGCTTGTCCTCGAGCCCGACCGGGATCTGCATCATCACCGCGTTGTGGTTGAGCTTGTCGATCAGGGTCTTGGTGGCCCGGAAAGGGTCGGCGCCCGTCCGGTCGCACTTGTTGATGAAGGCGAGCCGGGGGACGTTGTAGCGACGCATCTGCCGGTCGACGGTGAAGGACTGCGACTGAACGCCGGCCACCGAGTCCAGGACCAGGATCGCGCCGTCGAGAACGCGCAAGGAACGCTCGACCTCGACCGTGAAGTCGACGTGGCCGGGGGTGTCGATGATGTTGATGTGGTGCTTGCCCCAGGCACAGTGGGTGGCGGCGGAGGCGATGGTGATGCCGCGCTCACGCTCCAGCTCCATGGAGTCCATCTTGGCCCCGATGCCATCCTTGCCGCGCACCTCGTGGATGGCGTGGACGCGCCCCGTGTAGAACAGGATACGCTCGGTCAGCGTCGTCTTTCCGCTGTCGATGTGGGCGGAAATGCCGATGTTGCGAATGGTCTTCAGATCTTTGATCACGGACGGGCCTCTAACGGGCGGCGATACATCCGATTCGGCCCGGCTTGACAAGTTGGGATTCGCCGTTGATGTGCGATCATCCGCTCCCGGCCGGAACCGGCGTTATCGATGGGAAAGGCCAGGGATTCGGGGCACCGTCCCGCCGATGCGTGTCCTCCCCGCGCTCGCCTTCGTCCTGCTGTCTGGGCCGGGGAGCGCCTGCTCGCGCAACAGCCCCGCCGCGCCCGACGAGGACCAACCAGAGCCGCCCGCCGCCCGGGTCGAAGTCGAATCCGTCCGGTCCGGTGCGCTCCTCCAGGTCTGGACGGTTGTGGGCGACGTCACGGCTGACGCCCGGGCCTCTCTGGCCTCGGGGGCGAGCGGCGCCATCGAGACCATCACGGTGGACGTCGGCGACCGCGTCCGGCAAGGCGCGGTCCTCGCTCGGGTTGATCCCCGCCTCCCCGAGGCCCGGCTCGCGGTGGCCAAGGCCGAGGTCGAGCGGGCCGCTCGCAGCCTCGACCTCGCGAAGGTCGAGCTGAAGCGGATCAAGGATCTGAAGCCCGGCATCGTGCCCCCCATCCAGGTCGACCGGGCCCGCTCCGAGGTCGACACCGCGAAGGCAGACCTCGCCTCGGCCGAGGCCGCTCGCCTGGAGGCCCAAACCCAGCTCGACCTGCACCGGGTCGTGGCTCCCTTCGACGGGGTGGTGGCGTCGCGCCAGGCCGATCCCGGTGATTGGGTCGAGCCCGGAGATCCGCTCCTCGAGTTCCTCAGCATGGAGAACGTCGACGTGATCGTCGAACTCCCCGAGGTGCTGCTGTCCCAGGTCGAAGTGGGCTTCGTGGCTCGGACCGCGGCCGGACCACTCGAGGTGGTGGGCATCGTGCCGGCCCTGGACCCGGTCCAGCGTACGGCTCGGGCGCGCCTGGCGCCTCGGGACGCCGAGGTCGCCGCCGGCCTGCGCCCCGGGAGCGCGGTCGACGTTGAATTCGAGGTGCCGATCCAGGCCGAGGGGGCGGTCCTCGTCTCCGCCGACGCGCTTTTGCAGAGCCCCAGCGAGACCCGGGTAGTGAAGGTGAAGGATGGCACGGCCGAGATCCTGGTCGCCCGGGTCGTCGCACGCACCGACACCGAGGCCCTCGTCGAAGCCGAGGGCCTCGTCCCCGAGGACCGGGTGGTCGTCCGGGGCAACGAGCGGCTGAAGCCCGGCGCCGAGCTCCAGCTCGAGGACTGACGTGGAAGGGGGCGGGCTCATCGGGCTGGCGGTCCGCCGGCCGATCTCGATCTTGTCGGGGGTGCTTCTGGTCTGCCTGCTCGGCACCCTGGCCCTGACCCAGCTCCCCATTCAGCTGACGCCGGACATCGCGATCCCTACCCTCAGCGTCAGCACAGACTGGCCGGGGGCCTCGCCGGCCGAGGTCGAGTCCGAGATCCTCGAGGAGCAGGAAGACGCCCTGAAGACCCTGAGCGGCCTGGTGCGGATGGAGGCGACGGCGGAGCCGGATCGCGGCACCCTGCGGCTCGAGCTCGAGGTCGGCACCCCCATCCAGGAGGCCCTGGTCCGGGCGACCAACCTGCTGAGCCAGGTCCCGGACTACCCCGAGGCGGCGGACCAGCCGGTCATCGACAGCGCCGACGACACCGGGCCGCCCCTGGCCGTCATCACCATCACTGCCAAAGACGGCCGCTATCCGGGGCGCTACCGGACCTGGGTAGCCGAGAACGTCCAGCCCCGGCTGGACCGGATCCCGGGCGTGGCCAACTCCCGGCTGATCGGCGGGCAGGATCGGGAGGTTCGGGTGGTCTTCGAGCCCAAGGCCCTGGCTGGCCGAGGCTTGAGCTTGCGGGACGTCCGCGCCCGGATCCGAAGCGAGCTTCGGGACCTGTCGGCGGGTGACGTCACCTGGGGCAAGCGGCAGCTCCTGGTTCGCACCCCCCTGGAGCCCGACGTGCCGAAGGACCTCGAAAAGCTGGTCCTCTCCTACCGGGACGACGGGGGGCCCATCCGGCTCGGTGACGTGGCGACGGTGGACTACGGGCTCCGCAAGGCCCGGGCCCGGGTCTTCTCCGACGACCGCCAGTCGATGGTCTTTCTGCTCTTCCGGGAGGCGGGCTCCAACGTGCTCACGGTGACCCGGCAGATCCGGGCCACCGTCGACCAGATCCAAGAGGAGCAGATGGAGTCGCGCGGCCTCGAGATCGAGGTGGTCAACGACCAGGTCGACTACATCGAGTCGGCCCTGTCCTTGGTCCGCCAGAACCTCTTCGTGGGCGGCTTTTTGGCGGTGGTCGTGCTCTTGGTCTTCCTGCGCTCTTGGAGGGCCTCGCTCGTGGTGAGCGTCGCCATCCCGATCTGTACCCTCGGCACGGCCCTCGGCATGGCGGCCCTGGGTCGCACCATCAACGTCGTGTCCTTGGCCGGTATGGCCTTCGCGGTTGGAATGGTGGTCGACAACGCCATCGTCGTCCTCGAAAACATCGACACCCAGCGGCAGCGAGAGAGCGATGTGGCGAAGGCTGCCTTGCTGGGTACCCAGGAGGTCTGGGGAGCGGTCCTCGCCTCGACCCTGACCACCATCGTCGTCTTCTTGCCGATCTCGCAGTGGCAGGACGAGGTCGGGGAGATCTTGCGGGACATCGCAATCGCCATCTCCTTCGCGGTCGGCTTCTCACTCATCGTCTCGGTTCTGGTCATCCCGAGCTTCGCGGCCGCCTTCCTTAAGTCGAACCGGAAAACGACCACCGGCAAGGTTCCGCGACTCGTCCTGTGGGGCCGGCGGTTTCAGGAGCAGGTCGGGCACCTGGTGGCGTGGCTGGTCGCCCGAAGCAGCCGTGCGATCGGCGTGGTCCTGGCGGCCTTGGCCGGGGCGGGGACCATCGTGTGGCTGCTGCTGCCGCCCATGGAGTACCTGCCGGCCGGCAACCGCGCTTTCGTCTTCGGCGTCCTCGTTCCGCCGCCCGGCTTGGCGGTAGACGA
>CAYZFR010000025.1:0-10078 GCA_964477875.1 uncultured Myxococcales bacterium
ATTGTGCTGGCAGGCGCGGGGGGAGCAGAGCTGGCCGCACAACATATCAACAATCCGGTGCGCGACGAACTTCTCTTTTTTGCGGGGGGCATCCCATCCCGAGGAGCTGGTGGAGCGGGCAGCGGCGCTCGGGTATCGGCGGCTGGCGATCACCGATCACGATGCGATGTACGGCGTGGTTCGGGCCCACACCGCGGCCAAGGGCCACGGGATGGAGATCATCGCCGGAGCCGAGGTGCGGCCGACCGGGACGCCGCCCGATGGGCCGGGCTGGGTGCTGCTCCCCCAGAGCCGCCGGGGCCACGCCTCCCTGACCCGGATGCTGAGCGAGGCCCGGCTTCAGGTGGGAAAAGGGGGTTTTCAGCTCGCCTTCGAGGATGTAGCTCGCCACGCCGAGGGCTTGGTGGCCCTTCACGTCGGGCCTCCCGACCCTTTCGCGCTCCGGCAGGGCAAGGAGGTTTTTGGGGACCGGCTCTACCTGTCGCTCCAGCGGCGCTTTCGCCCCGATGATCGGGCGTGGCTGGCGGGGTTGGAGTCGGCGTCGGCTCGCTGGGCCGTTCCTTTGGTGGTGACGGGAGGCGTGCTCATGCACGACCGGACCCGGAAGCCTCTGCAAGACATCTTGTCTTGCGTCCGCATCGGCCGGACCCTCGACCAGGCCGGTCGCCGGCTTCTTCCGCATGACGCCGCCTACCTTCGCAGTCCGAACGAGATGGCCGCGCTCTACGCGGGCTGGCCGGACGCGGTGGCCAGGACCGAAGAGGTCGCGGATCGCTGCGCTTTCCGGCTCGACGAGCTCCACCACGACTTCACCCTCGAGGTCTTGCCCGAGGGACAGACCGGCATGGGCTACCTCCGCCGCCTCGTCGACAAGGGCGCGAACGAGCGCTACCCCCACGGCACGCCGGAGGAGGTACGAAAGCAGATCGCCCACGAGCTCGCCCTCATCGACGAGCTCGACTTCTCGGGCTACTTCCTCACCGTCTGGGACGTCGTCCGCTTCGCTCGCTCTCGGGGCATCCTCTGTCAGGGCCGGGGCAGCGCCGCCAACTCGGTCGTCTGCTACTGCCTCGGCATCACCTCCATCGACCCGGTGCGGATGAGTCTGCTCTTCGAGCGCTTCATCTCCGCCGAGCGCGGCGAGCCCCCGGACATCGACGTCGACTTCGAGCACCAGCGCCGGGAAGAGGTGATGCAGTACATCTTTCAAAAATACGGCCGCCACCGAGCGGCGATGGTGGCCAACGTGATCTGCTACCGGGGCAAGCTGGCTTACCGCGAGGTGGGCAAGGTGTTCGGGCTGGGGGCCGACCAACTCGACGCCCTCAGCGGAGGCCAGGGCCACTGGTCCAGCCCCCAGATGGACGAAGCCGAGCTGCGCCGCTGCGGGCTCGACCCCCGGGACGGGCGAGTGCAGCAGGTGGTGCGCTGGGCAGAGGAGCTTCGAGGCTTTCCGCGCCACCTGGGCCTTCACAGCGGCGGCTTCGTCATCACCAAGGATCCGCTGGTGGAGCTGGCCCCGGTCGAGAACGCGACCATGAAAGGCCGGACCATCATCGCCTGGGACAAGCGCGACGTGGAGTCCTTGGGCCTGGTGAAGGTCGACCTGCTCGCCTTGGGGATGTTGACCGTGGTTCGCCGCACCTTCGACTACGTCGAGCAGTCCGAGGGCCATCGCTGGACCCTGGCCTCCATTCCCGCCGAGCGGCCCGAGGTCTACGACATGATCGGGGACGCCGACACCATTGGCACCTTCCAGGTCGAGTCCCGAGCCCAGATGCAGACCCTGCCCCGGCTGCGCCCGAGGACCTTCTACGACCTGGTGGTGGCGGTGGCGATCATTCGCCCCGGTCCCATTCAGGGCGACATGGTGCATCCCTATCTGCGGCGCCGCGAAGGAGCCGAGCCCGTCGACCATCCCCATCCGGCGCTGGAGGCGATCCTGGGCCGGACCTTCGGGCTGCCGCTGTTTCAGGAGCAGGTGATGAAGATGGCGGTCGAAGTGGCGGGCTTTCGGCCCGGCGAGGCCGATCAGCTCCGGCGCGCCATCGGCTGGAACTCCCAGATCCACATCGATCAGATGCGGGATCGGATCATCGAGGGCATGAAGGCCAACGGCATGGACGAGGCCTTCGCGGAGCGGATCTTTCGGATGATCCAAGGCTTCGGTGGCTACGGCTTCCCCGAGTCTCACGCCGCCTCCTTCGCGCTGATCGGCTACGCCTCCTGTTTTTTGAAGCGTCATCATCCGGCCGCCTTCGTGTGCGCCTTGCTCAACAGTCAGCCGATGGGCTTTTACGAGCCCCACACCCTGATCGAAGACGCCAAGCGGCACGGGGTCGAGATCCGCACCCCCTCCATCATCCGCAGCGACTTCGAGTCGACTCTGGAGCCAGGTCGGGCCGAGCATGCCGAGGCCTGGTGGACCGAGTCCTCCGCTGCCGAGAAGGTCCACACCCCCTGGGCCGACGCGGCGGAGGGGCGCAGGACCTACGGCCGTCCCGTTCAGCCCGGGGTGCGGCTCGGTCTGGGCCAGGTCGGCAAGATGAGCGAGAGGCTGGCCGAGCGCATCGTCGCCGCCCGGCGGCAGGCCCCTTTTCGCTCCATCGCCGACGCCATCGTCCGAGCCGAGATCCCCAAAGACGTCGCCCTTCACCTGGCCGCCTCGGGGGCCTTTGCGCCCCTGTGTCCGGACCGCCGGGCCGCGATGTGGACGGTGATGTCGGTGGACCGAGGCGCGCCGCTCTTCGCTGGTCGGGTGGAGCCCACCCCCTCGGAGGGCCTGCGAGGCATGGACGCGGTGGAGGAGATGCAGGCCGACTACGGCATCATGGGCCTGTCGGCCCGGGTCCACCCGATGGCGCTCCTGCGGGCCGAGATGGAGCGGCGAGGCATCCTGGGCAGCGTGGCCCTGAAGGGAGTCAGGGACCAGGAGCGGGTCCGGGTGGGGGGCATGGTGACCATCCGGCAGCGCCCGGGGACGGCCAAAGGGGTCGTCTTCGTCACCCTGGAGGATGAGGACGGCCAGATGAATCTGGTCGTGTTTCCCAAGATCTACGAGCGCCACCGGGCGATGGCGAAGGACGCCATCCTCCTGGTGGCCTGGGGCAAAGTAGAGCGCCGGCACCGGGTGACGAACGTGATCGTCGACGCTTTGGAGCCGATGCCGGGCCCCCGGCCGCCCGAGAGCGTGTCCAGGGACTTCTACAGTTGAGTCGTCCGGTCAGGCTGCTAGCGTCTGCTTCGCAATGAAGGGCATGTCCAAGGCGGAGACAGAGGGGATCCGAATCTCCGTGGTCTCTCGCTACCTCGAGGAGCAGTCGGCGCCGCTGAAGAACCGCTTCGTCTTCGCGTACACCGTCACCATCACCAACCAGGGTACGGAGCCCGCCACCTTGCGCACGCGACACTGGGTCATCACCGACGCGAGCCAGAAGGTTGAAGAGGTTCGGGGCGAGGGCGTGGTCGGCGAGCAGCCCCACCTGGAGCCCGACCAATCGTTCGAATATACCTCCGGCTGCGTCCTCCAGACCCCTTGGGGCACCATGCACGGCAGCTATCAGATGGAGCGACCGGACGGCAGACGCTTCGACGCTCGGATCGACACCTTTCTCCTCGCTGCGCCCTTCGTCACGCCGGCGGGGGCCCCCAGCTGATGCGCCGGCTCGCAGCCGTCGCGCTGACGGCGCTCTTCGCCTGCGGCGACGAGCGCGTCACCTACAACGGCTGCGAGTTCCCGACCCCCGAGATCGAGGACTGCAGCTTCGGTGAACAACAAGCCTTCGTCGAAGGCACCATGCGGGCCCACTACCTCTTCGCAGATCAGCTCGCCAGCGCGGAGCGCTCTGCTCACCAAGACCTCGGCAGCTTCCTCAGGGCCCTCACCGCCGAGGTCGAGCCGCCGGACCGATTCACCTTCGTCACCACCGTCAGCCAGGAGCGGGGCTTCTTCGTCGAAGGAAAGACCCTCGGCTTCGGATTCAGCCTCGTCACCGACCCGGAGGGGCGGATCCGCGTGCGGGAGGTCTACGGCGCCGAGCCGGGCGAGCCTCCTTCTCCGGCCTCGGAAGCCGGCGTGCGGCGGGGTGACTTCATCGTCGCCGTGAATGGCGAGTCCGTCGAGGCCCTCCGGGCCGATGGTCGCCTGAACGCGGCCCTGTTCCGCTACGAGCCCGAGGACCAGGCCAGCTTCGAGATCGACACCGGACGTCAGACCCGGCTCGTCGAGCTCGCTTACGACTTCTTCGAGCTCGACCCCGTCCCCACCGTCGAGGTTCTCGAGCGTGACGGTCAAAGCGTGGGCTACGTCTTCGTACGGAACTTCAGCCAGCCCACCGCGCTGGGTCTCTTCGATGCCTTTGCCCGGCTGCGCACCGTCGACGCGCTGGTCCTCGACCTTCGCTACAACGGGGGCGGGTTGCTCTCGGTGGCCGAGACCCTCGCCAATCTCTTGGGGGGGATGAGGCTCGTCGGCCGAACCTTCTACGAGACCCGCTTCAACGAGCGCAATGCAAGCTGCGGAGATCGGGTGCCTTTTCGCTCGCAAAGCCTGGGCCTCGCGGCGCCGGTGCCCATCGTAGCCATCGCCACCGGCGGAACGGCCTCGGCCAGTGAGCTCTTGATCAATGGCCTTCGACCTCACGTCGAGGTCGACATCGTCGGCAGTCGAAGCTTCGGCAAGCCGGTCGGTCAGCTGGGCTTCACGTTTTGCGAGAAGGTCCTCCGGCCTACCACCTTTCAGCTCTTGAACGCCGACGGTGAGGGGGACTACTTCGGTGGTTTGGAGCCGGACTGTGCCGCCGCCGACGATCTCGACCACGACTTGGGCGACCCCGAAGAGGCGATGCTGCAGGCGAGCCTCGAGCTCTTGGCTGGCCGGGGTTGTCTGGGAGACAAGGCTTCGGTGCAGCCGGAGCGCCTCGAGCCCCTCGAAGATCCGCAGCCGCCGAGCGCTCTCCCCGAGGTGGGCGCTCTTTGAAGACCCGAGACGATCAGTTCTTCGACCTGACGCCGGACCACGTCCTGCGAGCCGTGGAGAGGCTGGGCTTTCGCACCACGGGCCACATCATGGCCCTGCACTGTCTCGAAAATCGGGTCTACGACCTCAAGCTGGAAGATGACCGGCACGTGGTCGTGAAGTTCTACCGGCCAAATCGGTGGACCGCCGACCAGATCCAGGAAGAGCACGACTTTCTCTTCGACCTCTTGGCCGACGAGATCCCGGCCTGCGCCCCCTTCCGAGACGAAGCCGGAGGATCTTTGTTCGAGGCGGAGGGCATCCACTTCGCGATCTGGCCCCGCACCGGGGGGCGTTCGCCCGACGAGCTCAGTCGGGAGGAGCTGGAGGTACTGGGCCGTCTCCTGGCGCGGATCCACAACACCGGCGTGGGTCGGGCCATGAAGGCGCGGCCCCAGCTGACCTCGATGCGCTTCATCGACGACGCGATTCAGCTGCTGGAAGAGCGGGGCTTCTTGCCGCCCCAGCACGCCAGCCGCTTCAAGGAGGCGGCCGAGACCATCGGCGACATCTACGACGATCTCAGCGAATCGGTGCCCTTTCATCGCATCCATGGGGACTGCCACCTGGGAAACCTGCTGCGCGGGCGAGAGGGCTGGTTCTTCCTCGACTTCGACGACAGCCTCATCGGACCCGCAGTGCAGGATCTGTGGTTGATGATCGGCGACCGGGGCGAGGTTGGCGCCTGGCGGACCGAAGGCTTTCTTGCCGGCTACCGCCAGTTCCGAGACTTCGAAGAGAGCTGGCTTCGGATGGTCGAGCCCCTCCGAGGGCTGCGCATGGTCTCCTTCACCGCCTGGATCGCCCGTCGCTGGAAGGATCCCGCCTTCCCGAGCGTCTTTCCCGCCTTCGACAGCGAGGCCTACTGGGAGGTCGAGACCCGAGAGCTCACCGAACAGATGCGGCGCTGCGAGGCGGCGGCATGAGCAAGGCGCTGGTCGACGTGGCCCGGCGCCTCGCTGACGAAGTCGACGGCCTGAAGTTCGGGCCGCCGGTCACCCACGTCTACAACCCGCTCCGCTACGCCTTCGCGCCCCACGCCGAGTATCTGCGCCGCTTCGGTCAGAAGAAGGGCCGGGTCGTCCTGGTCGGTATGAACCCCGGCCCCTGGGGCATGGTCCAAACCGGCGTGCCGTTCGGCGAGGTGTCTTTGGTACGGGATTGGATGGGCATCACCGGCGCCGTGGAGCAGCCCCTTCGGCCTCACCCCAAGCGCCCGGTCCAAGGCTTCGATTGCCGCCGCTCCGAGGTGAGCGGAGCAAGGCTGTGGGGCTGGGCCAAAGCGCGCTTCGGCGACGCCGACGCTTTCTTCGAGCGTTTCTTCGTCCTGAATTTTTGCCCCCTCGTGTTCATGGAACAGAGCGCCCGCAACCGGACGCCCGACAAGCTGCCCGCCCAGGAGCGGGCCTTGCTCTTCGAAGCCTGTCGCTGCGCCCTCGCCGAGAGTCTGGAAAAGCTGTCGCCGCGCATGGTCCTCGGCATCGGGGCCTTCGCCGAGGCTCGGGCCCGAG
The DNA here is from genome assembly GCA_964477875.1 of uncultured Myxococcales bacterium. GTDB lineage: Bacteria > Myxococcota > Kuafuiibacteriia > Kuafuiibacteriales > Kuafuiibacteriaceae > Kuafuiihalomonas. The sequence continues at coordinate 6,529 of CAYZFR010000025.1, forward strand.
AGGCCAGCTCGCGTCCTGTGGGACGGATCCTTCACCCCAGCCCGGCCAGCCCGATCGCGAACCGCGGCTGGGCCGCCCAGGCCGAGGATCAGCTCGAAGCCCTCGGCCTGGGTGCGCTCCTCAGTTGAAGCTGCCGGGACTGTCTCCACCCGAGGCCGCGCTCCTCGTCGTGCACCATTTCGAACAAATCGGCCCCATTCTGCTAAGAGCCCCAGCCATGGCTCTTCGCCTCTTTTCCGGCTTGGCCTGCGTGGGGCTGCTCGCCTGCGGCGGGAGCGCCGAGCTCGAGCCTCGGGACGACGTCGTGACCTCGGTGCGCACCACCGCCGCCGGTGACCTCCTCCGCGCCACCGAGCTGACCCTGAGGCGGCCCGACGGTGAGCGGACCTACGCCGTCGGCGAGCTCCTCAACGTCGAGGTGACCGGCTTTCTGTCCAGCCGTATCGAGTTCAATCGCTCGCTGGCTACGGCACCGTCGCTGCCCGTATCCGGGCAGCGGGCCGCGCTGCTCGAGGACGACGCCATCAACACTGGCCTCGATAATCCGGGTCGGCAGAGAGGCCTGTCTTTCCGTTTCGTCACCGCGGGCGGGATCGCGTCGTCGATCAGCAATCGGGCGGGGCCCGATCTCTTCGTCCTCGAACTCGGCCTGGAGGGCGGCGTCCGGGGAGACGGCGGCTTCGGCGCGCTGCCGGGGGACGCCTTCACGGTGCGAGGGCTGGGCCAGGCTTCGGACCGCAGCGCCGACATCCTCAGCAACGCCTACGTCCGTCTCGGTGAGGCCCGGGTGCCGAGCGTGGAGCGCTTCTCCAACGTCGGACCCGACGAGGCCGCCTCACCGGTCTCGAGCCTCGAGGAGCTTGAGCAAGTCAGCCTGCAATCGCTCGGGACGACGGATTTGGAGCTTTACGCCGTCGCGCTGGACCTCGACGACCTGGGCTTCGAAGAAGGGGAAAGCGTGCAGGGGTTGGAGATCCTCCGCTTCGACAGTCTGCAGAGCCCCGACCCATGCCTGATCCTGGGCATTCCGGACACCCTCTCCCGCTGAGATCGGTTCGAGCGCGGGTCGGTTCGGCCTGCGTTGTCATGAGCGCGCGTTCAACGCTTTCTCCAGTCCTCGATCGGCCAGCCTCGGCGCTTGGCCAAGCGACGCAGTCGAGGATCCGGATTTACCGCTACCGGCCACTCCACCACCTCCATGAAGGAGGCGTCGCTCATGGAGTCGGTGTAGAACGCGGAGGGACCCGCGCCCCGGGCGCGCAGCCACGCCTCGCCCAGCACCCGCTTGCCTTCGCCGTAGCAGAGAATCCCTTCGGGCTCTCCCGTGAATACGCCATCGCCGTCGACTTCAAACCGATTGCAAAGGATGTCGTCCAGGCCCAGGTCGTCTTGGACCGCTTCCCCGAGATAGATCGAGGCCGAGCTCAATAGCACGACCGCTTCGCCTGCTTCCTGGTGGCGGCGCACCGCCTCCAGCCCCTTGGGGCGGTAGTGGGGACGAACCTCGGAGGCGTAGAAGTCCCGCACCTCTCGGCGGAGCTCGTCCTCTCGCTGGCCGGCCAGAGTCCGAATGGCCACCCGGATCGCGCTTTCCAGTCCCGCGAGGCCGAGCCGGTAGCGGAGCAACCAGCCTGTCGCCCACAGCACCGTTCGCCCCCCGACCGCCCCCGAGCGCACTTGGTGCCTCAGCCACAACGAGCCGCTGTTCCGCTCGATGAGCGTCTCGTCGAAGTCGAAGAAGGCGACCTTCATGCGTTCAGGCGCGGGCTCAGGCGCGGGCGGGGTCACGGCCATGCCGGGCCAGGACCTCGGTCGTGATCCCGCCCCGGACCCAAAACTCGCCCCGCACCTCCATGAACCGCGGCGCGGTGACGGCGACCAGGTCGTCGAGGATTCGATTGGTGACCGCTTCGTGAAAAGCGCCTTCGTCGCGGTAGGACCACAGATAGAGCTTCAAGGACTTGAGCTCTACGCAGTGCTGGTCGGGGACGTAGCGAATGTGGATGGTCGCGAAGTCGGGTTGGCCGGTCTTGGGGCACAGGCAGGTGAACTCGGGACAGGTGAAGCGGATCTCGTAGTCGCGCTCCGGGTTTGGATTCGGGAAGCGGTCGAGTTCCTTGCTGGGAGAGCTGCCCATAGGTCGGATGATCCCAGGAAGGGTCGAGGGGGTCGAGCCCGACCCCACGGTTTGGCGCCCAGGGTGGACCCGTCACTCCGACTGGGGCAGAGGTCGGCTGATGATCGAGGCCGCCGCCTCCACCCCGATGGATCGCCTCCGCCGCCTGGAGGCCGACGCGATCGTGGAGCGCCTGCGTCCGCTGGTATCGGCCCGAAGGCAGGCCCGTATCGAGGAGGTCGTCCGGTCCCGCACCCGAGATCTGACCCTGGTGATGGAGGAGATCTACTCGGACCACAACAACGCTGCGATCCTGCGGACAGCCGACATCTTCGGTCTCCTCGACGTTCACCACGTCTCGGCGACGGCCGAGCTCCGGCTCAGCCGGCGAGTGGCGCTCGGGAGCGAGAAGTGGCTGAACCTGGTCGGTCACCCCGGACCCGAGGCGGCCTTTTCGGCCCTGCGCGGACGGGGCTATGAGGTGTGGGCGGCGGCGGTCCACGGCCGGAGCATCGACGTGGACGCGCTGCCCAGTGACCGGCCTTTGGCCCTGGTGTTCGGGAACGAGCTGGAGGGCCTCAGCGCCGCCGCTCAGCGGGGGGCCGACGGCTGCTTTCGACTGCCGATGCGCGGCTTCGCCGAGAGCTTCAACGTGTCGGTGGCGGCCGCCTTGACCCTGGATCGCGTCCTTCGGCGACGGCCTCCTGCGCCCCTTCCCGTCGAGGAGCAAGCAAAGTTGCGGGCCTGCTACCATGCCCGCTCGGTGCGGGCCGCGCAGCAGCTTTTGGCCGAAGTCGATCTTCCGTTCCCCGTCCTCGCTACCGCCGACACGGAGTGGGTCGAGCGATGAGCGGAGGCGACCACTATCGGGCTCTGGGCCTCGAACCCGAGGCGACCCAGGAAGAGGTGCGGGCCGCGTGGCGGCGCATTGCCCGCTCCGATCACCCAGACCTCAAGCCCAAAGACGAGGAGGCGGCGGTCCGCTTTCGCAGGGCCCAGGCCGCCTATGCAGTGCTGTCGGATCCCGAGGCCCGGCGCGCCTACGACCAGTCCCGCGGTCCCGCCGCGGCTCCGCCGCCGCCGCCGCCCAAGCGGGGCGGCGGACTCTGGCGTCGTCTGCAGGCCACGCCGGGGGCCGATCTGAAGGTTCGCTTGCCCCTCGGCCTCCGCGAGCAGGCCCGGGGAACGACGCGGACGGTCGGGGTCGAGCGCACCGAAGAATGCGACGCCTGTCGGGGCGACGGGTGCAGCGCTTGTGCCCGCTCGGGACGACGGCCGGTCCGGCGTCGGGTCGAAGTGAATGTGCCGGCGGGTATCCGGCCCGGCCAGCGGCTTCGCGTTGCGGGGGAGGGCGACGGCGGGGGGGGCGGGGGGCAGAAAGGGGGCCCGATTCTCCCCCCCCGGAGGGACCCCCCAAAGGGGGGGGGGGAAGGC